>WGBU01000090.1 GCA_015494155.1 Deltaproteobacteria bacterium | reverse complement strand
TGGCACAGACAGGTGAGCTTTCTTGCAACAGAGAGGATTGAAGAGCAAAAGAGAAAGGGGCTACCTGTGGATTTTGGTGCCTATGCCGAGAATATTGCCACCTCTGGTATCGACTGGCCAAAGGTGCCTGTTGGCCAGAGGCTCAGGATAGGCAGGGATGCCATTGTGGAGATCACCCAGATAGGAAAGAGATGCCACACCAAGTGTGCTATCTACACCATGGCAGGCGATTGTATAATGCCCAGGGAAGGGGTCTTTGGACGGGTCGTCAAAGGTGGGACCATTCGAGTAGGGGACGAGATAAGATTTCTAGATGAAGGAGATCGTACCCAAGGACATTGAGACCGCCAACCAGTGGTCTCTGGTCCTCTATTCAAGGGGTATTCCCCACGAGCTCATAGCAAGAAGTGATCTTCTGTCAATTCTAGTGGATGACGAGGACCTTGATCGCGCACTGGAAGAGATAAGGGCCTTTGAACTGGAGAACAGGGGGTGGCCCAGGAGCTATCCTGGAGCCACCTATGAACTGCACGAGATAGAAGGGCCTATCCTTGGGCTCCTAGTAGTTGCCTCCATTTTTTCCCTCTTTCTCTCAGATGTGGTCCGCGACATCCTGGTCTCCATAGGTGCCAATGAGTCATACGCCGTGTTCAAACAGGGGCAGTGGTGGCGTCCAGTGACGGCCCTCACCCTCCATCAAGACCCATCCCATCTTCTCTCCAACATGGTGATGGGTGGTCTTTTTATAGTACTCCTCGCCCAGTTGATTGGCGGGCCTTTGACGTGGACACTTGCCCTGGGGTCCGGGGTCATTGGGAATCTCCTCGCAATCTCCATAAAGCCTGGCGAGGTCAGCTCAATCGGTGCCTCTACCTCTGTTTTTGGTGTATTGGGAGCGCTTTGTGGTGTACTTTTGTCAAAGGGTATGAGGGGTGAGGTCCCCTATAAGCGTCCACTCATCTACCTGGGGACAGGGCTCGCACTGCTTTCTTTTTTGGGCGTCGGGGATAAGAGCACAGACAGGACCGCCCACCTCATGGGCTTTCTCACCGGTCTCGCTATGGGCATAGCCACTGGTTGGTACTGGCGTAAACTCTCTCCCGCCTTTGAGAGGCACCCCCTCTTGGTCTATACTCTCCTAATAGGACTGGTCGGTGGGGCCTGGGTTGCTGGGCTCTTGGCCACTCAGAGGCTAACACAGGTCCTCCATTTGATGGGAATAATCCTTGGCCTCTCATAAGCGCATTCTATGAAAAAGGGGCCACACAGCCTTTTTTGTGTGGCCCCTTAAAAGAGCACTAAAAAAGATATGTTTCTATACAAGTGCCTTTATGAGAGAGCGCCTCAATCGGTCTGGACCATTTTTCACCTCTTCCCAGGTCTTCTCCATTGGGGCAAATGCAGACATGAGGGCGTGAATGTCCTTTTTCTTCCCCTTCCAGTAGACGTTGGGGCCGATCTTCACCACCTTTGATTCAAGGCGCCTTGCACCGGCCTTTACCAACTTTGAGACTTCAGAGTTGGGGTCGCTCAGGTCGCCAAATATCCTGGCATCTCCTATACATGTCTTGACACATGCCGGTACCTCACCCCGTGAGATCCTCTCAAAACAGAATGTGCACTTGTCTGCCTTGGGCTCATCCAAGGTCTCGTCGAGGTATCTCGCATGGTATGGGCAGGCCTCTACACATGCGCCGCAACCAATGCACCGCTCCTTGTCTATGAGCACGATGCCAGTGAATGGCTCCTTATAAGTGGCCTTTATGGTCATTTTCTTGGTGCGTCCATCTTTAAAGGACTTGAATGTGCGTTCCTCTGGGTCCACTGGACACACATCCACGCAGACTGGGTGATCACAGTGATTGCAAAGCCCAGGGTAAAACGTATATGAAAGGCCATGGGGTGTGGCAACAGGGCCTATCCTCTTTACCCAATTCCGCCTATAGCCCTCTTCCACAGGGACCTTCCACTCTGCCCGGCAGGCCACGGCACAGGCATGGCACCCAACACATCTGTCCAGATCTATTACCATTGCGTATTGGCTCATTTCAGTCACCTCCTCTTATGCCCTTTTAAGCTCAAAGCGTGGTATCTCTTTGGGGACTGGACGAAGTTCCGGGATCTCCAGGGCCTTCTCACCCTTTAGGATCCTAACGAAATTGGTCCTCTTGCTAGTGCTGCCCATGAATGGGTCTGTAACCGTCTTGGTGATGAGGAACTGGTCGCTTGCCCCTTTCCCATAGGCCTTTGTAAGGTGTTTTGACTTACTGCCAAAGCCATGTGGCAGATAGATGCAGTCTGGCCTTATGCCTGGGGTGACTTTTGCCTTCACTGGATTGGAACGCCTTCCGTCTTGATTCTCCAAGACGATCTCATCTCCATCCTTGATACCGATCTTCTTGGCCACTTGGTCATTTATCCATGCATGGTTCTCTGGCCATTCGTTGTGTAGCCACAGGTTGTTCATGGTCCTAGAGAAGGTGTGCACTGGGACACGACCATATATGAGCCTTGCGTACCCCTTGGGTGGGGCAGGGGTTGGGACGAATCTCGGGACTGGGTCCAGATCTTCGTCCTCATAGTCCTCCACATAGAGGAGGATCTTGCCGCTCTCTGTGGGCATTTCGAGTTTGTCTGGCGACCTGTAGGGATTGGGCTTTATGGTGATCAGGCCACCTTTTTGGTTGAGTTTTTCCAGGCTGTTGCCAAGTTCCTTGAGTTCTTCCTCAATGAATTCCCTTTCGTTTTCACATGTAAAGCACTTAAGTCCAAGTCTCTTGGCAAGCTCTTTTGCTATCCAGTAGGGTGTCTTCACCTCAAAGGGAGGGTCTATCACTGGCTGCCTCACTGTGAGGTATGGGGTAAGGCCGTCGTAGGCGTAGAGGGCATCGTAGCGTTCTAGGTAAGTGGCACTCGGTAAAACAATATCTGACCAGATGGCAGTCTCCCCTGGTAGCATCTCCTCACAATAGATGAAGTCGAGCTTTTTTATGGCCTCCATGGTCTTGTAAGGGTCTGGGATGGTCTGGATGATATTTACACCATTTATACCCCAGAGCCTTATGGGATAGGGTTTGCCTGTGAGGGTGGCCTCTATGATGGCCCCAGTGGGTGTCCCTGGAAGGGGCTCCACAAATGGAAAGTTGTCGCGAAGCGAGACGTCTGGCTCCTCTATTTCATGCTCCTCACTGCAGGCCGCACAATGGGCGTGTGCCTTTTTTACTGGAGTTGGGAAATATATTCCTCCCTTTTGACCCACTGCCCCAAAGATAGATGCAAGAATGCTTAGGGCATGGTGCCTTTCTACATCCCCTGTACCATACCAGGTGCTGTGTCTTCCTGGGTGTACGGCCACATGGGGCCTATTCTCTGCTAGGAGTTTGATGGCGGCCTCAATGTCCTTTACATCGAGATCGCAGATCTTGGCGGCCCACTCAAGGGTATAGTCCTTTACAGCAGCCCGCACCTTGTCAAAGCCAATGCAGTTCCTCTCTACGAATTCCTTCTCATATAGCCCATGTTGGATCACATAGTTGATCCAGGCCAGAAGGAGTGCTGTGTCAGTGCCTGGACGTATGGGAAGATAGATGTCTGCCTTGTTGGCGGCAGCAGAAAATCTCGGGTCCACTACAACGAGTTTTGCCCCTTTGCTCAACCCCTCGATGAACTCCCGTACGTGGGAGACGTGGACATTTTCACCGATGTGAGATGCCACAAGTAAGATCGCCTTGGCATTGGCCATGTCGATGTACTGCCTGGTACCAGAGACCACAAAACCCATGGTATTTAGATATGCAATGGCCACTGGGCCGACACACTGGAAGAATGCAGGCTCACTGGAATAGTTCTCGGTGCCCAGGGCCTTGAAGATCTCGCGGGTGAACTCTGCACTCGCACCATGGTCAAAGTAGGCCAAGGCGTGTGGGCCATACTTCTTTCTCACCTTGTCCATATTGTGGGCCACCTCGTCCAGGGCCTCGTCCCACGAGATCTTGGCCCATTTGCCTTCGCCCCTTTCACCCATGCGTTTTAGTGGATATTTGAGTCTGTCTGGGTCATATACCAACTGTACACCAGAGTTCCCCCTGGCACACACCCGGGTCCCATTGGCTGGACTCTTGGGATTACCCTCTATCTTGACTAGTCTTCCACCCTTCACCTTCCCAACAATTGGGCAGCGCCAGAAGCACATCTCACACACGCTCGGCACCTCTTTTGCCCCAAGACTTCCGGGGAGGGAGCCCGTTTCCTTGGCGTAGCTGGTGGCGGCCTTAAAGAATCCCCCCTTTTTATCCATGTCCAAGGCTGCGAGCGCCAAGGCAGTAGAGGCTGAAAACTTAAGAAAATCGCGTCGCTTCATTGAACTCCTCCTTCCTGCATGATTTTTTTCAGCATGACCCCCGTGACCCTGCCAAGCTGGCAATACCACTCTGCTGGACGGGCACTGAGCAGACGGTCCAGGAACTTGGGGTACCAGACCATCAGGTGTTGAGAGACAAAGCGCAATAGGTGTTCAGAGTTGCCGCTATCCAATAGATAGCTGACAAATGCCAGTTCTGTGGCAATGTGGTCTGGAGGTTCCATGCCTGATTCGGGTTCCATCCCTACCTCCCGGTAAAAGCAGAGTGCCTCATCAGCCCCCTCTTGGAAAAGGAGCTGGCTCCTGGAGATGTAATAAGAGGCATAGGGTGGGGCAACTACACCTGTGGGAGAATTTATGAAGAGTCTCACATATTCGGTCTGGAGGACTGGAAGCTCTGTGGAGGTGTCAAATTGTCCAATAGGCAGGTCTAGATCATGAGAAAGACCCTTCAGGACCTCCCAGCCGATCTCGATAAACTCTTGCTCTTCTGGGTATTGGAACCCATGGGCAAGAAATCTAAAGGCATCCCCATTCCCCGACATTAGATGTTGGATAACACGTTTACTAAATTTTATCAATAAAAATTTGTTCAACTTATACAATCTCATTCCATTGACGTAGTGCTTCAAGTTGGGCTATGATTGGTGGCCTCAAATCTGTTTAAATGAGAGGCGGCTTGGAACCCATAATCCTCACTAGATCACTGGAAAGGAGCTTTCAATCCAATGGATTGGAGACCCAGGTCTTAAAAGGGGTCGATTGTGCCATTTATGAAAATGAGATCGTTAGCATAATGGGTGCCTCTGGGGTGGGAAAGACCACACTCATCCATCTCTTGAGCACCCTCGATACCCCAACAGGGGGTGAGGTATGGCTTTTTGGAAGAGATGTGACCAAGCTGTCGTCCAATGAGCTTGCCAGCTTGAGGAACAGGAGGCTGGGTTTCGTATTTCAGATGCATCACCTCCTACCAGAGTTCTCTGCCCTTGAAAATGTCTGTATGCCCTTTCTCATCAGGGGCACCCCCATGAAGGAGGCGGAAAAATATGCCAAAAGGCTCTTTGATCTCCTGGGAATGTCTGATAGGATGTCAACCCCAGTAAAGAGGCTTTCAGGAGGGGAGCAGCAGAGGGTGGCCATAGCCAGGGCCATGGTCACGAGGCCTAATATCCTGTTTGCCGACGAACCCACTGGGAATCTCGATGAATCTGCTACAGATTCCATAGGGGAACTATTTAGGCTGTTAAATAGGGAACTGGGGACGACGATCGTATTCGTGACGCACAATCCCAGGTTGGCAAAGATAGCTACTAGAAGATTTGTCCTCTCAAAAGGTGTTTTAGAGGAGATACCCAATGATTAAAGGCCTGAAAGATCTTTGGGCACTATTTTTTTTTGTGGCGTTCTTTTTCCTATATCTATTAGAGGGAGTGTCCATTTCCACACAAGTAGTATCCACAGTCTGTCTCTCTGATCTTGAATACATAGGCCCACCGGATTCGGCAGGTCTGAGGGAAGAGATACGCGGGTCACTTACAAGGAGGCTAAAGGCAGAAGGGGTTGAAGTGTTTACCCTCAAAAGAGACAGTGAACTCAAACAGATAGACCTAGAAGGGCAGTGTAGGAAGTTGGGCGGGGAATTCCTCATAGAGGGGACCCTCACCCTCTTTGGAAAGGTATTTAATCTGGACGAGAGGCTTGTCTGGCTAGGTCCTGGGAAGTCAGAAGAGGTGTCAATCTCCAAAAGGGGGCCCCTAGAGGATAGACCGACAATATTGGATGAAGTGGCACAACTCATAAAGGAAGAGGTGAGCCGTCCCCTCAGGGTGGCCAAGGTGCGTGTCATTGGCAACAGGAGGGCAGACAGCGAGGCCATCATCCAGAAGTCGAAGATCCGCCCAGGAGATATCTATGACCCTAAAAAGATAAGCGACTCCATAAAAGAGATTTTCAAGATGGGGTTCTTTGACGACATCAAGGTGGATGTGGAAGAGGGCCCCAAGGGAAAGGTCGTCACATTCATAGTGCGTGAAAAGCCCTCTATTAGAAAGATCGTCTTCAAGGGCAATAAAAAGATAAAATCCGACAAGCTCAAGGAGGCCATAGACTTAAAACAATATGATATCATAAACGACAAAAAGCTGGTCGAAAATGCCAAGGCCATCGAGGCCCTATATGCAGAAAAGGGCTATCTGTCCACCAAGGTAATACCTTCCTACACTCAGGTCTCTGACCAGGCTGCAGACGTCCAATTCGAGATATTCGAGGGGGAGAAGGTGCTCATAAAGGAGATAAAGATCGTGGGCAACAAGGCCTTTTCAGACGATGAGCTAAAGTCTCTCATGGAGACCAAGGAGAAGCAGCCGATTTGGAAACCCTCTATCTCGAACTGGCTGGCCCTTATAAAGGGAGATGCAGCAGTACTCAAGTGGGACGCATTGGAAAGGGACAGGGGGAGGATTAGCGCCTACTATCACAACCATGGTTACATAGACGCAAGGGTAGGAAAGCCCAATGTGGAGCGTAAGGGAAAGTGGATATACATCACTATTCCGGTGGAGGAAGGCGAGGTCTACAGGGTTGGCAAGGTGGATATCGTCCAAGACCTCCTCAAAGACAAGGAGGCACTCCTAAAAGAGATCGAGACGCGGCCTGGGATGAAATTCAACCAGGAGACCTTGAGGCAAGACATCATCAAGCTAAACGACGTCTTTGCAGACAAGGGATATGCCTATGCAGACACCACTCCAGACATCCGTAAACACCCAGACCAAAAGCTTGTGGACATAACCTTTAGGGTAAGGCCAGGGCCAAAGGTCTATATTGAGCGCATAGAGATAAGCGGAAACACCCGTACACGCGACAAGGTAATAAGGCGTGAGTTGAGACTATATGAGCTGGAACCCTTTAGTGCATCGGGGCTCAGAAAGAGCAGGCAGCGCCTTGGGAGGCTTGGCTATTTCGAAGACATCAAGATCACCCCTGAACGCGGCTCATCAGATGATAAGATGCGCATCAAGGTAAATGTCAAGGAAAGGCCCACAGGTACATTTAGTATTGGTGCTGGTTACAGTTCTGTGGACAAACTCATTGTAATGGGTGAGATAAGCCAGAGGAACTTCCTTGGAAAGGGACAGACCCTGAGCTTCCGTGGCACCCTGGGGGCCACCACCAACAGGTACTCCCTGAGTTTTCTTGAGCCATATTTTAGGGATACACGCCTCTCACTGGGTATAGACCTCTACAACTGGGAGCGTGAATATGATGACTACACCAAAGATAGTTCTGGTGGTGCACTAAGACTGGGCTATCCACTCACAGACGATCTCAGCGTGTTCTGGAGCTTTAGGATGGACAATACCGATCTTACCGATCTATCGTATTACGCATCTCCTATTATCAGAGACTCAGTAGACATCCACACCACCAGGGCCATGCTGGTGGGATTGAAATACGATACCAGGGACGACTACTATCTCCCAAAACATGGGTGGAACAACAGTATCACCACAGAGTATGCTGGCGGGATCTTTGGTGGAGACAGTGCATATGTGAAGGTGGAAGGGATACTGA
>WGBU01000089.1 GCA_015494155.1 Deltaproteobacteria bacterium | reverse complement strand
GCAGGACGAAGTCTCCCCTCGATTTTGAACGATCTTATGCCAGCGGCCCATAGGTCGTGTAGGAGTTCCAGGGCATTTAGGTCCAGCATGGAGAAAAAGGCCCCCTTTTTACCCTTCTTTCCCTTTACATAGAGCCTTCGGCACGGCTGTACACATCGCCCGCGCGTGCTCCCTTTGCCTCCAAAGAGCCCACTCATGAGGCAGAGCCCGGAAAAGGTAAAGCACATGGCACCAAAGACAAAGCATTCCAGCTCAATGGCAGTGCCATGGGCACAGCCCTTTATCTCGTTCAAGGACATCTCCCGTGCGATCACCACCCTCCGAAACCCCAGCTTCTCTGCCATGGTGATACCTAGGGAATTGTGTATGGTCATGAGGGTGCTTGCATGGGGCCTAAGCCTTGGGAAGTACCTCTTTATGAGGGAAAGGGTGGCCAGGTCCTGGAGGATCACTGCATCAACCCCAACCTGATCCAATTGACATAACATCTTTATGAGTGTGGTGAGCTCACCCTCTTTAACTGTGGAGTTGATAGTGGCATATAGCTTGACCCCTTCTTGGGCAGATAGTGCCCTCAATCCATTTAGTTCTTCAGGGGTGAAATTCTGGGCATAGGCCCTGGCATTTAGTGTGGTGAGCCCCACATAGATGGCGTCTGCACCAGCGTCGATTGCCGCTGCGAATGACTCTCGATTGCCTGCTGGTGCGAGGATTTCAGGTGGTTCCATACAAGTTTACCCTTGACTATTTTATTATTTTAAACCATGTTTCCCCCATGGGGTACAGGAATCTACAGGAATTTGTGGAACTATTGGAGAAAAAGGGCGAGCTCGTCCGCATAAAGGAAGAGGTCAGCCCATACCTTGAGATCACAGAGATTACCGACAGGGTCTGTAAACAATTTGGCCCTGCCCTCTTGTTCGAGAAGGTAGAGGGGTCGAAAATACCGGTGCTCATGAATGCATTCGGTTCTGTGCGGCGCATGTGCATGGCCCTTGAGGTGCCAACCCTGGATACCCTAGGGGATGAGGTCTTAGATTTCATCGAGGCAGAGGCGCCCAACACCCTCATGAAGAAGCTCAAGATGGTCCCCAAGTTGGCAAGGCTCAAGAATGCCTTCCCCAAAATGGTAAAGAGTGGAAGGTGCCAGGAGATCGTCTATAAGAATGACCAAGTGGACCTTGGCATCCTGCCCATACTTCACTGTTGGCCCAAGGATGGAGGGCCTTTCATAACGCTCCCCCTGGTCTTTACCAAACACCCAGAGACGGGGCGGCGCAATGTGGGCATGTACAGGATGCAGGTCTTTGATAAAAACACCACTGGTATGCACTGGCACATGCACAAGGATGGAGCGCACCATTACAGGGTGGCAGAGCGCAGGGGAGAGAGGCTGCCAGTGGCAGTGGCCATTGGCCCTGACCCTGCCGTGACCTATGCGGCCACAGCACCACTGCCTGCTGAGATAGACGAGGTGGTCTTTGCCGGTTTCCTCCGAAACTCTCCTGTGGAACTTGTCCCATGTCTCACTGTGCCCCTTGAGGTGCCGGCAAATTCTCAGATCGTCCTCGAAGGCTATGTGGAACCAGGTGAGCGCCGTATTGAAGGGCCTTTTGGAGACCACACTGGTTACTATTCCCTGGAAGATGAATACCCAGTCTTTCACGTCCAGTGCATGACCATGAGGAAAGATGCCATCTATCCATCCACCATAGTGGGCCAGCCTCCCCAGGAAGACTGCTACATGGCCAAGGCCACAGAACGGCTGTTCCTGCCCCTGATAAAGAAGACCCTGCCAGAAATACGCGATATCAATCTACCCTTAGAGGGTGTGTTTCACAATCTGGCCTTTGTCTCCATAGACAAGCGTTACCCAGGCCATGCACGAAAGGTCATGAGTGCGCTCTGGGGTCTTGGACAAATGATGTTTTGTAAGATAATATGTATATTTGACAAGGAGGTGGACGTCCAGGACCTTTCCCAGGTCTTGTGGCGCCTGGGTAACAATGTAGATCCTAGAAGGGACATCATGTTTGTAGATGGTCCGGTAGATGCCCTGGACCATGCGGCACCACTTCCTCACTATGGCAGCAAGATGGGTATTGATTGCACACGCAAGTGGCCAGAAGAGGGTTTTGGCAGGCCATGGCCAGATGTCATCGAGATGGACCCACTGGTGAAAAAGAAGATAGATGAGATCTGGCACAAGCTTGGACTCTAGTGAGGCCCCTCACCCCGTACTAGTTGCAGTTACTGGTGCTAGTGGTAGCATCTATGCCCTAAAATTCCTCGAGATCATGGATGAATTAGGTGTTGAGGTCCATCTCATCTTCTCAAAGGCAGGTAAAGAGGTGAGCCTCTTTGAGCTTGGCCAGGAGGGCTTTGGACGCATGAGAGAGTTGGCCCACACTATCTATAGAGAAGACGATCTGTGGGCACCTCCTGCAAGTGGTTCCTCCCTTTGGAGTGCAATGGTGGTCTTGCCATGTACCATGGGGACCCTTTCCCATGTGGCGTCAGGTGCATCTCGCAATCTCATACACAGGGCGTGTGACTGTTTTTTAAAAGAGGGGCGAAGACTCATCCTAGCCGTGCGCGAAAGCCCTTTTAACAAGATCCATCTCAAGAATATGTTGAGCGCTGCTGAGGCAGGCGCTGTCATATATCCATGTATGCCCAGTTTTTATCATAGGCCGTTGGACCTGGAAGACATGGCAAGATTTTTTGCAGGTAGGATAGTTGAATTTTTGGGTTTTAGGGTAAAGGGACAAAAGAGGTGGGGAGGAGGAGATGGCCCGTCATGATTGGCGCATTGGGGTCATTTTAAAACGTGCCCTTTTGGGCCTACTATTAATAGGTGCAATATTTCTATGGAATTGCCACATAAAGGAGACGTCAAGGCCCATCATCATAGGTCTCAGTGTTAATCTGAGCGGCGCTACTGGGGCACCTAGCGACGACATTAGAGATGGTGCAATATTGGGAGTCAAAGAGGTAAACCAGAATGGAGGCGTCCGAGGCCGTCCGATTCAGTTACTCATAAGGGACGATCACAATACGAAAGAAGGGGTTCTAAGGGCAGACCAGGAACTAATAGATGCAGGTGCTGTGGTCATCATAGGCCACAGTTACTCTCAAAATACCCTCATTGCATACCCCCTGGTGACAGGTGCTGGAAGGGTCCTTTTCACTGGATACACAGCCACCTCAAAGCTATCTGGCATAGACGATCTCTTCATCCGCACCAGTGTGGACGATACCATGTACGCCAAGGCCTTTGACCTCTATCTTAAAAAGAGGGGATTTACCCGCTTAGCCTTCTTGGTGGACATAAGTAATCCAAGCTTTTCATTAGATATCTTTCGACTGATAGGGAAGAGTGGATCACACTATCGCCTTTGGTATGTGGAGTACGATTCCAGGAGACCAGGTAGATTCAAGGAGATCGCCCAGGAACTCTTGGAGGGTGATCCCGAGGCCATCATATTGCTTACAGAGGTGAAGGGCACTGGCATTTTGGCCCAGAAGTTGAGAGAGTTAGGGTATAAAGGCCTTCTCATGGCATCCATATGGGCGTATGGGCCGAGGCTTTTTACCTTTGGGGACGATGCAGTAGAGGGACTCATTTTGATCTCCATGTTGAAGCCAAAATATGACAATCCAGGCTATAAGTTGTTTGAAAGAAATTACAGGGATGAGTTTGGTCGCAGCCCCACTGTGAAGGCCGCTAGGGCGTATGAGGCCATCTGGATATTGTGGGATGCCCTCTCCAGGATCGATGGTAAGATCACGGGTAATGCCTTAAAAGAATCGCTATTGGCCGGTAATTATACCACCATACTTGGCCACGTCGCCTTTGATAAATTTGGGGACGTTAGGAGGCCAATATATGCCCTTAGGGCAACAAGAGGGAATTTCGTAGTGGAAGAGGAACTCTTTCACTGAACCAGTCGTCTCCTTTTAAGAGACAGGAAACAATGCCAAGTAGCCAGGAAAGGATTAATAGACCGCTTTTAAATAAGATCAGGAAGGGATTTTTCCTGATTGGATCAATAGGGCTCCTACTCACCCTGGTGGTTGTTGCCAAGATAGAGGTCTCTTCCATCAAGAGCAGGATCGCCCTTGAGATGAAGACCGCCTCCCAGACCCTTTCTGGCATAATAAAAAAACACATCTTTCACAGGGACCACGAAATAAAGGAGATGCTCGCCTCTATTGACCCAAACTTGTCAAAGCAGGCGGTAATTGCCATTCTTGAAACAATGCTACCCAAAAGTCTTCCTGGTGACTGTTATTATGCCCTAGATGGTAACGGGACCCTAGTCTATATCAGTAAGGCATCATATCGTCCCTATCTTGGCCTTCGTCTCTCTGTGAAGGGATATTTCAAGGAGGGGAGGATCTCTCCAATCCATCAATCATTTTTCTCTATCAGAACTGTGATCACCGTCCTCTATCCCATGAAAAATGGGTGGTTACTTTTGGTGGATAAAGATCTTGGCGATCTGGTCCCCATTGCCTCAGAGGTGAGGATACCAGGGCTACAAGGCCTTGCCACCCTCTTTATACTCATGCGGTCTGGCACCATAGTGTACCATCCAGACTGGGCACTCATGAGGAGCCGGGCAAATCTTCTACTCGACATGTACAATATAGAGGGCCCAGATGCATACGGCCTCATACATTATAAATATGGTGGCATCCACTATCTAGCCTTCCGTTCTGCCATGAAGGTGCCCAAGGGATGGGTCTTCTATGCCGCGATCCCAGAGGCACAGGTGAATAGGCAGGTTGCAGTAAAGGTATTCCCTATCTTGACGTTCATTTCACTCCTCTTTTTGGTCTTTTGGCTGATATTGCACAACTTTGTAAAGGAACAGGTAGTCAAGCCAATACAGATGATCGCCCACCAGGTGTCCTCTATCTCACCAGAGTCGCTGGGTGAGCGTCTCCCAGATGAACTGGCCCATGGAATCGGTGAGCTTGCCATGATAGTCGATGCAATAAATCGCTTTCTCCAGAGTATTGTGGAATATCAGGCCAGGCTTTCTCAGAGTGAAGAACTATTTCGTACGGTCACTGAATTTACGGCAGACTGGAGTTTTTGGTTGGGTCCTGATGGGAGTTTCAAATATGTTTCTCCAGTATGTGAAGAGATTACTGGTTATACAGCAGGAGAGTTCATGGCACGTCCAGAGCTGATGACCGAGATCGTCCACCCAGACGACCGCTGGATCTACGCAGACCATATGGACAGCTCTCGTATGAAGAGAGAAGAGCCACACGAACCCATGGAATATCGGATAATCCGAAAGGATGGACAGGTGCGCTGGATCAGGCATATCTGCAGGGGGGTCTTCGGCCAGGATGGCTCATTCCTCGGTTCACGTGGAAATAATATCGATATCACTGACCTCAAGAAGGCCATGTTGGCAGTGGAGAGGGAGAGGAATCTCCTGGCAGTTACACTATCTAGTATAGGGGATGGAGTGATTGCCACCAATACAGAGGGAGAGGTAATTTTGATCAACAGGGCAGCAGAGAAACTCACTGGCTGGACCTCTAAAGAGGCTGTGGGAAGACCAGTAGGCCAGGTCTTTTCAATCATCAATGAAGATACTGGTGAACATGTGAAGAATCCAGTTGAAAAGGTATTGGAGACTGGAAAGGTAGTGGGGTTGGCCAACAATACCATTCTCATATCTCGAGATGGGACCAAAAGGGCGATTGCAGACAGTGGTGCCCCAATAGTGGACAAGGATGGTGTATTACACGGGGTGGTATTGGTATTTAGAGACGTGACAGAGGAGAGGATGGTAGAGGCAGAGAAACAGAAGCTAGAAAAGCTTGAATCTTTAGGGGTGTTGGCAGGGGGAATTGCCCACGACTTCAATAACCTTCTCACAGCCATCTTGGGAAATATCGCACTCTCAAAAATGAGGCTAGATAGTTCATCTCCTATTTATCCATTCTTGACAAGGGCGGAGCATGCGGCAACCGCGGCCCAATCACTCACACAGCAGCTACTGACCTTTTCAAAGGGTGGGGCTCCAATTAGGACTGTCACATCCCTTGGTGATATCATAGAAGAGACTGCCCGTTTCTCTATACGCGGCTCCAATGTGAGAGCAAAGTTTGAGATCAGTCCAGAACTTTGGGCAGCCAATGTGGACCCCAATCAGATCAGCCAGGTGATCCAAAACCTTGTAATAAATGCAGACCAGGCCATGCCCGATGGGGGTATGATCACCATTAAGGCAGAAAATGTAATGGTGCAGAGGCCTGGGCCATTGGGGCTCAAGCCAGGCCCATATGTGGCCATATCTGTGATAGATCAAGGACATGGGATAGAGAAGAATATATTGCCAAAGATCTTTGACCCATATTTTTCTACAAAGGAGGGTGGAAGCGGCCTTGGGCTTGCTACGACCCATTCTATTGTAAAACGGCATGATGGGGCGATCGAAATAGAGAGTACCCCAGGAAGAGGAAGCCGTTTTACGGTTTACCTTCCAGCAGTTCCAGGTGCGCCTACCACTAGATCCGAGAGGGTTGAACTAAGTGCAGAAAATAGGGAGGTTAGAGGTGGCCGCATCCTTGTGATGGATGATGAGGAGGCAATAAGGTCACTTACCATAGACGTACTTAAGATGCTCGGATATGAGGCCGTCTCTGTGTCCAATGGAGAAGAGGCGATAAGGGTATACAAGAGGGCTATGGAGGAGGGGCGTCCCTTTGATGCCGTTATAATGGATCTTACTATAGCAGGGGGTATGGGGGGTGAAGAGGCGGCCAAGAAGATACGTGAAATCGATCCTGAGACCAAGATAATTGTCTCAAGTGGCTATTCTTCCTCTGCAGTTATGTCACAATATAGACTCCATGGCTTTGATGCTGCATTGCCCAAGCCCTATAACATAAATCAGTTGAGGGAGGTCTTGTTGGAAGTGTTGGGAAAGGGGCACGGCAGCGGCAAAAGTGCCTAAACGCTCTAGTCCTTGTGCTGTGTCCGCTCCCGCCAACGCCTGGGAAATGTGAGCCTGACTATGGTGCCAGGGCCATCAGAGGGTCTTTCTATGATGACATCTCCCTGATGTTCCCGCATGATTCTCTTTACTAGCATGAGGCCAAGGCCATGGCCAGAAGACTTCGTAGTAATCCGTTCCTTAAATAGACGTTTGAGCACAGACTCTGGGATACCAGGTCCGTGATCTCTCACCACCACCTGTGGCCCACTTATATCTGGTGGGACGACAGCGATCTCTACAGTTCCATTTGGTGGCGATGCCTCAGCAGCGTTTTTTAGTACATGCAAAAGGGCCACCTTAAAGGTGCGTTCGTCTGCCTTTACATGCAATGGTGCGTCTGGCAATACGAAATCGTAGCTTATACCCTTTTTGAAAAAGGTCCCTTGCCATGTCTTGATGGAATCCTTTACCAGTTCCCTAAGGTCGAGTTGTTTGAAAAATAGAGTCCTCTTCTTTGAGAGGGTCTCGAATGCCTTTACACGGCTCTCGAGCTTCTGGGCCTCAGCGAGGCATGCCTCCAGATATTTTTTGCCTGTAGGGTGTTCCTGGCACACGGTTTTAAGTTTCGTGAGGAGCCCCCCTATGGCGAATACTGGATTTCTGAAACGATCGGCTATCTCTAAGGCGAGTTCAGAGAGGGTGTGTTCGTGTGCAAGGGCCTCGAGGTCTGAGGCGAGGTTTACCAGTTGTTCATTTAACCGCTCGAGTTCGCGGGTGTGCTGTGCCTTTTCGCTTAAGAGCCTGATGAGTTCGTCTTGTTGTTCCAAGATTACCCGCTCCCTTTCGATGGTCTCGGAGATATCGGCAATGTGTTCAACATATCCAATTATTTTACCCTCGAAGTTTCTCAGTGGGCGTCCTGTGTATTCAATGGGAATCTCGCGGCCCTTTGCATAAAGGGTGGCCTGTCCTTGTACACTCTTTCCAAGGGTCTTTGCCTCCATGAGGGGACAGTTCACAGTGTTGCACAGGGATGTGGGAATGACCTCATAACACTTCCTGTCAAAACAGTCTCCAGGGCTTCGCCCAGCGAGCTGGGCACCTGCCCTATTGACTAACAAGATGGTAAAGTCTAGGTCAGTAACAAATACCCCGGAAGGGATGGTATTTAATATTTCGTCTAGGAATCCTTCGTGTCCGGTTATTTCATCTAAGTATTTCATAGCCTAACCATTACATTAAAACTTACAATAGCATATGAAGACCATTTAATATAGTATGGAATATCCAAGTTCTCGGGCCGTTCACATAGGAGGCCGATTATTTTTAAGAGGAGGGATGTTGATGGCCAATGCATATGGGAGAAAGGAGATAGGTCTTCTCGAGGCCGTCTCCATAGGGATTGGGGGCATGATAGGAGGTGGCATCTTTGCTGTTCTTGGACTCACTGTACTCCTGGCCAAAGGCGCTGCTCCTATAGCCTTTTTTATTGCAGGACTCATCGCGCTTATCACCTCATACTCATACGCCAAACTCTCTGTGAGATACCCAAGTGAAGGTGGTACCATAGAGTACATAGTCCAGGCATTTGGCTCTGGTCTCATACCATCTTGGCTCAACACCCTACTGCTTGCAAGCTACGTCATAATGCTTGCTCTATATGCCTATGCCTTTGGTAGTTATGGGGCTGTGCTCATCCTCGGTAGCGAAGGCCTTTTTGTAAAAAAGGTCTTGGTAGTGTCAATTATAATGGTCTTTACACTGGTCAATTTGATGGGGGCCTACATCGTAGGCAAGGCAGAGGATTATATGGTCGTCTTTAAGGTCCTTATACTCCTTATATTCTCTGCCGCTGGTTTTCTAACTCTGGATCCCCACAGGCTTTCCCCATCCACCTATCCTGGGATGTTACAGGTATTCTCTGGCGGCCTTATCATCTTTCTCGCCTATGAGGGGTTTGAACTCATTGCCAATACCAGTGCCGAGGTGAGGGAACCAGATATCACACTTCCAAGGGCCTTTTTCATCTCGGTGATATTCGTCATCTTTATATATGTTCTGGTAGCCATCGTGGCAGTGGGGAATCTCAGCTATAGAGAGATAGTAAAGGCACAAGATTATGTACTCGCAGAGGCAGCTCGCCCCTTTTTTGGTCAGACAGGTTTTATCCTCATCGGTATTGCTGCTCTTTTCTCCACTGCATCGGCCATTAACGCCACCCTGTTTGGAACAGCACGGGTGAGTTACATGGTGGCCAAATTTGGAGAGCTCCCCAAGGTATTTGCCAAAAAGATCTGGAAGGGATCATATGAGGGCCTGGTTATCATATCTGGTATAACCATTGCTGCTGCATTGAGCTTTGACCTAGAAAATATTTCTGTGGCAGGGAGTTTGGGTTTTTTGTTCATATTCGGGGCAATCAACCTGGCAAATCTAAAATTGGCACACAAGACAGGTGCCAATCGCATGATAGCAGCCACTGGTGCCTTGGCCTGTATCGCAGCAGCGCTCGTCTTAGTGGCCCATAACATGAAAACTAACCCTGAATCCCTTCGCTCCTCCCTCATACTCATAGCATTTACCTTTGTCTTTGAGGTCATATACAGGCTATATAGGAAAAAGAGGCTTTCCCCATTCATCGATTGGAGACTGGGGGAGCGGGAGGAGTTCCTGGACAATTTTGAACATTATCTTGAGGATATTATGAGGGCCATCCAGGCGCGTTTTGCTGGGTCCAAGGTATTCCTCTTGGATGAATTGGCCAGGGCCAAGAGAGATACGGCCAACAAATTGCACTTAGGGGTGGTGGTGAGAGAACCACTTACGAGGGAAGAGAGACGAGATGAGTTGGAAAGGATAAGAAAAGAGGCTGGCCTAAAGGATCATCATCCATTAAAGATAACTTTCGTTAAGGAGGAGGCGGGCCTTCGCTCTCACACTCCCAAGGAGATAAGATGGAAAAAAGGAAACTGATTTATGAACTATAAAGTCAGCAAAAGAAAACTTTTTGACATCATCTTTAAGGGTCTTCCAATAGGTTGTTTTTTGGTGGACAAGGAGCTTCGTATTATCTCATTTAACGATACAGCAAAGAGAATTACGGGCTGGGACGAAAAGGAGGTCATTGGAAAATACTGTTCCGATGTGCTGCGGAGCAACCTCTGCAAGGGCCAGTGCCCACTCAAGGAAAGTCTACAACTCAAGATGAGTTTTATTGCGAGAGAGGCCACCATCACCACCAGGTTTGGGGAAAGGGTGCCCATTTGTTTCTCAAGTTCCGCTGTATTCGACGACGATGGAGAGGTTGAAGCAGGTATCGAGATCTTCCGAGACATGTGGGACAATAAGAGGCTACAGACCATGCGAAACAGGATAATGGCCCTTTTTGCCCACGATATCAAATCGCCTGTCGCAATGGTGGGTGGAATGGCCAAGCGGCTCTTGGATGAAAAGGTGGGGCCACTAAACGAGAAACAGAAGGAATACCTGGAGATAATCCTGAAAGAGAGTAAAGCTGTCGAGGTACTCTTGAATAACCTCTTGGAGTTGCTTCATATTGAAAGTGGCAGGACGGAAAAGAGGCGCGAACCAACAGATCTTTCTACCTTTATAAGCGACGTTATCGAAGAGATTCGTCCTAAGGCCAAGGAGCGTTCCATAGAGATAAGTTCCAGTGTCTCAAAGGCAGTCTTTCCGGTCTATCTAGATCGAATCCCCATGAGACGTGTCTTTATTAATCTCCTCGACAATGCCATAAAGTACTCTAGGCCTAACAGCATTGTATCCATAGATGTGGAAAAGAAGGGAGAGTGGCTTTTAATAAAGGTTACTGACCAGGGTATTGGGATTCCAAAGGAAGACCTCCCTTATATCTTCGACTACTTCTATCGGGGAAGGAACTCAAAGGGTAAGATACATGGTACTGGGATCGGCCTGTCGTCTGCCAGGGCAATAGTAGAAGAACATGGAGGCAGGATATGGGCCACCAGTAAAGAAGGGCAGGGTACTACATTTTTCATAAGGCTTCCCTATGTGCCAGACCCATAAAAATTCGTAACAATTTATTATTGTAATCTTCTAAAGAATTCCCCATATATTGTTTCAATACCGTGTGTTGTCGGCGAGCGAGAAAAAAGGCCCGGACGGATTACCGGGCCTTTGTTTGAAGGCCGTTGCTAGATTTGGGCACCGTGCCTGTTAGCGCATAATGTGCTAACTTTTTCTTAACTGTGAAACCTCTATTATCGACCTCTTCGTCCAGGTCTCATGTGCATACGACCGTCAGTCAAGGTCTTGAGGAAGGCAACGATATCGTCCACTTCCTGATCTGTTAGACCCATATTGCCGACTTCAGGATCCAGATTGTCACTTACCTCGGGTGCTGGCCAGTTGCCTGTATCCCTGGAGTTGTGGAAGCTCACCATGTCACGCAGATTGGCAAAGTACCCATTATGACCATAAGGTGGAGTAATGGCCACATTGCGCAGAGATGGGACTTTGAATTTTCCATATTGATCAGCATAGTTCGGATCCCCAATGATCGGAGAATCGCTATTATAATCCTTTTCTAGAAAGCCACCTAAACCTAGATCGATCCCTTTGTCTGCAAGAAGTGGATTGGCAGGCAGTCCAATGTTGTGATAGGAGTAATCGGTGAATAGGGGAGGCGTGCCGTCCGGACCAGGGTCAGCAGAGTGGCACTTGGAACATTTTTCCTTGAACAGCCTAAAGCCGTTTAGCTCCTGTGCATTGAGATCACCGGCGTCAAAACGAGAGCTGAATTTCTGCACCATGGAGGAACGCTCATAAGCAGCCAGTGCCATGCCAAAGTAGTCATAGGCCCTATCCACATCATCCAGGGCGTCTGGGCCAAAAACCTTGTAAAAGAGGCCCACATAGCGGGCATTGCGGATGACATCGATGACGGCTTCCTTGCTGGGCATGTTCATTTCGACAGGGTTGAGAGGAGGTCCTTGGGCCTGTTCTGCCAGGGGATCGTTGAGAGTCCATCCGGTTGCACGACCATCCCAAAACATACCGCCAACATACGTCCCCTTTGCCTCATCCCAGTGCAGATTTGGGCTGTAACCGCCATATGCTGCTGTAGGCGAGTTCCGGTCGCCGGTGCTTACCCCATCGTCACCCACAGAAACTACAGAGTTCTCAGGATCTAGAACGTTTGCTGGATCAACAAAGGCCATTCGTTTGTCATGGCATGTATTGCACGACTGGGTCCCATTTCTTGAAAAATTTTTGTCCATGAACATCATCTTTCCAAGTCTCTCTATGTCACCAGCCTGTGCACTATAAGCAAGACCCAATGTGACCACGACTATCGTCACCAAACCGATCTTTGTTGTTAACTTCATAGGTTTTCTCCCGCCTCCTTTTAGTGATTCTTGGTTACGCAGGTTGGCACAGATGAAAAACTTCTGACCTGTGTTATACTCATGCCTTCCCGCAGTTAAAAGGGATATTTATTTTTTCTAAATTAATAGAATTTTATTTATTTTGCTTGGTTTGTCAATAACTAATTTTTTTCTGTTTTAATAATTAATAATTAATAAAACCTTAATATTAGCTGGATATCGTATAATATGATGGAGATATAATTAAGTGGGGCGGGCCAGATTGTCTTTTACACTCCAAAGAACTCATCCTAGAAAGTTCTTTGGAGTGCGTTTTTTAAAGACCTTTATTTAGGCTGGTAGTATAATTTTAAGGGCGCTCGGCTTGTACTATAGTTATTGGAAAGGTAGTATTAAGGTGTAATAACTTCGTCGTTACACTGCCCATAGCATAATCTAGAATACCTGTTTTACCATGTGAACCAACTACAATCAGATCCACTTGTTTATTTTTTGCCGTTTTAAGTATTTCCTTGGCGGGATTATCGCTTTCAATCACTTCTCCTTCAAAATTGACACCTTTTTTTTCAGCCATATCTTTTAAAGTGTCAATTGCAATAGTGCCTTCTCTGTGTAATTCTTTTATCAATATATCTCTCATGGGCACATAGGCTTCGGCCAATTCCTCACCTCTAAAAAATTCATACAGGTCGGCAACGAAGATAGCCGCTACCTGACAATGTAACTGTGAGGCCATATCAATGGCAAAAGCACCTGCCTTTTTAGCCACTTCTGAACCATCAGTTGCTATTAATATTTTCTGAATCATAAAGATACCTCCTTATACGAACCTCAATGATAAATTATTTATGGAACTTAGTAATCTACGTCACAATATTACTTTTGATCCGATTGTCAAGGTTTTGGAGAATAT
>WGBU01000088.1 GCA_015494155.1 Deltaproteobacteria bacterium | reverse complement strand
GGAGGGGGTCGATTATCTTCCCATAGTACATGCGGTGAGATTCAAAGGCTTCCACCTTGGCCTTTGGCCTGAAGATGGATTTTAGGATAGATAAGGACTCTGGGCCGCTTATTCTTACGATTCCTATCCCGCCTGGCCCGCTAGGGGTGGCTATGGCACAGATGGTATCCCTTTCTCTCTCGAGGAGAGACAAGTCAATGTCTCCTGTCCCTTCCGCCAGACTGTCTGTTCAATCGGCGCTGTCTAGGGCGTCCACCACTACCGCCCCCACGTCTTCTCTGTGGGTAGATGACCACGCGCCTCGAGTCTCCCTCGCCCACGCTTTTTGTGGTCACGCCCTTTATCCTCTTTACTGCCAGGTGTACAAACCTGCGCTCTCTGGCATTCATGGGCTCAAGAGACTGGGATCTCCCGCTCTTTTTTGCCTTCTCTGCAAGTCGCCTCGCCGAGGCCTCTATCTGCTGACGCCTCTTCTCGAGATAGCCCTGGGCATCTACCTCTATGGTGGGGCACCCCTCATGCCGCCTCTTCAGCATGAGATTCATCACGTACTTAAATGCACCAAGGTTCTGGCCGCCCTTTCCAATCACAAGGGAAAGGTCTTCGCTCTCTACATTGAGATAGGGGCCATTTTGAGAGTCCATTTCGATCTTTACTGTTGCATCTATGTTGGAGAGTCTTAGAAGCTCGCTCAATATCTCCTGGGCCTCTTCCATAAAGGGCTCTGCCTCGAGGTGCTCTCTTGGTGGCCCTTCCTCGCGGGTCTCCTCCTCCATTTCTACTTGTGAAGGCCCTTCCACTTCGGCCCCCTGGGCAACGTGGCCCTCCTCTGCCTCTCTTTCCGGCGTTTCCTCCTCTTTTGAGCACTCCTCTTCCTGTGTCTTTGGCACGTAGTTCACCCTGATCTGTGCCTTTCTGCCACCTATCCCAAAAATACCTGTAGATCCCTTGGTAATTACATCTACCTCCAACTCATCTCTTGTACACTCAAAGTATTTAAGGGCCTCTTCAATGGCATGATCTACTGTCTTTCCCTCAAAAATCCTCTGTGTCTCCATTCACTTAACTCCTCTTTATTGGCCTTTGATTAAATCCCCTCCACACATCAGTCTGTAAATTTGTTGATATAGTATTGTTGTGCCACTGAAAGTACGTTGTTGACCAGCCAGTAAAGCACCAGGCCCGAAGGGAACGTTACAAACATAAAAGTGAAAATCACTGGCAAAAACTGCATCATCTTGGCCTGGGTGGGGTCAAGGGATGCAGGGGTCATCTTTTGCTGCCACCACATGGAGACACCCATGAGTATGGTGAGCACTGGGATACCGTGCACCATGGGTATGTCCACCCCTGGGATCATCAATCTATCTGGTGCAGATAGATCGTTGATCCAGAGCATAAAGGGCGCATGCCTGAGTTCGATTGCCTGGAGCAAAACCTTATACAGGGCAAAGAAGACAGGGATCTGGAGGAGCATTGGAAGGCAGCCACTCATGGGATTGACCTTATAGGTCTTATAGATCTGTAGCAGTTCCTTGTTTAGCCGCTCCTTGTCATCCCCATATTTCTCCTTGAGCTTCTGGAGCTTTGGCTGGATCTTTTGCATGGTCTTCATGGCCTTGGCGCTCTTGTGTGCCAAAGGCCAGAATGCAATCTTTATGAGTATGGTGAGGATGATGATGGCAATGCCGTAGTTGTGGGTGAATCGATATATGAACTTCAAAAAGTATAGTAGCGGCTTTGCCACTATGTCGAACCAGCCGAAATTGATGGTCTGGACCAGCTCATGGTCCACTGCCTTTAAGGTGTCTATCTCCTTTGGCCCAATGAATGCGCCGAGTTTTAAGGGCCTTGAAGTAATGGCGCTATCCACGATATTTGGCCGTATAAAGGCAGAGACAAGGCCGTCTCCGTTTACCTTCTTCATGGCAATGTCCCATCCGTTCACCCACTTTGAGAGGGGGACAAGGGTGGCCATGAAGTATTTATCGCCTATACCTATCCAGGTGAGCTTGCCAGAGTACTTCTCTGTCTCTCCCTCTTTAAGCTTTATCTCTGTATAGCCATCTGCGCCGAGAAGCGAGATCCCCTGAAACGAATACCTGGTGGACTTCAAGATGGGCTTATTGGCCAACAAAAGGCCTGGCACTGGCCCGTTTTTAGGACCCTCCAGAGATATGGTGAGATCCACCCAGTAAGAGTCCTTAGACAAAGAGTACACCTTCTTGAGTACAGCGCCACCTGGGAGCGTGGCAATGAAGCTGATAGCGCCCTCACCCCTGTGTGCCTTCATATAGATGGGCACAAAGCCACCTACGCCTCCAGGGCGCCCCATAGTACCAGATGCCAGTGGATAAAGTGGTGGGATAGAATTTACCACATTTACTAAAGGGGAGTCCTTTTCAACGCTCTCATGGTATTTTTTGAGGTAAAAGGCCTTGATGGCCCCACCCTCTTCTGTGAAGACGGCCCTATAGAGATCGGTCTCCAGGACCACGTCCTTGGCCTCTCGCATGATGTGGCCCTGCGTACCCGTGGGTGCAGTAAGCGACGCGCTATTTACAGAGTTGGCCTCCTCAGTCGGGGCAGGGCCAGTGGATGTAACTGATGTGGGCCCTACATTTTTTTCTTGTTCTGTGGTATTGGCCGCCTTTGGTGGAGGAGGTGTCTCATGGGGTTTTCCCTGGTATTTTGCAAAGAATGCCTGAAAGACCACCAACACAAGTATGGACAGTGTTATTGCTAAAAATGCTCTCCATTCCATTTTCTTCGTTCTTTTCCCTCTGTTTTTTGCTGGTCAACCTCTGATAACCCTTCGGATCAGGAACTGGATCATAGCCTCCAGGATGCAATGGGTGACATTTTAATACGCGTTTTAGCGCTAGGAGGAGGCCCCTTTTAGCCCCATGGAGTTCTATGGCATCCAGGGCGTATTGGGAACATGTGGGATAGAATCTACAACTCTTTGGAAATAGCGGGCTTATAAGGTATTTATAAAGCCTTATGATGAAGAGAATGCATCGCTTAGATGCCTTACGTGTTCCTTCCATTTAATCTTCAAAAAATCCTCTTGGGGGATAAACACAAAGTCATGTCCCTGGGGCAGCTTCTCCTTATTCTTCCTAAACAGTTCCCGTATGATCCTCTTTGCCCTGTTACGCGCAACCGCCTTTCCCAAGCGCCTACCCACACTGAGTCCAATACGCCTATATGGTAAGTTGTTGGGCCTCATGACTATTAGCAGTCCTGGTATCCTGATCCGCCTCCCGGTCCTGAAACACTCCTTAAAATCACTGCTCTTTCTAAGTCTTTCCCAGGGCCTGAGGGTCTGCCGCGCCTTTTGTTCTTGGGCCATGCGGCCAGGGCATAGACTACACAGTGAGCCTATGGCGGCCCTTGGCCCGCCTCCTCTTGAGCACCATCCTGCCAGCCTTTGTCCTCATCCTCTTCCTGAACCCGTGTGTACGTTTCCTCTTGATATTGCTGGGCTGAAATGTACGTTTCATCTCTCGTTATCTCCTTTCTAGGATATCCCATTCGAGTGGGGTTGTAGTCAAATTGTCTGGATTTTACGGGTGTCGTTTCTTACACTCCTTGAAAATACATGTCAAGCCAATGGCTAAATATTCCTCAAAACCTTTATCTCTGCCTTTTGCCGTTCATATGTAAGCCACTGCTCGAATGCCTCGTTCCTCTTCTTTTTGAGGAGTCTCGTCCTGATCTTCTTCTCTTCGTCCTCTGTAAGACCCTTCATGTCTGGCGCCTTTCGCCCTTTAAGCGCTATGACATAGAAATCTTTTCCCACCCTTATGACCTGATCTGGAAAGGGCTTTTCCTCATAGAGAGAGAGGCCTGCCTTGGCCACTTCATTGGGCACGCCTTTTAACTTTGAAAGTGTGGCCCTGCTGAAAAATCCACTATTTTTCACTGAAAGCCCATATTCCTTTGCCGCCTCTTCGACCCCTTTAGCCCGTGCCTTCTCCAGGAGGGCCTGAGCCTTCTTTTCGCACAATGTCTCTGCCTCATGCCGCACATAGTCCTTCTTCACCCTCTCTCGGACCTTTTCAAAGGGTGGAATGGTGGGCGGGATCTTATCTACCACCTCTGCAATAATGATCCCTCCGGGCACTGGGAGAAGGGAGCTCAACTCGCCCTTTTCAAGAGAAAACAGGGCATCTAGTGTCTCTTTTGAAAAACCTATGACTGGTGGCGGCTCTTTCCTTGAAAATGGCCCTGCCTCCTGGATGGTCATGTTGGCCTCTTTGGCATAATCGTCCAGACCTCCTAGGGTTATGATCTCATCGTATGCCTTATTGGCTGTCTCCCATAGGATGTCGTTGGCCTTTTTGGTCTTGAGTTTTTTTGCAATCTCGGCCTTTACCTCGTCAAAGCCCTTGGTCCTTCCTGGTTCAATCTTCTCCAACTTTATGATGTGAAAGCCGAAACGGGTCCTCACAGGCCCTGCGATCTCCCCCTCTTTCATAGTGAAGACCTTGTCAGAAAAGGGTTTAACCATCATCTCCTTGGTAAAAAACCCAAGATCACCCCCAGACTTTGCGCTTCCAGGGTCTTCTGAATACTTTTTTGCAAGCTCAGCAAAGTCCTTGCCAGATTTGGCCTCTTTGAGTATCTCCTCTGCCTTCTTCCGCTTCTCTGCCAAAGTGGCATTGTCTGCATCCAGAGGGACCCTCACGAGGATGTGGCGGGCCCTTCGCCTCTCCTTTACTTCAAACTCCTTTTTATTGGTGTCGTAATAGGAGCGGATGGCATCGTCAGAGACCTTTACACCCTTAAGGACCTTGTCCTTTGAAAATTTGACAAATCTCACCTTTATCTCTGGCATGGTCTCATAGTCAGACTTGTGGGCGTCGTACCAACCTCTAAGGGCCGTCTCCGATGCATTCACATCCTTCTCACAACTGGACGATGGGACCTTGACCATGGCGAGCTCTATCTCTTCGTTTTGAAACTTATAAAACTCCTTTACCTCTGGATCTGTGACTATGATTCCAGAGAAGAGCACCTCGCGCAGCTTGTCTGTAAGAAGTTGCTGGCGTATCATCGCCTCAAAGGTCAGGGGGGTGAGGTGTGCCTCTCTCAAGGCCATGTCATAGAGCCTTTTATCAAACACCCCGTTTCTCTTAAAGTTTGGAAAGGTGAGAATCACACTCTTGATCTCTTCTTCACTCACACGTATGCCCATTTTTGCCGCGGCCTGCCTGATCAAGGCCTCGTTTATGAGGTTGTTTAACACCTGTTGCTTTATGTTGAGTTGTTTTAGGAGCCCCTCTGGGATGCTTCCCCCAAACATCTTGCTGTATCTTTCAACTGCCTGGGCATAGGCCTGTTGATACTCACCCTGTAAGATGTCCTCTCCATTCACAGAGGCAATTATACTGAGCCTCTGGGACCTGAAGGTCCCTACACCCCAAAACACAAAGACCACTACAATGGCACCCAGAATCACCTTTAACAGCCAAGAGCCAGCATTCCTCCTGATGACGTCTAACATTAAGGTCTCCCCAAAGGTTTTTTTAATTTTTTGTGCATCTTAAAGGTAATAAAGAAAATAATCAACCTCATTGTGAGGCGGCCTAGGTGGTACAAAGCCGATTAGATGATGGGCCAATCTCTTTAAACTCCACCTTAAATTCCCTTGGCCCCTTTTTTACATAACGCCTGAATCTCGCCTCCACCTCGCCCTTCAATTCCATGTGCTTGGCATAACGCCAGATGGCAGTGGGTGACGGGACATCAGGGGCCGTGATCTCTATATCGCCCTGCCTTAAAAGCCCCTTGAGCCTCTCGTTTTCCGCCTGGTTTCTCCCAATCACGAGCCACGACCCATCGAGCAGAAAGAAGTGCCTCCCCACCTGCGCAAGGAGGAAGTCGTTGGCATCTGGCGATGGATAGCGTCTCAGGATCTCTCTAAACCTCTCGGAAAGGATGGGATCTGCGAGCACACACCCTCCGGCAGGTGTGGGATAGTCCTCTATGCCAAATCTTTTGGCAAGCTCCATCTGCTCCTTTCTCCCACGACCTGTTATGGACAGTAACTGTTCCCGGTCCACCAACCCCTCTTCTTCCACCCTGGTGGGGCGAAGGCGCTTGGCACATAAGGGGCGTAAGAGTATGCCTTCTGCCCCGCTGTCCCTTTCCACAATACGCATGGCGTCTCTCCTCTGGCTCATGGGCCGCTGACCAAGGACCTCTCCAGTGGCAACAAATGTGGCACCGTATGTGGGGAGGAGCTCTACTGCCTTTCGGACCATCATGATCTTACAGTCGAGACATGGGTTGAGGTACTTACCATAGCCATGGGGAGGGGACTTTAACATCTCTATGTACTCATCTGTTATGTCGTGGAGCTCGACTCTTAGGCCATACTTTCTCTTTATCCGCTCTTTGACCCCCTCTGGGTCAAAAAGGGCGTCTTGCCCAAAAAAGGGGGTGACGAAGCGGAGGCAGATCACCTCGATACCCTGGGCCTCCAGGACCTTTGCACTGAGTATGCTGTCGAGTCCACCTGAAAAGAGGAGAAGCGCCCTTTTCCTCACGAGTCTTCCTCCAGTCCCAGGAGGCGCCTTGCAAACCCTGTGGCCTCCTTGTCTGTAGCCCCTCCCAACATGCGCGAGATCTCTTCCACGCGCTCCTCACCCTTCACCTCGATTATCTCAGTCCACGTACTAGCGCCATCTGTGTGTTTCCGCACCACAAAGTGTGTGTCTGCCCTAGATGCCACCTGCGGAAAATGGGACACACAGAGTACCTGCATAAGCCTTCCAAGGCGATGGAGTTTATCTCCAACCAGGTTGGCAGTCTCCCCACCTATGCCTGCATCGATCTCGTCGAACAAAATGGTGCTCGTATGGCCTTTGCCAGAGGTTGCAATCCTTAGGGCGAGCATCACCCTTGAAAGCTCACCACCTGAGGCTATTTGAGATAGTGGCCTTGGTGGAAGACCAGGATTTGGCCTAAAGAGAAATGTGACCTTGTCCATCCCCTCAAGGGAAACATCCTTAGGGCTGGGGTGCTCTGGCCTTGAGACCTCTATTTTAAACTCCCCACCGCTTACAAATAGCCCCGTGAGTTCCTTGTTGACCAGATCGGTGAGTTTGCTAGCAGCATCAATCCTCTTTTCTGAAAGAAGCCTGGCTACTTCAACGAGTTCCCTCCCCTTCTCCTCGATCTCCCTTTCTAACTCACTCACAAGCGCCCCTGGCGCCTTTAATGCATTGAGCCGCTCTTTTAGCTCTTCCCTCTTTCTCAGACAATCTCCAATGGTGGGGCCATGCCTCAAAAGGAGCCTTCTTATGGCATTTAGCCGACCCTCCAATTCATCGAGCCTTGAAGGGTCTCCAGAAAGTCCGTGGTAATAGTCCCTCACCTCATATGCGACCTCTCGTAGCTCTGTAAGTGTGTTTTCCAGTCTCGATAGTAGCTCGCTTACACGACTGTCTATTTCAGCCATCTTTTGGAGTGCCCCTATGGAGCGTGAAAGGAGTTCTTCGCATGACCCTCTCTTCCCATAGAGGTCTTGATAGACCCCTTCTGAGAGTTCCTTTAACGTAGAAGAGGCGCGCACGACCTCGATCTCTGCCAAAAGCTCCTCCTCTTCTCCTTCCCTGGGTCCTACCTCCTCTATCTCCTTAAGCTCTGCCTGGAGCAACTCCTTTGTACGCTCACTGTCCCTCAATTCCCTTTCCAACTGCTCCTTTTTCGCTTCGAGCCCCCTTAGGTCCCTGTAGACCCTGCCCAATCTTTCCCTCAAGGGCCAGAGTCCCCCAAATCCATCTATCCAATCTATATAAGTGGTGGCGCGGAGGAGACCGTGATATTCGTGTTGACCTGCAATGCTTATCATCCCCTCTGTTATGGCCTTAAGCTGTGATAGGGTCACCAACTGACCATTTAGGTATACCTTAGACCTCGAATCCTCAAAAAAGACACGCCTAATAATGAGCCCATCATCTTCCACAGAAAAGCCCTCGTCTTGAAGCCGTTCAGTAAGTGGCCCTGGGGGCTCAAACACCCCCTGGAGCACAGCCCTCTTTGCCCCTGGGTACAAGAGGCCAGGGGACTGCCTTTCGCCCATGAGGAGTTTCACTGCCTTTACAAGGAGGCTTTTGCCAGCGCCGGTCTCGCCAGTAAAGACCGTTAGCCCCCTTCGGAACTCGAGGTGTGCCTGCCGTATGATCACAAAGTTCTCAAGAAAGAGTTCTCTAAGCATATAGAATTAGTCCAAGAACGTCACATCTCCACTTACGATCTCTATGACCTCCCCGCCCCTGGCCTCAAGAAGTAGGTGTCCTTTGGGGGAGAGGCCGACAAAGACCCCCTCTATGGAATCCCCCTCTTCCTCCACCAAGATACGCCTTCCAATGGAACTCGATGCCTGCTCCCATGTGTCAAGGATCACAGCCGGGCCGCACCTCATATAATCTGCAACCACCTTATCAAGCCTATTTGAAAGGATATCCAGAAACTCAAACCTGTCCACCTCCCCTTTTTTTAGGGCCTCTTCAATAGTTATGACCCTCTCTCTCACTTCTTCAGGATAGGAGTACCTGTCTCCTTTGAGGTTAACGCCTATGCCAACTACCATGGCATGGACCCCACTTTCCATGGCCGTGGTCTCCACCAATATCCCTGCCACCTTTTTTGCCCCAATGAGGATGTCGTTTGGCCACTTTATGGCCGCCTCATGAACACCCAATGCCCTTATCGACTCCCAGAGGGCAACACCGGAAGCGAGTGTGATATAAGGAAGTAAAGAGTGGGGCTTAGAGGAGTCGTGGAGCACAAAGGAGGCATAGAGATTCCCCTCTACATGGGAGCACCACTTCCTGCCACGCCTCCCCCGCCCCTGGGTCTGGCGGTCTGCAAGGATTACAAGGCCCCTTTTCTCCAGGAGCTCCCTGTGCCTCAGGGCCAAGCTGTTTGTGGAGCCCACCTCCTCTAAATGGAGAAGCCAGCGCCCCACATGGACGCTGGCCTCTCGATACAGCTTTATTTGAAACATCCCCTTAGTTCAATGGTTCCAGCACAAACAACAGTTGGTTCTCCACCACTGTGTCGTTCAGCTTTACACATATCTCCTTTACATGGGCGTCAAAGGGAGCGGTAATGGCGTTTTCCATCTTCATGGCCTCG
>WGBU01000087.1 GCA_015494155.1 Deltaproteobacteria bacterium | reverse complement strand
TCTCGAAGGAGCGTCTCCCACCACCTGGTCCACTCCTCACCCCTGCCAGGGCAAATGGCCACCCTCCTTCCTGCAATGGAGTCCTCAAATGGACCAAAGAGTGGGTGAGTACCACAAAATTCACACCCATTGGTGTGTTCCCACATGTATTGGACCTGCCGTTCCTTGAGAGAACAAAGGTCTGTAAGGAAGTGGCCTTTTGGAATGTGGGGCCCGATCTCTCCAATCACCTTGTTGAAGGCCTCCATAGGGACAGATACTACTGTTACCTCTGCCTCCCTCACAAGATCGATGGGGGTGAGCGTAGTATCTAGGTCTGAGATCAATACCTCAAGGCCAAGGTCCTTAAAAAAGCGGGCAAACCACTGTCCCATCTTACCCTTTCCGCCAATTATGCCAATGGAGGGGGAGGTGGTGATCATCTCTCTTCTTCCCAGTGGCCCCTTATGGCAATCTGTCTGAGGAGCTGGTCCGCAAGTACGAGCCGCACCATTGCCTCGCACACAGGAACGATCCTTGGGATGGCAGACACATCGTGTCTTCCGCCCACCTTTATGGTAGTGGGCTCACCACCACTTGTGATGGTCTGTTGTTCTTTGGATATTGATGGGATGGGCTTTATTGCTGCACGGACGATCACCTCTGCACCACTTGAGATGCCCGCAAGTATGCCCCCTGCATTATTGGAGAGAAAGTCCTCTGGCGTGATGGGGTCGTTGTTTTGTGAGCCTAAGAGTGTCGCTGCCCCAAAACCAGAACCTATCTCCACCCCCTTGACTGCGCCAATACTCATGAGTGCCTGGGCGAGGTGCGCATCTAGCTTGTCAAAGACCGGGTCGCCGAGCCCTGCTGGTACACCGCTACACTTCACCTCTACTACCCCACCGATTGAGTCGCCTGCCTTTCGGACCTCTTTTACGCGCTCTTCCATTTTGATTGCCGCCTCTGGGTCTGGGCAGAAGAAGGGATTTTCTGTTATTGCGGCGAGGTCTCTTGTGGTTGCCTCCACCCCACCCAGGGCCACAGTGTAGGCGAGGACCCTGATGCCGTGTCGCTTCAGAAGTACCTTTGCCACTGCGCCAGCCGCGACTCTCGCCGCTGTCTCCCGACCAGAGGATCGACCGCCTCCCCGATGGTCGCGAATGCCATACTTTTTGTCATATGTGATGTCACCATGTCCAGGCCTATAGACGTCCTTTAGATGATCATATGCACCGGGCCGTGGGTCTTTGTTCCAGATTATGAGGGAGATGGGGGTGCCTGTGGTCTTATCCTCAAAGACCCCAGAGAGTATCTCTACCTTGTCTGGCTCTCGCCTCGTGGTCTCTGCTACTCCACCCTTTCCAGGGCGCCTCTTGTCCAGCTCCTCCTGGATGATTGCGGGGGTAATGTGGAGTCCTGGCGGACAGCCATCGATGACAGCGCCAATAGCAGGCCCGTGGCTCTCCCCCCATGTGGTTACCCTAAATAGGGTGCCAAAGGTATTACCTGGCATGGCTCAATATCTTCTCCTTGATTTCATTGGGTTGAAGGGTATCGCACTGGATGGTCACGTGGGAAAAACGGCTGTAAAGGGGCTCCCTCTCGCGGAGCACCTCCCTTATCTCTGAGATGGCGCTTCCCATTTGTGTAAGTGGCGGCCTATTGACTGATGTGCCCTTGTCGTGGGCCATACGGGCCTCTATAGTCTCAGGTGTGGCCTTGAGCCATACCACCAGTGTGTCTTGAGGGAGCTTTGAGAGTAAATCCTGGTGTAGCACCACCCCACCACCTGTAGCGACTACCATAGGGCCTTGGTCCCTTTGGTCCAAGATCTCTCTTAACAGCCTCTTTTCCTCTGTTCTAAAGGCCTCCCAGCCCCTTTCCTCTACAAAACGCGAGATGTCCATCTGGAGGCGCCCCTTTATCTCCTGATCCATATCTAGGAAACGCCACCCTAGCGCCTCTGCCAAAAGACGGCCCACTGTGCTCTTTCCAGTGGCCCTGTAGCCTATAAGAAATATCCTCCTTATGCCTTCCATGGTCTCTCTATTATGAGGCACCAAAGGCCATGTCCCAGACCTCCCAGAAGGTGGGAAAAGACTTTTTCACACACCCAGGGTCCTCTATTTCTATGCCCTTCACCCTTAGCCCCACCACTGCAAAGCTCATGGCTATCCTGTGGTCGTCATAGGTGTGGATCTTAGAAGGTGTGAGGTGGCCAGGAGCACCCTTTATAACGAGGCCGTCTGGCAACTCCCGTACCTGGACCCCCAGCTTTTTGAGCTCGGTGGCCATGGCTGAAATTCGATCGGTCTCCTTGATCCTAAGATGGGGGCATCCAGTGATCACTGTCTCACCCTGGGCAAACGGGGCAATGGCAGCAAGGGTAGGCACCATGTCTGGCATATCTCCCATGTCAACCTCAATTGCTTGAAGCCCCCCTTCCCCTGGCCCCTGGCACGTAGTCCCATGGGGGCCGCGGGTGATGGAGCAGCCCATCTTTGATAGGAGGTCTACAAATCTCGCGTCCCCTTGAAGCGAGGGTGAGGGCACATTTTCAACACATACTGCCCTACCTGTAATGGCAGCCCCTGCGTAGAAATAGGAGGCACTGGAGGCATCCCCTTCAATGGAGTAGTTGCATGCCTTATAAGAGCCCTTGGGCACAAGAAAGGCACCCTCTTCTTCCTGAACATCCACTTTGATCCCAAAGGCTTCCATTACCCGAAGGGTGATCTCGAGATAGGGGCTTGAGGCTAGGGGGCCGACGAGTCTAACGGTTGTGGGCAGCTCTGTGTATGGCGCCACAAGGAGGAGGGCAGAGAGATATTGGCTGCTCTTTGAGGCATCGACACTGGTCTCTCCACCCTTGAGCCCTTGAGATGGTGTGATCACCACTGGTGGACATCCAGTATCCCTCTTGGTCCTGATGTTTGCCCCAAGGCCCTGGAGTGCACTCACTAAAGGGGCGATGGGGCGTTCCTCCATCCGTTTGGTCCCATAGATTTCAAAGGGCTCGCCCTCCCTTACAAGACAGGCGAGGGCTGTGAGGAACCTTATGCCAGTCCCATTGTTCCCCATGAATATCGCCTTTGTGCCAGATTTAAGCCCAAGCCTTCCGCCACTTCCCTCCACCTGCCATACCTCATGGTCGTGAGAGGTGTCTATGCGCACTCCAAGGGAAGATAAGGCATCTTTTAAGAGGATGGGGTCTTCGCTAACAAGCGGACCGCGAAGCGTTGAGCTCCCCTGGGCAAGGGCAGCACACACGAGTGCCCGCTGTGTTATGCTCTTTGAGCCAGGTACCTTTACTCTGATCACATCCATTTCTATTAGGCCCCCACTGCCTCTTTTAGGGCATTTTCCATTACTTCAATTGGGGCATCCACTCCGGTCCATAGCTCGAACTGGGCAACTGCCTGATAGAGTAGCATCTTTAACCCATTTACTGTCACCTTACCAAGTCCTCTCGCGACCCTCAGGAGCCGGGTCTCAAGCGGGCTATATACGATGTCCATGACAAGGTCTGCCCCCCTTATGACATCCTCTTCCACTGGCATGGCGTCTTCTTCACCCATCCCCACAGTGGTGGCATTTATCAGTATATCAAATTCTAGACCACTGGGTAAATCAAGGCCAGAACAGGAGCAACCAAATTGCTCTCCCAACTGCTCTGCCTTCTCTTGGGTGCGGTTGGCAATGTGTACTCGAGCACCTTCTTCCACTAGTCCCATGACTATAGCCTTGGCAGAGCCACCGGCACCAATCACCAGGGCCTTTTTGCCTTTAAGGGAAAGGTGTTCCTTGAGGGCCTTTACTGCCCCAATCCAGTCTGTGTTGGTACCAGATAGTGTCCCATCCCTGTTGATTACTGTATTTACCGCACCGATCTTCCGGGCCACCTTATCCACAAGGTCCAGGTATTTTATGATCGCCTCCTTGTGGGGCACTGTGACTGAGAGCCCCTTTATGCCAAGGGCCCTCACCCCACTCATGGCCCCTTCGAGGTCTGTAACGTCGAAAGGTGCATAAAAGGCAGGGATACCCAAGGCCCTAAAGGCAGCATTGTGCATGTGAGGGCTTAGACTGTGGCCAACTGGGTGGCCTATTATCCCATAGAGCCCTATACCCTGTCTCTTACCCAATTGAGCAATCCACCTTTTGTGAGTATCTCCCTGTCGCGATTCGAGAGCTCAAGTATGAGCCCAATCTCTGTGCCATCGTCAAGGGTGGCTGTCACCTCCTGGGCCCCATTCATGAGGGCCTCCCTTATGCCGTGGATGGTGATGCATGCCCCCTGCTCGATCCTTTCGTAGTCTGCTGGGTCCTTGAAGGTCAGTGGTACTATGCCAAAGTTTATCAGGTTGGCCTTGTGGATCCTTGCAAATCCCTTTACGATCTTTGCCCTCACCCCAAGGTACCTTGGTGCAAGGGCAGCGTGTTCCCTTGAAGAGCCCTGGCCGTAGTTCTCGCCACCTACTACTGCCCACGGACCGCCCTCTTTGGCCCTCTTGGCAAATTCAGGGTCTACTGCACTAAAGCAATACTCGCTTATGGCAGGGCAGTTGCTCCTCAAGGGGAGTATCTTAGAACCTGCTGGCATGATGTGGTCTGTAGTGATGTTGTCACCCACCTTGAGGATCACCGTGAGTTTGAGATCATCTGGCATGGGGTCAAATTTTGGGAGTGGTTTTATGTTTGGTCCCCTCACTATCTCCACTGTTGACCCATCCTCTGGTGGGGCGATGATGGAGCTATCGTTGACGATGTACTCTCTGGGCTCCTCAAGCGTAGGGGCCTTTCCAAGGCGCCTTGGGTCTGTGATCTCACCTGTTATGGCAGCGGCCACAGCAGTCTCAGGGCTTACGAGATAGACATAGTCAGGCTTTGTGCCAGATCGTCCTGGAAAGTTCCTGGTAAAGGTCCTAAGGCTTATGGAATCTGTGGGTGGGGCCTGGCCCATGCCAATACACCCAAGGCACCCAGACTGGTGGATGCGTGCACCAGCGTGGATGAGATCCATGAGAAGGCCCTCTTTTGCTGCCATCTCAAGGACCTGCCGGCTCCCTGGATTGATTTCAAAGCTCACATCTGGATGGACTGTTTTCCCCTTTATCGCCTTGGACACCACCTGGATGTCCCTAAAGGACGAATTGGCACAGGAGCCCACAATGACCTGGGCCACCTTTTTCCCCTCGATCTCCCTTATGGGCACAACGTTGTCTGGAGATGAGGGACATGCTGCCATGGGTTCCATCTTGTCGAGCTCTATCTCTATGACCTGAGAGTAGTGGGCGTCTGGATCGGGTAGGATCTCCTCCCATACCTCAACTCTGTCCTGCGCCCTCAAAAATTCGCGTGTGACGTCGTCAGATGGAAACACCGTTGAGGTGGCGCCGAGTTCAGTCCCCAGATTGGCAATGGCTGCCCTGTCTGGGACGCTGAGTGTCTTTACCCCTGGGCCAAAATACTCCATTACCTTTCCGATCCCGCCCTTTACACTGAGGCGTCTAAGGAGTTCCAGGATCACATCCTTGGCAGAGACCCACTCCGGGAGGGCACCAGTCAGATGTATGCCCACAACATGGGGCATCCTCAGGTGAAATGGCTGCCCTGCCATGGCAAGGGCAACATCCATCCCGCCAGCCCCAATGGCCAGCATCCCACAGCCACCTGCAGTTGGGGTATGGCTATCAGAACCTAGGAGCGTGCGCCCAGGCCTTGAAAAACGCTCTAGGTGGACCTGGTGGCAGATGCCGTTGCCTGGTCTTGAAAAGTAGATCCCATATCTTGCTGCAATGCTCTGTAAAAACCTGTGGTCGTCTGCGTTCTTAAAGTCTGTCTGTAGGAGATTGTGGTCTACATAGCTCACCGAGAGCTCTGTTCGCACCCTGTCTATGCCAATGGACTCAAACTCCAGGTAGGCCATGGTGCCAGTGGCATCTTGTGTGAGTGTCTGGTCTATCTTGATGGCAATAGGTTCACCTGGTGTCATAGTCCCCTCTACCAGGTGTCTTTCGATGATCTTCTGTGTCACTGTACCCTTTGGCATTTAGTAAGCCTCCTATATCCTGTCTGTCCTGAAGTAACCCAACATCCTCTCCATCTTGTCGTCTAGCTTGTCTGCATACTCAGAGAGGGAAAATACCTTGGAGCAGCCCTTACACCTAAGGGCAACGCGCCTTCAGCGTACACAGAGCTCTAGCTCTGAACCGCACAATTTGCACCTGAGTCCCACCTCTTTGTCCCTGTTCATAGCGCCTCCTTCAATGTTTCTACTACGCCCTTTAGTCCCTCAATATCCTCGAACTGTAATAGGGTTATATCTGATGGATCAAGGGATTTTTTGATGAGGTTAGTGAGTACCTTCTTGGGCCCTATTTCTATGAAAACCCTTACACCGTCACTGTACATATTCTTTACAATGGGGTACCAGAGTACTGGACTCTTTATCTGCTCCACCATGAGGCCCTTTATCACAGCAGGGTCTCCCTCCCGAATGCCGGTGACATTGCTGTAAAAGGCGGTGTGTGGCCTCTTAAACTGGATCTTTTCAAGCTCTGCCTGGAACTTGGCCGCTGCATCTGCCATGAGTGGGCTGTGAAATGCACCGGCTACCTTTAGTGGTACAACCCGTGCCCCTTTCTCCTTTAGGCGTGATGACGCCTTTTTTACCAAAATGGCATCTCCGGTAATGATGATCTGATCAGGACTATTGTAGTTGGCAAGGGTCAACACCCCATCATGGGAGCATGGTCCCACCACCTCGCTGATGGTCTCTCTATCGAGGCCTATCACTGCCGCCATGGAACCAGGTTGGCGCCTGGCAGCCTCTTCCATGAACTGCCCCCTTTTTGAAATGAGGTAAAAGGTGTCCCCTAGATCCAATACTCCAGCGGCAAAGAGGGCCGCATATTCACCGAGACTATGGCCAGCGCATGCATCTGGAGAGATGCCCTCCTGCTTGAGGGCAATAAAGAGAGAGATCTCCAGGGCAGTGAGTGCAGGCTGAAGGACCTCTGTCTTTAAGAGTTCCTCCTTGGGGCCGTTTAGCATCACATCTAGAATCTTTCTCCCCACCACCTCTTCACATATGGCGAATATCTCCTGGGCCTTTTTCGATGTCTCCAGCAGATCTCTCCCCATACCCACATATTGGGTCCCCTGACCTGGGAAACAAAAGGCGATCTTGGGTCTTGCCATGTCTGGTACTCCTTTGTCCTTTTAAGATGGCCCCTAGGTCCTTATAAATCTATCGAATATTTCATACGATTTGACCACTATTTCCTCTGAAGGGGGCAGGTCCAAAAGCGGCCTCTGTTCCACCTCGTATTGGAACACTACTGGGCTCTGGGGCAAATAGCCACCAAAGATGAGGTCTGTCTTTGCCTCTGCCTCCCGCACCTGCCGGTCGAGGGCCTCTGGGACATCCTCAGGGGCCTTGTTCACGATGAGGACCTTCTGGCCCACCTTGACCCCAAGGGATGAAGTGAGGGCGGCGATCCTGGTTGCTGTGAGAACACCTCTAGACGAGGCATCAGAGACCACAAAGAGTATCTCTATATCCCTCAAGTTGAGCCTGCTCAGGTGTTCCATACCGGCCTCATTGTCCACGAGTAGGTATCTATAACTCTTCATGAGGTTCTCTATGACCTGGGCCAGTATGGAGTTGGCCATGCAATAACAGCCTGGCCCCTCTGGCTGCCCCATGACTATGAGGTCAAAGCCCTTCTCCTCTATTATGGCCTGGTTTATGTGCATCTCCATGTATTCATTCTTGGTCATGCCAGGGGGGGTCTCTGTCTTCATCTTGTCCCTTATCTCCCCAAGGGTGGTCTCCACCTCCACCCCAAGGAGTTCGTTTAGGTTTGCATTGGCGTCTGCATCGACTGCGAGTACAGGTGTGAGGCCCTTTTCCACAAGGTATTTGATTAGAAGGGCAGAGAGGGTAGTCTTTCCTGTACCACCCTTTCCAGCCATGGCAAGACAAATGGCCTTTTGAGTCACTGCTGTCATCTCGTATATATCTCTCCTCAAGTAAAAAAATCGAATTACTAACCCACTATTTTATCAGGCAATAGGGACTTTTTAAACATTCATTTGACATAGGGCAAGATAGCCCAATAGTTTGATGGGGCAAGTGGGCCATAGGGCTTTATGAGTTCCTCTCTAGTGAGAAAAAAGCCACACTCGTATCTGGCCTCTATGATTGAAAGGGCCGTCTTGGGCCCTATCCCTGGGAGGAGGTCTAGCTCCTCCTCTGTTGCGCCATTTAGATCGAGGGGCAGGGGGAGCCCCTCTTGGCTCTTAAATAAAAGCCCAGGCCCTGTGCCCCCATACGACTTTGCCGCCTGGCTCACCAAGGCCTCTGCCCTATCTGTCGTCAGGTAGTCTCCTTCTAAGTTACAGCGGGTGAGAAAAAAGCCATTCACCAAGATGAGGACAAGGGAGAGCAGGGAGAGCGCAACCAGGCTGTCTCTCAAGTCCACACCCCTCTCCTTCGACTCAGTCTCTTGATTCCCGTCTTCCCTTATCCCTTAGGAGTTTATATGTAATGCTGTCCACAAGGGCCTGCCAACTTGCCTCTATGATGTCGTGGGAGACACCCACAGTACCCCACTTCTCCTTCTTGTCTCTCGACTCGATGAGAACGCGTACCTTGGCACCTGTCCCTGGCTGTCCTGGAAGGACCCTTACCTTGTAATCCACGAGACTCATCTCCTTGAGCTCAGGGTAGAAGGTCTCAAGTGCCTTTCTGATGGCGTTGTCTAGGGCGTTTACAGGCCCATTTCCACAGGCGGCGGTATGTTCCGTACGACCACCCACCCTGACCATCACTGTGGCCTCTGCCTGCGGGGGTTCATCCTCCTTACACTTCTGGTCAATGACCCTGAAGGCCAAAAGATCGAAGAACTTACGGATAGATCCCATTGCCTTTCTCATAAGGAGCTCAAAGCTTGCCTCTGCACCCTCAAACTGGAATCCCTGCGCCTCCAGTTCCTTTAGATCAGAGACGATCTCCATGACCACAGGGTCTTTACTCTCTATGTCAAGGCCGAATTCCTTGGCCTTGGCCAATACATTGCTCTTGCCCGATAGGTCAGAAATGAGGATGCGCTGGCAGTTGCCCACGAGTTCTGGCCTGATGTGTTCGTAGGTCTCTGGGTTTCTCTGGACAGCGCTTACATGCACTCCTCCTTTGTGTGCAAAGGCACTGGCCCCTACATATGGCTGATATTTGTTGGGGGATAGATTGGCTATCTCAGAGACAAAGCGCGCCACAGACGTGAGCATATGGAGCCTTTCACCTGCCCTGCAACTCTCCTTTAGCTTTAGGACAAGCCCTGGGATGATGGAGCAGAGGTTTGCATTACCACATCTTTCGCCAAAGCCGTTTATGGTCCCCTGCACCTGGCTCACCCCTGCGCGGACTGCCTCTAGGCTGTTGGCCACTGCAAGCTCCGAGTCGTTGTGGCAGTGTATGCCAAGGGGCACCCCAGGCCCAAGGCACTTCTTCACCTCTTCCACTATCTCTCTGATCTCATGGGGGAGGCTTCCACCATTGGTATCACAGAGTACAATGCAGGAGGCTCCTGCCTCCTTTGCCGTCTGGATGGTCTTCAGGGCATATTCACGATTTCGTTTAAATCCATCGAAAAAGTGCTCTGCATCGTAAAAGAGTGTGCGGCCCTGGGATACCAGCCACCTGACAGAGCCTTCAATGAGTTCGAGGTTGCGCTCCAGGGTGATCTTGAGTGCGTCTTTTACGTGGATGTCCCAAGTCTTTCCAAAGATGGTGATGTGGCTCGTCTCTGCATCTATCAGCTTATTCATTCCAGGGTCTGCCTCAGGATTCGTGTAACGGGCCATATGGGTGCTGCCAAAGGCAGTGATGCGAGCATTCTTGAGGGTGTAGTTCTTGATCTCCTTAAAAAAGGCCTCGTCTTTGGGGTTTGCACCAGGCCAGCCACCTTCGATATAGTCGATCCCAAATTCATCCAGCTTGAGTGCTACCCGAATCTTGTCCTCTAGAGAGAGGTTGAAGTCCTCTGCCTGTGTACCATCTCTAAGGGTGGTGTCGTAGATCTCGATCATTGCTCCTCCAAACCAAAGCCCTCGTGTAGGGCGCGTACTGCAAGCTCAGTGTATTTTTCATCGATCACACAGGAGACCTTGATCTCAGAGGTACTGATCATGAGGATGTTGACACCGTGATTGGCAAGGATCTCAAACATCTTGCTTGCCACCCCTGCGTGATTCCTCATGCCGACACCCACAATGGATACCTTGGCGATGTCTGTGTCGCCAAGGACCTTTTCTGCCCCAATCTTTTGGGCTACCCCTTTTACTATTTCCATGGCTGTATCGAAGTCTGGCTTGGGTACAGTAAAGGTCATGTCCGTGAGGTCGCCTTCGCGGGTATTTTGTATGATCATATCGACAATGATATTGGCATCGCTTATGGGGTTGAATATCTGTGCGGCAATCCCCGGCCTGTCAGGTACCTTCGTGATGGTGATGCGCGCCTCATTCTTGCTGTATGTTACACCTGAAACGAGTATTGATTCCATGCTTTCGTCCTCCTTTACGACCATGGTCCCAGGGGCATCTGTAAAGCTGCTCCTCACGTGTAGTGGCATATTGTAGCGCATGGCAAATTCTACTGAGCGGATCTCCAGCACCTTTGCCCCCAGACTTGCCATCTCGAGCATCTCTTCATAGGAGATCCTTTCGATCTTCCGCGCCTTGGGGCAGATGTTGGGGTCTGTGGTGAAGACGCCCTCTACGTCTGTGTAGATCTCACACACATCGGCATCCAAGGCCACTGCCAGGGCCACTGCAGTGGTGTCTGAGCCGCCGCGTCCAAGGGTAGTGATGTCACCCTCTTTGGTGATCCCCTGAAAGCCTGCCACCACTGGTATGATCCCCTGGCCCAGGGCGTGTCTCAGCCTGTCTGCCACGATGTTTTCTATGCGAGCCTTGGTATGGCTAGAGTCTGTCTCTATAGGTACCTGAAAGCCCAGAAAGGACCTGGCCTCATAGCCCTTGGCCTTGCAAGCCATGGAGAAGAGGGCGATACTCACCTGCTCCCCTGTGGCCATGAGGGCATCCAGTTCCCTTGGGTCTGGATGTGGCTGTATCTCTTGGGCCAGGGCAATGAGCCTGTTGGTCTCACCTGCCATGGCAGATAGCACTACTACAACATCATTTCCAGCCTCTTTTATCCGTATGACCCTGTCTGCCACCCGTTTGATCCTCTGGGTAGTCCCCACTGATGTGCCGCCATATTTCTGTACAATTAGAGCCATGATTGGGTATCAACCTCCTCCTTCTTCATCTTCCATTCTGCCCCATACTGGATCGCTTCCAAAATGGTGGAACCACCACTCTTCGTCTGTCATGCCGTCCTCATTTTTCCTGAGATCCATCTGATATCTGTCTGAAAACTCCATGAGGAGCCTGTAGGCGCGGTTCACCCGGACAAGTTCCTCTTCGCTCGCCTCATCCCCACCTGTGTGGTCTGGATGAAGTTCCCTACACCTCCTCCTGTAGGCCTCTTGGATCTCAAGGCGCGTTGTCTTGGGGGGTAGTCCGAGGAGCCTTCGTGCCTCTTCTATCTCTTTCCAGCGTCTGAAAAAGTCCATAACGATCACTCGTCCAGGAAGTGTTTTTCCCTCTTTTCTATCATGATCTGGTCCTCTCGGTAGGGGAGGGACTCCTTTATGTTTTCAGGGATTTCACCATACTTGGCCTCGAACTCCTCGATGTAGATCTTGCGTTTTTTCACAAAGTCAACCACCTTCTTCCTCAGTAGCTCCTTGTCTGGGAACTGGGGGTAGGCGTTCATGAGGTCCATGTTCGCCCTGTCGCACTTTATTGGGTAGTAATAGCCCAGGAAGTCTGGCTCAAAGCTGAAGCGTAACTGCCTCCTACAGAGATCGTTGTAACATGCCAATGACTGACGGAGTGTAACCTTCACCTCGTTCTGGCCAATGGTACCGGTGTTTGCCAGATAACACCTGATGCGATTTCGCTTGATGATCTCATAGAAGATCAATGCGTGCTCAAGCTTGTTGCCACACATAAAGGGGTCGAGGAAAAAGACCCTCTTAAACTTACCGGCCTCTTCGGGGTTTCCTCCAGAACTCTCTATGGATTCTCCATAGATGAACTGCATGGTGGCCTGCTCTGGTGTGAGCTTGTTGATACAATTGACCAGAGGGTTCCTCGTGAGGATGATGATGTGGTCTAGCCTGTCTGCCCTCAGGCTCTGGCTGGCGATCTCCAAGTTTTCCCTGGTGATTACAGCGCGTCCATTGGCCGTCTTTGAGACATCCTTGAAGTCAGGCATGTAGGGATACTTGGATATGGCGACGTTTTCTAGAAAGGCGTCCTTTGATTCGGCTGCCCTTAGTATCTCTGGCTGAGACTCGTCGAGCCCCTCTGTCTTCACATAGAGCCCCCCTACCTCAAAGGCGGCATAGCTTCCGTCAAAGGCGAGGGTACCACCATCGTCTCCGATCATCTCAGACCTCTCCTTGGGCAGCTTTGCAAAGGTCCTACAAAGCGTGGTGGTCTTTCCAGTGGCCGTGAGACCTGAGACCCCTGTGACGATCTCTGTCAATTCAGGCCTCTCGGTCTCCAGGTCGTAGACCCAGAGGAGGTCGCGCCTTGCGCCAGCATGCAGGAAGATGCCCGTCTTGTCTATGGCCTTTACCCTCCAGTCCTCAAACTGGAATACGCCCTTTTTGCCCTCGCCAAGATAGATACTGTTGCGGATTATCTTTACCTGGTCGCCCTTTTGATCCCCCATCCAGAGCCGGATGGTGATATCCTTGTCCACGAGCCTCTTTGCCTTGTTTGCCTCGAAGGCCTCATCTGTAAAATATATGATGGTATATGTGGGGTCTTCCACCACACGTGCTGCTGGGTAGTCCAGGAGGAGTTTTAACCCATAGGCTATTTGGGCATATTCTTCAGGTATGATGAAACGGGCAGTGATCCCGTCTCTTCCATCCCCCACGATGGTGTCTAGTGAAATGACTCTCCCTCTAGAGAGATACTCCACGGCCTCCAGGGCCAGTGCCTCTTCCTCTTCGCCAAAGGGATGGTCGATACTGTTTCTGGTATGTGGGGCGCTCCTACTCATGGGTTCAGAGTCCCCTGCCACTGAACCCATCTGGGTCTCTATCACACCTTCTTGGCGAAAGGCCAGTTCTTTGAGCTGGTCCAGGGTAAGGCCCTCGATGAGGCGCCCCTCTGCCTTGGCATCGCTGTAAATCTTCTGTGCTGCCCTTTTAAAATAGTTTTCCATGATCTCCTCCTTCGCTAAAGGCCCTTTTGGGCCACCAGCTCTGTCTCCTTGATGTATTCTTCAATGCCATCTGCAATGCCCCTGGCAACGGCCTCTAGATACTTGGGGCTCCTCAGGCGCCTTTCCTCTTTCCTGTTACTGATAAAAGAGATCTCAGCCAATATAGAGGGCATTCTAGCGCCAATGAGTACAAAGAATGGTGCCTGCTTCACCCCATGGTCTCGTATCCCTGAATACCTTTTTTTGAGTGAATTGACCAGCCCCTTTTGTACGAATTGGGCAAGGCGCTTCGACTCCTCTACCTTGGTATTCTTCATGATCTTGGACAAGATGTTTTTGATATCTCCTATGCGCTTGTTGCCAGTGGCATTTTCAAGGGCCGCCACCCTCATGGCCTCTTCATCCAAGGCGAAGTTGAGGAAATATGTCTCCACCCCCTTTAGCCTCCTATTGGGTGCTGCATTGCAGTGGACAGAGACAAAGAGATCCGCCTTCTTCGCGTTGGCTATGGCAGTGCGCTCTTCTAAAGGCAGGAATCGGTCGCTCGACCTGGTGAGTATGACCTTGGCATCGAGGCGTCTTTCGAGTTCTTTTTTGAGCAACTTTGCCACCTTTAGGGCCACGTCCTTTTCCTTGAGGCCTGTGGGTCCTATGGCCCCTGGGTCCTTGCCCCCATGGCCTGCGTCCACTACGATGGTACGGACACAGAGCCCGAGCTGTTGCGCAAGGGTGAGTTTTCCCTTAGGTGGCGGGCAGAGTGGTCTAGTGGAATAGCGGGCCCCAAAGGCATCTACCACGATCCTGAAGGGACCTTCCAGATTAAAGATCTTGGTCTTTGAGGTCTTGCCCAGGTCAAAGACTACTCTAACTGTGTCTCGATCGTACTGGGCGATGCGCACTGCCTTCAATAGGCCGTCTGCTATGACGATGCGCCTCTTGAGCCCCTTTGCAATGCGGGCAGGGACAAGGTCGAGATAGAGCCTCTTGGGGAGCCTCCTCTTTGGGTCTTCCTTGAGGTAGCCCTGGTGATAGTGAACGTTTTTCGAGACATCTATCACCACCCTGGTATAGTCCTTTTCAGACCAGTGGCGGATGGCAGTGACAGTAGGCCGTTTACCTGTATCGCTATCAGAGCCACGGGTCTTTCCCTTTGACTGTGCCTTGAGTTGCCGTACCCGCTTTCTCCCAAGCTTGTTTACAGCAGGCTTGTAAAAGTCTGTGCCCTCATAGTCAAGGACTATTCTGGCCCAATAGGAGCGGGCCTTTTCCTTCTGGCCCATGCGCCAATAGAGGTTTGCGGCATGGTAGAGTGCATCGTCTGCCAATGCACTCTTCGGGAACCTCTCGAACAAGACCTCGTACCGCTCTATGGCCTCCTTTAAGTCTTGCCGCTTCCCAGAATAGCCATAGAGTTCGCGATAGAGCTTTGCCATCATATAGAGGCTCTTGGGCGCATATTTCTGGTTGTCGGGCCATGTGAGGTAGACCTTTCTAAAGGCACTAATGACCCTCATCCAGGAACGCCGGTCCTTTCTAAGCCTTGGGCTCCTAGAAAGCCTCTTATATGCCCTGTAGGCATCAAGGTATTGTGCCTTTGGCCCCTTCTGAGCGGAAAAGGCCTTAGTGGGCGCCCCTGTGACAAGGCAAAGGCAAAGCCCTATAATGAAAAATCTTAACAATCGTGACATTATCCCTTTTCTATTTCCTGTTTCAACATAGCAAGAAAGTTCAATGCCTCAAGGGGGGTAGTATTGTTTATGTCCACATCCCTTATGTATTCACCCGCCTTTTTGAGGCGGAGGCACTGCCTGGGACACTGGAGCGGGAGAGTCAACTGCCTTGGCGCCCTTTTCTTGAACCCCTCAGGTTCTCCCCCTTCTTGTTCTAGCCTCACATGGCCCTGGGCCTCTATCTCTTCCAATATCTCCTTGGCCCGTCTGACCACATGACCCGGGACACCGGCAAGCGCTGCCACCTGAATTCCATAGCTCTTGTTGGCAGGGCCTTCTATAAGCCTATAGAGAAAGATTATCTCCTCCCCCCACTCCTTTACGGCCACAGAGAGATTTTTGATGCGCTGGTCACGAGAGGCGATCTTCGTCAGTTCATGATAGTGGGTGGCAAAGAGGGTCTTTGCCCCTTTTTCTCCTATCTTTAAGAGCTCTTCAGATACGGCCCAGGCTATGGCAAGTCCATCGTAGGTGCTGGTGCCTCGGCCTATTTCGTCGAGTATGACAAGGCTCTTTTCTGTGGCGTTGTGGAGGATGTTGGCCGTCTCACTCATCTCCACCATGAAGGTGCTCTGGCCCCTGGAGAGATAGTCTGTGGCGCCCACCCTCGTAAAGATCTTGTCCACCACCCCTATCTTTGCAGATTCGCATGGCACAAACCCACCCATCTGTGCCATGAGCACCGTAAGTGCGGTGGAACGCAATATGGTGGATTTGCCAGCCATGTTGGGGCCAGTGATGATCAGAAACCTGGCGCATTCCTCTCCAAGATGGACGTCGTTGGGTATGAATGCATCCTGGCCCAGGACCTCTTCAAGGACTGGGTGGCGCATGGCCTTTAGGTCTATTTCATCCCCCTGGTCCACAATAGGCCTTGTATATCCATTCTTTTGGGCAACCCTCGTGAGCGCCTGGAGACAGTCTACGACGGCAATGAGTTCTGCGTCTCTCTTTAGTGGCCCCTTATGGTTTACGATCTCTTGCCTTATACCTTTAAATAGTGCCTCCTCGAGCTCCACCCGCTCTTCCTGTGCAGACAATATGCGCTCTTCGAGCTCCTTTAGCTCTTGGGTTATGTATCGCTCTGCATTTACGAGGGTCTGTTTCCTGATATATCCCTCGGGGACCTTGTCCCTGTGGGTCTTTGTGACCTCTATGTAGTAGCCAAAGACCTTATTGAACCCGATCTTGAGGCTGGGTATATTGGTCTTCTCGCGCTCCCTTG
>WGBU01000086.1 GCA_015494155.1 Deltaproteobacteria bacterium | reverse complement strand
TTTCCACTGGATGAAGAGGGGCAGGTCTCCGAGGGCCTTAGGCTAAAGTATAGATATATAGATCTTAGGCGTCCCTGGATGCAAGAGGGCCTCCTCCTTAGACACAGGGTGTGCCAGGAGATGAGGGGCTTTTTGAATGGCCATGGCTTTATAGAGGTGGAGACCCCCATACTCACCAAGAGCACCCCTGAGGGTGCCAGGGACTTTCTTGTGCCAAGCAGATTGAGCCGAGGCCATTTTTATGCGCTACCCCAGTCGCCACAGTTGTACAAGCAGATATTGATGATTAGTGGCATCGAGCGCTATTACCAGATTGCAAGGTGTTTTAGGGACGAGGATCTCAGGGCAGACAGGCAGCCTGAATTCACTCAGTTGGACCTAGAGATGTCCTTTATCGAAGAAGAGGACATCATGGCCCTCATGGAACAGTTGATGAAGCACCTATTCAAAGAGTGTCTCGATATCGAGGTCCAGACGCCCTTTAGACGCATGGACTTTGATTATGCCATGGAACACTTCGGGACTGATAGGCCAGATGTGAGATTTGGTATGGAGTTTTCCGACATTACAGAGATAGCCCGGGGGTGTGGCCTAAAGGTCTTCAATGCAGTGGCAGAATCTGGTGGCGTGGTAAAGGTCCTGAATGCCAAGGGTATGGCAACACTTTCCAGGAAGGAACTAGACGATCTTACAAGCTTTGCCATAGACCTTGGCGCCAAAGGACTTGCATGGGTGAAGATCAAAGATGATGGGTCATGGCAGTCACCAATACAGAAGTTCTTCACAGATGGGGAGAAAGAGGCAATAGCCGAGAAGGCAGGGGCAAGACCTGGAGACTGCCTCTTTTTTGGTGCAGATGAGAAAGAGGTGGTCTTCAAGGTACTGGGCGAGGTGAGAATAAGGCTTGCAGAGATGGGTGGCCTCATAGACGAAGATGCCTTTTCCTTTGTGTGGATCACTGACTTTCCCCTGTTGGAATATGACGAGGATGAAGGGAGACTTACATCCATGCACCACCCCTTTACTGCCCCTAAGGAAGAGGACGTGGCACTCCTCGACACAGACCCACTCAAGGTGAGGTCAAGGGCCTATGATCTCGTGCTGAATGGTGTGGAGATAGGTGGTGGAAGTATTCGTATCCACAGGAAAGAGTTACAGGAAAAGATGTTCGAGGTCTTGAAGATCGGCGAAGAAGAGGCACAGGAGAAATTTGGATTTCTCCTAGAGGCACTCCAATATGGTGCCCCACCCCATGGAGGGATTGCCTTTGGCCTGGACAGGCTTGTGATGTTGATGGGCGGACGAGAATCCATAAGGGATGTGATCGCATTTCCCAAGACACAAAGGGGCCAGTGTCTCATGACTGGCGCACCCAGTAATGTGAGTATGGAACAGCTCACAGAGCTCTATTTGAGGATAGTCAAGGACTAATTGCCCAAAAAAGGAGAGATTTTATGGCAAAGTGGAATGAAAAGAGGCGTCTATTAGACCACGAACACACTGAATTTTGGACACCAAGGCTTCAGAACCCTGAAAAACCCAATCTCATGCGCACTATATTCCCATACGATGCAGTGCCTCGTATTGATTTCGACCACAAGTACGTGATACCAAACCCGTGCAAGGACATGCTAGTGACAGACACCACGTTCAGGGATGGGCAACAGGCAAGGCCACCCTATACAGTGGAACAGATCGTGAAGATCTTCGACTTTCTCCACAGGCTCAGTGGACCAAAAGGTGTGATTAGACAGGCGGAGTTCTTTCTCTATACCCAGAAGGACAAAGAGGCAGTGGAGAAATGCAGGGAACGGGGTTACCAGTTCCCAGAGATAACTGGGTGGATCAGGGCAAAGGCAGAAGACCTTAAGCTTGTAAAGGAGATGGGTCTTAAGGAGACTGGAATCCTCACATCTGCATCAGACTATCACATATATCTCAAGCTCAAAAAGGACAGGGCCCAGGCACTCGAGTCCTATTTGGCAATAGTTAAGGCCGCCCTCGAGCTTGGTATAAAACCCAGGTGCCACTTTGAAGACATCACCCGGGCAGATATATATGGTTTTTGTGTGCCCTTTGCCATAGAGCTAATGAAGCTCAGAGAGGAATCTGGGATCGACATAAAGATAAGGCTGTGTGACACTATGGGATATGGGGTACCCTATCCAGGGGCAGCTCTGCCCAGGAGCGTCCCCAAACTCGTCAGGACCATGATCGAGGAAGCAGGCGTCCCAGGTGAGCTCCTTGAATGGCATGGTCACAATGACTTTCACAAGGTCTTTGTCAATGCCATCACTGCATGGCTCTATGGGTGTGAGGCCATAAATGGCACCCTGTTTGGCTTTGGTGAGAGGACTGGAAATGCCCCGATCGAGGCAGTCCTAATAGAGCGTATAGCACTTAGGGGCCAAGAGGATGGGATCGACACCTTAGCCATCACCGAGGCTGCCCAATATTTCGAGGAAGAGCTCGGTGTACACATTCCCAAGAACTACCCACTGGTCGGTGCGGACTTCAATGCCACGAGCGCCGGCATCCACGTTGATGGCCTCCTCAAGAACGAGGAAATCTACAACATCTTTGATACCAAGAAGATCCTCGGTCGCCCAATCCAGGTGGTCATCTCAGACAAGAGCGGTACTGCTGGCATTGCCCATTGGATAAACACCAACCTCAATCTCACAGGCGACAAGGCCATAGACAAGCGCCATCCCGGTGTGGTTAAGATCTACAAGAAGATTATGAAGGAATATGAGGCAGGCAGGGTGACTTCTATCAGCAAGAGCGAGATGGAGCACCTCACCAGGCGTTATCTGCCAGAGCTCTTCACATCTGAATTCGAGAAGTTCAAGCAAAAGGCCAGGGACCTTGCCTCTCACATCGTGGAGGATCTAGTGGAGAGGCCAGAGATAAGGTCCATGGACCCCAATCAGATCGAACCTGTACTGCGAGATATTTTGGAAGACGATCCCTTTATCCAGTTCCTCTATGTGGTGGATAAGGAGGGTAAAAAGATCACCAGGAATATCACTCACATAGAAGATAAGGCAAAGTATGCCACCTTTAAACTCGACGATGACTTCTCAGGACGCCCTTGGTTCATCGCCCCCATAAAGGATGGAAAGATCCACGTAACCGATGTCTATACCTCAAAGATAACAGGTGCCCTCTGTATCACTGTGTCAGGACCCATTAGAAATAATGAGGATGAGATCGTAGGGGTCTTGGGGGTAGACATCAAGTTCGAAGACCTAGCCAAGATGGAGCAAGAAGGCGAAGAGGACTGAGACAGGCGCAAGAGTAAAAAAGTGGACTGGCAGGGCGTCTATCGCCCTGGTCTTTCCAAACCTCTACAGGGTGGGGATGGCAAACCTGGGCCATCAGCAGGTATATGCCATCCTCAACTCATATGACGAAGTAGTATGCGAAAGGCTGTACTGGAATGGGAAAGACGGTGTCACTACGTCTATAGAGTCCAATAGGCCCCTCAGAGACTTTGACATCGTCTGTTTTTCCATAAGCTTTGAACTGGATTATCTAAAGATACCCCAGATCTTGGAATCTCAGGGGATTCCAAGCCTCGCAGCCCACAGAAACGACACCTATCCCATAGTCCTTGCAGGGGGCATTGCACCTACACTCAATCCAGAACCCATTTCACCATTTATTGACGCCTTTCTAATAGGGGAGTTTGAACCTGTGGCAGATGGATTCATTCAGGCCCTCCCTTCACTCTTGGACAAAGGTCTCAAAAGAGAAGAGCGGTTAAAGGGCCTCCTAAATCTCTTGGACCCAGTGTATGTACCCTCTTTTTACCATACGACTAAGGGTATGCGTTACATAGTTATAAGGGGAAAAAAGGAGGATAATGCCCCATTCCCAATTACACCCACGGCAACCACGGATCTGGATGTCGCCCCATGTAGCCACGTAGTGTCTCCAGAGTCTGTCTTTGGCAAGATGCACCTTGTGGAGGTTACAAGGGGGTGTGGACAAGGATGCAGGTTTTGTGCCGCAGGATTTGCTTACCGGCCAGCCAGGCGCTGGAAGAAAGAGGCGATTTTACCAGCACTGAGCAGGGCAAAGACCCTTGGAGCATCCTCTGTTGGACTCATAGGACTTGAATTTGCAGATAGGGAACTTTTGGGAGATCTATATGAAATCCTTCGAAGAGACGGTCTCAGGCTCTCATTTTCGTCTTTAAGGGCCGATATGATCGATCCAACGTTTGCATCCTTACTTGCCCAATCTGGGGTAAAGACAGCCACCATAGCGGCTGAGGCAGGTTCTCAAAGACTGCGGACTATAATCAACAAAAGACTTAGAGAAGATGACATATTGACTGCCACTTCAGTACTCACAGAGGCCTCTATACCAAATATAAAGATCTACCTCATGATAGGGCTCCCTCACGAGGAAGACGATGACATAGAGTCCACTATAACCTTGGTGCGGAAGGTGAGGGAGAAGATGATGGCACAGGGGCGGAAAATGGGTCGTCTTGGTACCCTTACTGTCTCCTTTAGCACATTCGTCCCAAAACCGTTTACGCCGTTTCAATGGTGTGCGTTCACTCCTATGGAGATACTCAAAAAGAGGCGCCGTATATTGAAAAAGGGCCTTAAGGGGCTCTCAAATATAAGGGTTAGGTTCGATTCCATCAGGGAGGCAAGGGCCCAGGCAATATTGAGCAGAGGGGATAGGGCGCTTACCCCTGCCATATGGGCGAGTTCTACAAAGGGGATTTCATTTGAAAAAGCCATTAAGGATAGCGGCATTTCAGTCGATAGATATCTTACAGAAATTGTAGAAATAGATGGCTCGCTCCCCTGGGACGTAATAGGTGCTAGGGTGAGAAAAGAATACCTTGAAAGTGAGTTTGTAAGGTCTCGTCATGTCAAGGAGACAGCCAAGTGCTCTTTTGGTGGCTGTAAGATGTGTGGCGCCTGTGAGGTCGTAGGAGATGTCTGATCAAAAAGATAATGTGACAATAGAAGATATGGAAGAGGACATAACCCCTTGGATCCTCGAGACATTAGATGAACTGAGGACAGAGGAGGGGTTTTGCCTAAAGGCAGCCATGGACCTTCCACCCATAAGCCGTGTAGAGAGCGAGGAGTTGATCCATTCCCTTGAAAGTATCTTAAAACAATACAATATCGAGATCCCCCCTGATATAAGGCGTGAGTTGTTGGAGACCCCGCAGCATGAAGCGGTCTTTTTGGCCCCTGCAGTGCACAAGGAACTGCGGCCAAGGACCGTATCCATAAACACCAATGCGAAAGTACGGGCACTTTTCATAAGGGGAGAGGCCCCTATAGATGGCAAGGATGGAAAGATAATAGTGCACTTTGACTATTCAGAGAAGCCGGGCCGCCTGCTACCAGATGGTACTATTGATTTCCGCAACATCAACAAATTCCCACAGGCCCGAGAAGGGCAGGTGCTTATTGATGTGTACGAGCCCACCCAAGGCACCCCTGGAACAGACGTGGAGGGGGGGCACATTCCGCCCAAGGTGGGGAAGGCCTTTGAAGTGGAGGCAGGTGAAGGGATTCGTACAGAACGAAAATATGATGAAGAAGAAAAGAGGTACTATGTATCATATATAGCTGAAAAGGCAGGTATTGTGATCTGTAGTTTTGAGGGGGACATAAGGGATGCAGAGCACCTTAGAAAGATAGAGATAAAGAATCAGATTACAGTCAGAGATATTGACTTTAGTACTGGAAATATCGGAGATGCAGTGGAAGAGGTGAGATGTGTTGCCGATGTGGTGGTGGAAGGAGACATCAAGGGGAGCTTTGCTGTAATAATCGACGGTAATCTCGACGTAAGAGGTGCAGTGGAGGGGGAGAAGATAGACGTATCTGGTGAGTTCAAGGCCTCTTTCGTCAGGAGTTCAGTGCGCATTGGTGGTAAGGCAGAGATAGGGTCTGCACTCAATGCCACCATCAGGTCAGAAGATTCGATTGTCATAGAAAGGGAGGTTGCACGGTGCATAATTGAGGCCCCAACCCTAATCTTACAGCCCAAAGGGACGCCCACAGTTTTGATCGGTCAATTGGAGGCTAGTGTCCAGTCCCTTTATGCCAATGGGTGTGAGATCAGGAGTAAAATGGTAGTGGAAATGGGGCGCGCCCTCTTGGAAGAGTTGAAACAACTTGAAAAGCGGAAGGAGACACTTGATCGTGAGATAGAGGCACTCCAGGCGGAGATAAAAGACAGGGCTGTAGTATTTTTACAGAAGATAAAGATGATAAAGAACGCCACCCATAACGGTAAAGACAAGGAGCTTGAATACTTACAGGTGTTAGGTACACGTCTTTTGAAGGATGAGATTGGAGCGCGTGAGGTGTTGGATGCCCTGGACGGTCTTGGTAGTGTTCAAAACAGTGGAAATCTTCCCATAGTGAAGTCACTTAGAGCCTTTGCCATATCCAAGGAAAATGAGGAAAAGTTCTTGAATGAGTTGGAGGCAATAAGGCTCCAGGAGGAGGGTATAAACGAGAAGCTCTCCAGGATGGAATTGATAATAGAGGGGCTAGTGCGAGGCTCTGGGATAGTGGAGGTTGTGTGCGGTAAGGAGAGGCTAAAATGGGAGACACCTCCTTCAGGTGAGGAGGCGCCACTGAGTATCGAGGTGAAATACGTCCCTGGAAAGGGGCTCGTCACAAATGAGTTATGAGCACTCCTTGTTATCTCTTACCTCGCGCCGTAGCCTCAGTTGTAACACCTGTTGCTGGAATATGTGCTCAATGAGCCTCTCGCGGTCTTGTTCTGTTATCCAAATGAATTTTACCCCGATCTTATACCCCTCATCATCGTCTTTTTGATTACGCACTACTTCGCCAAAGCACCTAAAGAAATATTGCTCTGGCAAAAGTCCTATGTCCATCTGGAGGATCTGCCCTTCTTCAATCCTCTCTGGATAGTGAAATGATAGGCCAGCAGCACTTATATCTACGGTCACCTCCTGGGTTGGTGTGTCCTTTCTGAGGCGTAGGTTCAACAGGTTCAAGATGAGGTTTAACTTCGTGTCGATTGTGTCCAGCACTTTGGCCAGCGCCTCGTCTTTTTCTCTAAGCTTCCTCAACGGGGCATCTATCTTGGGAAGACCCCATTGCATGGAATATTCCTCAAAGGGCTGTTCTGCACCAGAAAGGACCTTTTCAACCAAGGCCTCATATTCCTTTTTGTCCATGAATTTGAAGCTAAAGAGAATCCTGTCCACAATCCTTATGTGGGCCCTACGGTCTTCTGGCAACTGATCTTTCATCTCTAACACTCCTTTCTCTTCTACTGCCCAGATACCGGGGCAGGTAGTATCTCCTGATCCTTTATTGGCCCCCCTGCCACTGGGCTTACCTGGAACTCCTCGGGGTTTGGCGGCTGCATAAAGATTATCTCAACACGCCTGTTCTTTTTCCTGTGTTCAGGTGTATCGTTGGGGTATCTAGGCCTGCTAGGGCCATAGCCCACTGCCGCCATTCGGCCACTGGCGATGGTGCCCTTCTTTAAAAGATAGGTCACTACAGTAGCTGCCCTGGCAGCAGACAGGTGCCAATTTGTAGGGAACTTCCCGTTTTTGATGGGCACATTATCTGTATGGCCTGCTACCATTACCTCTCCAGGCACCTCCTCGATCACCTTCCTGATCTTGTCGAGGATGGGTCGTGCAGAGGGCATCAGTTGTGCACTGCCAGGGGGAAATGTGAGTTCATCATTGAACCTCAATATGACCCTGTCCTTCAATGCCTCTATCTCTATCTCTCCCTTTATGAGCTCAAGTTTTATGGCAGACTTGATCTTTTCAAGCACTATGTCCACTGAGAAAATGGGGTTGAATTCCCTGGATACGATGTCGATCCCCTTGGGTATCTCATACACGATTTCACTCTTCTGAACCCCGAATGCATTTCTGAGCGATCCAGATACCTCTTTGAACATGGCAGGGTCCATGGTGCTAAAGGAGAGCAGGAGCACGAAGAAACAGAGCAACAGGCTCATCAAGTCTCCGAAGGTAACCATCCATTTAGGTGCCCCTGGGGGGCATTCACACTTTTTCCCCATTGGACACTATCCCTCTTCAGAACCCCTTTTCTTGGGTGGTAGGAATGTCTTCAAAAGCTCCTCAAGGACTCTTGGGTTCAGTCCCTTTTGTAGGCCCAACACCCCTTCCACCACTAGTTTTTTGTTGAGCTCTTCTTCCTGGCTCCTGCGCTTCAGTTTGTCACTAATGGGTAACACCACTAGGTTGGCAATAACTGCACCATAGAGGGTTGTGAGGAGTGCCACTGCCATGGATGGACCAATGCTTGCAGGGTCCTTCATGTTCCCAAGCATGTTGACGAGCCCCACAAGGGTCCCAATCATACCAAAGGCAGGGGCAGCGTCTCCCATGGCAGCAAAGATGTTTTGTCCCAGGCTGTGTCTTTCTAGGGTGAGGTCTATCTCCTTGTTTAACACCTCCTCTATGAAATCTGCCTCATGGCCATCGACACAGTACATGATGGCCTTCTTCAAGAATGGGTCGCTCACTGGTTGTTTTTCTAGCTTCAAGAGCCCCTCTTTTCTGGCGATATTCGAGAGGGTGACTAGCTCCTGTATGATTTCTTCTGGTGGCTGTGTCTTGGCAAAAAATGCCTTCATGGCAACGCTTATGCTGTTTATCACATCAGGCAAGGTGAACCTTATGAGTGTAGCCGCTACTGTACCGCCTACGACGATGAGCACAGAGGGGATGTCGATGAATGCGGCAAGACTCCCCCCCAAAAATATAGCAGTAAATATGAGTACGAATCCCAGTACGAGCCCAATAACTGTACCGATGTCCATTCCGCTCTACCTCTTAAAAAAATACTATTCCTAAACACTTATCGGCACAGTCAGTGCGTTCTTAAAACAAAAAAAATCTTATATGCGTTCGGGGAGCATGAATTGTATCTCTTCTCTCAACTCGTCGAGTCGTTTGGAAGACACCTTGAACCTTGGCCTAATCTCTGGGGCAAAGGTCTGGATCTCAAATTCATCCACTGCTGCCTTAAACTCTTCTATAAGTCCCTTGAGTTCCACCGTAAAGACAGTAGGGTCGAGCCCTTTCACTTTAGTAAGAAATTCCTTGTATGGTGCGATCTTTCGGTATTTTCGCTCGTCCTTTCCTGGGTCTACGTAGAGGCGCCTTGCCCTTATGAGAAGTGCGTCTAGCCGTCTTTCCACCTGATCCATCTTTCGTAGGTGGAGCCGCTTGTGAAAGTCCACTGGTACGCACTCATCCAACTGTTTGTAGAGGCTCTCCTCATACCTTATGGGTAGTCTTTTCCGTTTTTCAAACAAAGATGCGATCTCACCCCTTACATGTTCCCACTTTGAGAGTGAGGAAAAGAGGGCTGGAAGTGCACGGCTTGCCTCTTTGTAGAGATTTGCCCTTAGATAGGCCACCCGATCCACTATGGTCTCATAGGTAGGTTCAAGACCTTCGTCCCAGAGGAGATCTTTCTTAACGAGAGACAAGACCTGTTTTTTAAACGTCTCTTCTCCTCCAAAATAAAGTATGGTCATCTTAGAAAGACCGTGGCAGATGAGTCGTTTTTCAATATGGACAAACTCTTTTTTAAGGGTGTTGAAGAGAAATTCCTTCAAAGAAGAAATAGATATGGCTACAGCTTGTCTGTGGTCCATGAGTGGGGCGAGTAAAAATCCATCTTTCTCTTTATAGATCAGTGCAAGCCAACCCCTCAACCCCTCTATCTTTTTCCCCTTCGGTCCTACCTGTGAGAGTATCCCCTTTAGGTCTTGAAGGCTGTGGACCTTTCTGGTGGGTCCATTGGGAAGATGCATCGCACCACTGGTTGAGGTGGGGCCGTTTAAAGAATGTTCTCCCTTGGCGACTAACTCTCTTTTGATCTTTTCTAGATCTCGTCCCCTTGCGATAACTCTTCTACTTTTTCCTACGATCTCAAACCGAAAGCGTAACTCGTTTGGTAATTCCCACTCCTTTGGCCAGAGATAAAGGGGTACCTCAAGACCAAACTCCTCCTTTATCACAGAAGAGAGCCAAGACCTCAATGGAATGTCCCTTGTGAGCAAGGCCTTTTTTGTGATCCGCTCTACGCTGTGCTTTACAGGGGTAAGATGTCTTCGAATCGACTTTGGGAGGGCCTTCAATAGGTATTCGAGCTTCTGTGGTAGCAATCCAGGGACTAGCCATTCAAAGGGCGTGGACGAGAGGTTGTGTACTATCTTAACTGGTATGACTGCTGTGACCCCATCTTCATCACGTCCAGGGCTGTACCTATAGTAGAGTCTGATCTTGTGGCCGCCCAAGATGAGGTGGCCTGGAAACTCCCTGGCGTCCGAGGCCTGTGTCTTTTTTAGTAGAAAGTCCCTTGAGAGCCTGAGTGGTGAGTCATCTCCAAGCTGCCTTAATGCCCTTTTTAAGGCGCGTTCGTTGTTTATCGGGGCAAGGGATGGGCATTTTTCTTCTATGATAGAGAGGCCCTTATGGAAGAACTCTACGATCCTCTCTGGATCATCCAGTACCTGTCTGGTCCTAAATTTTGCCTCTAGCTCTTCTATCTTCTCAAGTATCCTTTTGTTGTGCTGATTAAATGAAAACCTATGGCCCAGTTCACACTGGCTGAGCCCATCCCTTATGAATATCTCTCTAGAAAGCCCTGGGTCTATCTTGTGAAGGAGGATCCTTTTGTCAGGATTTACCAAGAGTCCCCAGAGATATAGCTTCTGTATGGCCACGACTGCCCCCCTGCCTTTTTCCCAGTGTGGGTTTTCTACATGTGCCTTTAGAAAGTCCCGCCCTACCTCTTCGATCCACTCAGGCTCTATGCGAGCGCATGTCCTGGCAAAGGTCTTTGTGGTCCTCACCACCTCAGCACACACGATCCACTGGGGCCTCTTCTTTGAGAGTGAGGAGCCAGGGAAGATGTGGAGTTCCCGCCCCTTTACACCAGAGTATGTGCCATCCAACCTCTTTTGTGCCACATTTGAAAGAAACCCCGTGAGTATGGCCTTGTGAATGGCTTCATACCTATTGGTGGAGGCCATCCTTTTGAAATCTATTCCAGACTCTACCAATATGGCCTTAAGTTCTGCATATATGTCTTGCCACTCCTCAAGACGCTGGTGATTGAGTCCAATCCCCTGGAAGACCTCCTGCCTCTCTTTCTTGGTGTGGGTCTTTAGGAGTTTTCTATATAGGCCCCAGACACGTAAAAGCGTTATGAAGTCTGAGTCTGGGTCCATGATCTTGAATTCCCCCTGTGGGCCATGTGTACTACGTTGGGTCACATTTGCCTCCCATATGTCTTGGAGGCTCAAGGCACTTGCAATTATGAGTACCTCCCTCACCACCCCAAGCCTCTCTCCCTCGATGACCATTCGAGAGATGCGAGGCTCCAAGGGTAGCCTAGCCATGGTTCGACCCAAAGATGTGATGCCTCCGGAATCGTCGATGGCACCTAGTTCTTTTAAGGTCTCGAGGCCGTCTCGTATGGCCTTTTTATTCGGGGGATCAATGAAGGGGAATTTGCTGGGCTCCCTTATCCCCATGGCCAGCATCTTCAACAAGACCCAGTCTAGATTGGAGCGTTTTATCTCTGGGGTGGTGTGTTCGTCCCAAGAGTTATATTCTTCTTCACTGTAAAGCCTTATGGCCAACCCTGGACCGGTCCTCCCAGCACGGCCTGCCCGTTGTTTTGCACTCGATTTGGAGATATGGGTTATGGGAAGAGCACGAGTCCTTGTGCGCACATTGAACCTAGATATGCGAGCAAGTCCTAGGTCGATCACTGTCCTGATGCCAGGTATGGTCAGGGACGTTTCTGCCACATTGGTGGCGAGGATTATCTTTGGCCTGGGATAGGACTGAAATACCCTCTTTTGATACCGCTGTGCCAGGCGAGAGAATAGGGGGAGTACCACAAACTCGTCTTTGAGCTCTCCCTCTAAGACCCTCCTCGTGTCCAAGATGGAGCGCTCTGTTGGTAGAAAGACCAGTGTATTTTTATAGATCCCCATGGCACTGAGCCTCTTTACTGCCCAGAGTACCTTCTGCGAAATCTCTGGCTCCCCATTTTTCTCTTCCATCTCAAGGCATGGGTCCCAGTATTCGATCTCAACAGGGTGTTGCCGTCCCTCTATCTCCAGGATGGGCGCACCTTTAAATGCATTCTTGAAGGTATCTATGTCCAGGGTGGCAGAGGTGATGATCAGTTTGAGGTCAGGCCGTTTTCTCAGCCTATCTTTAAGAAGACCAATCAGGAAGTCTATGTTGAGCGACCTCTCATGGGCCTCGTCCACAATGACTGCCTCAATCCCCCTTAGATATGGATTGTAACCCATCTCTGCCAGGAGCAATCCATCTGTGACAAAGTGGATGCGTGACCCTTTGGGGGCCCTAGACTTAAATCTGATCCTGTATCCTACGAGGTCTTTCCCCTTCGCGCCTAGTTCCTGTTGTAGCCTGCCCGCCACTGTGATTGCCGCCACCCGCCTGGGTTGAGTACATATGATGAGGCCCTTTTCTCCCACGCCTAACTGCGCAAGGGCCTTGGGTAGCTGGGTGGTCTTGCCTGAGCCTGTCTCGCCAACTACGATTACAACCTGGTTGTGGTCAAGGGTATCCAGTAGCTTTTCCCATCTTTCTGCAATGGGTAGCGACTGGTTAGGGTTGAGATTAGCGCCAGACCAGGGGCCTTCAACAGTATTGGAGGATATAGGGATTGGTCTCCTTTTCCCTTTTGATGGTAGATGTAGATGCATCTCCGTAATCGTGACCTGGCAACACAATGGTTTCATCTGGAAGGAGGAGGAGTTTGGTCTTTATGGAGTTCATGAGTGTCTCAAAGGAGCCACCTGGAAGATCTGCACGCCCCACAGCACCTACAAAGAGTGTGTCTCCAGTAATTACCACACCGTGACCATAGAGGCAGACTGACCCAGGGGAGTGCCCAGGGGTGTGAATTACCTTGAAGTGGAGATTCCCACACACAAAGGGCTCGTTTTCATCCAGATACCCATCTGCAGGTGGAAAGACGTCAAAGCCCCAGGACCTAAACATGGTCACGGCCTCTGGTGTCCTAAAGAGTGTGTCGTCATCCCTGTGCATTAGACAGGGCACACCAGTAAGCTCCTTCATCCTCCTGTTGCCAGAAGTGTGGTCTGGATGGCCATGGGTATTGACAATGGCAGTGAGTTCCAGGCCAAGCTCCTTTGCCTCGTTTACCAGCATCTCTTCACTGCCTGCTGGGTCAACATAAAAGGCCTTTTTTGTGTCTGGACATCCAATGAGAAAGGCATTTACAGCAAGCGGGCCAACGACATATCTTTTTAATATGATATCATTCACTTTTTCCTCCCTTTTCTGCCCGACGCCTCTTAAGGGCATAGCTAGCCGCCTCCATCCCAGCCACACACCCTTCTCCCACTGCCTTGGCCACCTGAAAGGGTGTGCCCGTAATGTCACCTGCGGCATAGATGCCTTCTAAATTGGTACGCTGTTTGTCATCCGTTACGATAAACTGGAACCTTTCAGGGTCCATCTGAACCCCTAAGAGGGCGGCAAGGCTCATGGCTCCCTTGGCCCCCTTTTCGATAAAGAGTCCGTCCACCTCTATCTCACGGCCACTTTCAAGCCTTATGCCAGTAAGATTGGTGTCTCCAAGGAGTTCTTCTATCATATCGCCTTCTACTACCTCTATATCGGCCTCTCTAAGTTCTCGCTCTAAAGCGGGGGTCACATTTAGCCCCTCTTCAGTGATGAGAACCACACTCGATGCGATCTTTGAGAGTGTGATCGCCCCATCTGCTGCAGCAGACCCATCACCAACAACTGCCACCTTTGCCCCTCTATAGAAATTGGCATCACAGTCAACACAGTAGCTCACACCACGGCCAACCAACTCCTTTTCACGTTTGAGACCGAGTCCCTTTCTGGAGACACCCATGGTAAAGATGATGGAATAGGTGGTATGCTCCCCCTTGTCTTCTGTAATTACCTTATAGATATTCTGGTCCAGTGAATCGATCTTGACAACATCCTCTTGAAGGAGTTCTGCCCCCGACTCTTTTGCCTGTTCCATGCCTATTCCTATGAGCTCTTCACCAAGGACAGGTCCCTTGACGCCAAAATAGTTTTCGATATGGGCACGCCACAGGCTGCTTGCCTCGGGTCTTCCGAGTACCAGGACCCGCGCCTTCTTCCTTGCGGCGTGTATTGCTGCCTGTAGGCCTGCTGGCCCCATGCCTAGGATTATGCAGTCATATTGGATCTCCATCTGTTTTTACCCCTCTCTGTCTTGGTTTGAAGCTGGGTTGTATACAACCTCACTGTCCAGATCCTCACCCATTATCCTATAGTCCTCTTTAAACCACGAGCCAAGGTCTATCATCTTGCACCTCTTACTACAAAAGGGCCTATAGGGGCTCTGTGCGAAATCGACTGGCCTTTTGCAGATAGGGCAGCGGGGGGTGTTACTCTCTTTCATGGGCTTAATATCTCACCTCTACTCCATTTTGGGCGAGAAACGCCTTAACCTCTTGGATTGAGACCTCCTTTCTATGAAAGATCCCGGCCGCCAGGGCTGCCTCTACCTCTGTGGCACTGAATACCTCTAAGAAATGGGCCGGTGATCCAGCGCCACTCGAGGCGATTACAGGGATGTCCACTGCCTGTTCCACTGCGCTTATAAGCTCGATGTCAAAGCCCATGTTGGTCCCATCCCTGTCTATACAGTTGAGGAGAATCTCTCCTGCACCTAGGTCCTGGACCACCTTGGCCAGTGTTATTGCATCGATTTCTCTTCCCTCTCTCCCCCCCTTGATTGTGCACTGATACCAACAATACCTCTCCCCATTAGGCCCCGGTATCGCCGTCTCAATGGTGTTGTGTGGGGTGGCCCCAGGGGATTCCACATAGACCCTCCTGGGGTCTATAGAGACTACTACTGCCTGATTCCCATAGACCCTGGATATCGTCTCGATGGAACTGTCACCCTTTGCGCCTTCGGCAATGACCTTCTCACAAATGAGCACAGCATCACTTCCAATGGATATCTTGTCTGCACCAGAGCGGAAATATTCGCTCGCCACCTCAAGGGCAGAGTAGTGGCGGCCATTTGAATCGGTGTAGTCCCTGATCCCTCCACCAATGGTGAGGGGGACGAACACCTCTTTTGATGTCCTCCTGAGGACCTCTAACATGGGGAGGTCCTTTAAGGGAAAGTCCCTGAATCCAGTTATGTTTAGAAATGTGATCTCGTCAGCGCCCTCTTCATAATAGCGTCTGGCAAGTTCTACGGGTTTACCCAGGTTGCGCACCTCACCCTTTTCGCGCACGTCGTACTGATCGCCTTTAGTGACCACGAGGTCTCCCTGGTCGTTGGTCCTCACATCAAGGCACGCGACAATGCGTTTTGCAAGCTTGGTCTCTGATAGCCGTATTTCAGGGCGATACGCGCTGGTCTCGCCCTCCATGAAGTTCTCCAATACCTTAAGGCCCGACTTTCCGCTCTTTTCAGGGTGGAACTGGGTGGCACAAACGGCACCCCTCTGGACACTGCTGGTGAACTCATAGCCATAATCTGTGGTTGTGAGCGTAATGGCTTCTTCCTCTGGAACCACGTGGTATGAGTGAACGAAGTAGAACTTCTCCTGACCATTTAAACCATTGAAGATCGGGCTTTCCTTTTTAAACTTCAACCCGTTCCATCCGATGTGGGGTACGGAAAGGGTGGTGTCGAAGTGCTTTACCTTACCCTTGAAGATGGCAAGGCCTGGTACGTCGGGCGCCTCTTCGCTCTCTTCAAACAGGGCCTGCAATCCAAGGCATATGCCCAGAAAGGGCCTGTCCTCCAATAGGTATCTCTTGAGTGGCTCTAGAAACCCTTTGGCCCTGAGGGTCTCCATCATATTTCCAAAGTTACCCACCCCAGGGAAGACGAGTCTCGATGCCCTCTCTATATCGCTCGGAGAGGCGACTACCTTTACACTTTCCCCCAACTTTTCGATTGCATTTATAACGCTCCTTACATTGCCAGCACCGTAGTCTAAAAGCGTGATCATGAGAAGGGACCTTACCTTTCTATTACATTATTTTCCGGCTATTATAATCACTATCGTGTGGAGCGCCACCACTATATCCAAGAGCGCTGGAGGAGTTTCTATTTGACAAGCACGCAGTTGGCATATTCTATTGAGCAGCAATCCCTTTGTCTGGTATGTGTCCATGTCTGTCTTTATTCTCACCCATGAACTAATATTTCCCAGTCCTGAGCTTGCGGAACCAGATGGTCTCCTGGCAGTAGGTGGCGATCTTAGGCCAGAACGGCTTCTTTTGGCATACAAAAATGGTATCTTTCCATGGTACAATCCTGGTGAACCCATTCTATGGTGGTCTCCTGATCCAAGGCTTGTGCTATTTCCAGGTGAACTCCACGTCCCCAGACGTCTCAAGAGGAGTATGCGGCGTAATCCATATATGATTACAATGGATAAGGCCTTTTACCAAGTGATACTCGGGTGTAGAGAGACCAGGCGAGAGACGTGGATTACAGACGAGATGGTAGAGGCCTATAGCAATCTGCACACCCTAGGATATGCCCACTCCATAGAGGCATGGGAGGGAAGTAGATTAGTAGGTGGTCTCTATGGTGTACTCATTGGCAAGGTCTTTTTTGGAGAGTCCATGTTTATGAAGGCAAAGGATGCCTCTAAGATAGCGTTCGTAAAGGGAGTGGAGTTACTCCAAGGGCTTGGGGTGCGGTTGATAGACTGCCAGGTAGAGACAAAGCACCTCATGCGTTTTGGGGCTCGCCCCATTCCAAGGAGTGAGTTTCTGAAGCTATTAAATAGGTGGACGCGATGAGACTAGGGGAAAGGGGGCGATGTGGATATCCACACACCCCCACTTATAGAAAAGTAACTCCTTAAAGACCAGTTGGGAACTTGGGGAGGTCCTTGAGTGCCTCTTGTATCATCTCTTCTGGATACTCATAGTCTTCGAGACGCCCCTCAAGGTAGTCGTCATATGCAGCCAGGTCAAAGTGACCATGCCCGCTAAATGAAAATACTATGCACTTCTCCTCTCCGGTCTCCTTACACTTCAATGCCTCGTCCAC
>WGBU01000085.1 GCA_015494155.1 Deltaproteobacteria bacterium | reverse complement strand
TGCACTCCATAAAAGGGGCTTGTGGGTATATGGGGTTTTTAAAGGCATCGGGCCTTGCCCATGCCCTTGAAAACGTCTTCGACCGGATAAGAAATGGCGATCTAGAGCCAGGGCCACGGGTATTCGACGCAATATTTAAGGGGATGGACCTCTTAAAGGAATTTACAGAGTCCATAGATGTAGAACAGGGAAGGGCAGGTGCTGAACCAGAGGGGATTGATGCACTATTGGACGAACTCGACACGTTGGTCTCGAAGGAGAGGGAGAGTGGCGGGCCTAAGGTAGATTTGGAGGCCACACGGCCCCCTAGTGACATGCAGGAGAGACCCCTTGAAGAGATGGAGACCCCAGGGGAAGGAGAAGATGAAGACAAGATCGATCAGGAGCTCATGGAGGTGTTCCGGGACGAGATGACCACCCTCTTGGAGCGGTTTGAACGTGCGATCCGGGAAGGGGATGGGGCTTTGGGTGTGCTCGAAGAAATGGAGAGGCTCATAAATTATGTTGGGCACGAGAAGGCCCTTGATGCAGTAGAGGATATAAAGTCCCTGGTCCAAAGTATAGGTGATTCAAATCAATTGTTGGATGACAAAAGGTTTCACGATCTCTATCAGGGGCTGATCCAACTCCTTCCCTTTGAATACACCTCTAGGTTAAAGGCTAAAGGGGCATCGAGTGAGGAGGAGTTTGACGAAGACCAAGAGCTCTACAATATCTTCATCGATTTTGTCAGGGAGAAGACAGAGCCTCTACGCAATATACCTGCTAGCCTCGATGAAGATTGGGCCATGAGGTGCCAAGAGGCCATTGAGGCCATCAAGTCCTCGGCGAGTTATATGGACTATAGAGAAGTGGTGCGTCTCCTTGAAGAGTGGGAAGAGAGGCTGACAGAGCTACTTACAGAGTGTGGTGGCAAAGACGATGCCTATTGTAGGACCCCGCTCAGGGAACTGTGGGAAGGGCTTATAAGGCTTTTACCCGAGTTGGCGGAGACGGGCCAAGGAGGTGGAGGAGAAGGACCGAGGCCTGAACACCTGGGAGAGGTGGAAGAAGTAGTAGTAGATGATGCCATAGACACTGTTGATGACCTTACGCCATTTAGCCACGATTCGGCCCATGGGGCCAGTGATAAAGGGGTGATCATAGATTCCTTTACACGATCTGGGCCGTTTGAACCCTCTTCACTGGTAAAGAGGGGAGTCTCTAGTGGGATGGACCTTGAGGGGGCCATTAGGATACCGCCAGAACGGGTAGATTCCCTTGTGGTGGACGTGGGAGATCTTGCTGTCATAAGGACCGGGACCTTACGCCTCTTTGATGAATTGAGGATGTTATACACCAGGTGGTTAGAGCGAGGGGTGCTACCACCAAGGCATCTAAAGGCATTGAAGGAGATAGTCTTGCGCTTTGGTGAGCATGCATCCAGGCTCGACAGGGTCTCTAAGGGGCTACAGGATCAGGTCCTGGGGCTCAGGATGGTGCCGATCGCACAGCTATTTCAGCGCATCACCCGTCAGGTAAGGGATCTCTCCAGGCGGCTGGGAAAGGAGGTGGACCTGGAATTTGAGGGCCAGGAGACCACCCTGGACAAGCAGGTGATGGGTGCCATCCAGGACCCGCTCATGCATATCATTAGAAATGCCATGGACCACGGCATAGAATCTGCAGACGAGAGGGAGGCAGCGGGTAAACCTCCAAAGGGGCGCTTGCTCATCCAGGCATTTCACGAAGGGAACTACGTGGTCATAAAGGTGGTGGATGATGGCAGGGGCATTGACAGGGAACGGGTCATTGAGAGGGCCATTCAGAAGGGCCTGGTAGAGGAAAGGGATCTAAGAGGGACGGCCAGACAGAGGGCACTCGAACTCATATTCTTACCTGGTATGACCACCAAAGAGAGCGTGTCGGAGACTTCAGGTAGGGGGGTTGGGCTCGATGTGGTGAAGAAGAATATTGAGTCCTTGGGCGGGATGATAGCCGTGGGCTCGCAACCTGGCAAGGGGACTAGCTTTTCCATCAAGATCCCCCTCACCCTGGCTATCATACCAGTACTGCTCATGGAGCTCGGCGGGCAGAAGATTGGGGTCCCCATGGCAGCCATAGAAAAGACCCTTAGGGTCTATAGAGACCAGGTCAGTATGGCAGAGGGCCAAGAGATAATCACCGTGAGACAGCGTCCGGTGCCCCTAGTGCGCCTGGAGAGGCTATTTAAGGGGTTACAGGCAGATGAGACGAGGGAACGCCTGCTCCTGGTCCTGGTCAGGCATGGGGAGATAGAGGCAGCCATAAATGCCGATGCCTTTTTGGGGCAACACGACCTGGTTATAAAACCCTTGGAAGAATATCTGATTGAGGGGCCGGGCTTTTCAGGCGTGGCCACCTTGGGGGACGGTTCAGTAGCACTGATTCTCGATGTAGCCGCTGTACTCAACAGAGCAGGCCTCTGGTTTAAGGCCCTGCCAGTGAATAACCAGTAAAGGGTCAAAGGGGTGTTTCTCATTGAAAGTTTTTGGCTTGCGTGGTAAAAAGCGTGACCTTGAATAAGGTGATAACGCCTGGAGCTGACGATGATGAAACTTGTTAGAAACTTCCCCCTGATCCTCTGTCTCTTTCTCGCTGCCTGTGCCTCTACATCACACTATCAGGGACACAGACTGGCAAAGTCCACCAAGTTACGAAACCTTCCACCTATTGAGGAAGGGCTCAAAGCCCCCTCCGATGGACAGGGTGTGAACTCTACAACCTGTACAGAAGATAGTGTTGCGAGTAGCCCATTTTATGCACCTGCAGAGGAAAGGGCACACGAGAGCAGGGAAGAGGTTGGGGACAATGGTTATGGAGAAGACTTTGCAGAACAGTACGACCTGGAACGCTATCAGAGGATGCTTGATACAGCCCTTGAACTGTGTAAGAGCGCCCAGGACCTCTGGGAGGAGGGCAAGCTAAACGATGCCCTAAATGCCTTAGACGATGCCTATTCACTGGTCCTGAGGGTTGATCCAGACTCACGCCCTGAACTCATCCAACAGAAAGAGGACCTCCGCTTTCTCATAGCAAAACGCATCATGGAGATACACGCAGCACGTTTCACAGTGGCCAACGGCCTCCATACCGAGATCCCATTGGTGATAAACAAGGAGGTCATGGAGGAGATAAAGAGGTTCCAGGGGCCTGAGCG
>WGBU01000084.1 GCA_015494155.1 Deltaproteobacteria bacterium | reverse complement strand
TTGAAGGGCTCTCAATCTTGAATGGACAGGTCCCTTGTCTTCGGCCACCGCCAGACTTTGAGGGAGCGCCAAAGAGAGTATCCAGATTATAAACATTAAAGAGGCCGTTACGATTTGCTGTCTCATAAAATGATCTCCCTAATTGACACTCACTGCTGTGTGATACAACACATAACCACCTGAGAGGTCCTGTCCTGCAGGCAACACAAGCAAATAGAAGTGGTATTGGCCTGGAGGTACCTGAATGCCCGATAGCTCGGGATGGCCTGGTGGGTGCTGTTCCCCAAATGGTCTTTCATCAAGCTCGGTGTTGATAGATACCTTCCAGGGTCTAAGATCCTCCACAAATGGTTCAATGCCAGATGATGTGACGAGATATATCGTATTTGGGTCAATGGCCGGGGCCATTATGCCAAGATATACATCTACAGGGGAATGGAATCTCAGGAGTTTCACCTGTAAGTCGATGATTGGATCACCATTTGCTGCCCTACCCACTCCAATGGGGTTGTTGCAACTGGGGGCAGAGACAGGCTGAAGTTCCACGTATTGGGGATTGGAAGAGGGGGTCTCGAGGACCCGGGAGAAGAGGGCGCGCACCGATTTATCTGTGTCAAGAACCACTGTACAAGTGGACTCAGACCCACAAGCCCCTCCATCGTCTGCCCAACCAGAAAATACATAGCCACTACGAGCGACTGCCCTAAGTTCAATGACCTCTCCCTGGCCATATTGAAAGCTACAATGCCCTTCATTGCTACACTCGACGGTCTTAGGACTAGTTGATTCTACACTACCTGCGTTCAGTCCATCTCCACAGTCCAAATCTTCAACCTGGACCTCTAGGGTGACGTTCTGCCCCATATCCGACGTAGATTGGTCCCCTGTTATTTCAGCCTTTGAATCTTGTGGCTCAATACTAGTGTCCCAGATCTCTATATCTGGGGTAACTGCGTTTATGTTGGATGAGTGTACCGAGGCGTTAGAGCTAGCCTGCTCAAAGGTGCTGTCAGCGATGGAGCCTTGGTCGAGGAGATTCATCACCAAGATGTTGAAGTCCCCAAATCCACTAGAAGAGGTGCCGCCCACCACAAAGATCGAATCGTCTTCACCAAGTATGAGATCTCGCGCGCCATCATGAAGGATGCCCTGATAGACCCTTTGCCACTGTATGGCCCCACTTTTTGAAATAGACACTAACCACACATCTTCAGTACCTGTGCCAAAAGAGGTGGATGTACCAGCGAATATATATCCAGAATTGGTGACCTGGACGGCCCTTGCAATATCATCACCAGTACCCCCTATTGTCTTTTGCCACTCGACATCACCATCCCCTGTCAGTTCAATGAGCCAGGCATCCTTTAGACCGGCACCAGAAGAACTCGTTACTCCAGCAATGATGCATCCGTTATCTGTTGCTGAGACACTGGTGGCGAAATCGTTCCCGTCTCCCCCAAGGGCCTTTTGCCAAATAAGATTCCCATCTTCATCCAGCTTCACCACCCAGAGATCATAGCCACCATTTGTTGTCGAGGCAGTAGCACCCACTGCATAGTAGCCGCCACCTCCCCTGGCTAAGGAAAATAGATAGTCATTGCCTGTTCCTCCAATGGCCTTTTGCCACTTAATGGCACCAGTCGAATCCAGTTTCAATAACCATCCATCAAATCCCATTGACCCAAAAGAGGCAGATGAGCCAGCTAGTACAAAGCCTCCCTGGTCTGCGAGGGCTACACCATATGCCCCGTCATTCCAGCTCCCACCATAAGTCTTCTCCCATTTTGGGGTGCCGTCTTCGTTGAGCATGAGAACCCACACGTCTTCCCTGCCTGTACCAAAGGAGTCCGTTTTACCAGCCACGATGAATCCAGCGCCTGGGACGCTTTTAAGGGCAAAGGGTTCTTCGTCCTGGCCTATGCCCCCATATGTCTTTTCCCACACCCTATTTCCATTTGAATCGAGCTTTAAGACAATGAAATCGGTATTACCGGCACCTAAGGATGTGGTATCCCCTGCAATCAAAAGACCGCCGTCCTGAGTAGTGGCAATGGCATAACCATACTCCCAACCAGTGCCCCCAAACTCTTTGATCCAGCCTGCACCATGGGCCAGTCCATTGAGTAGAAAGAGCCCCACTAAAAGGATGAAAAACGAGGATATATGTTTCACGAAAGATCTCCTAACGGATTTGGCTAAATGACATGGTGATGAGCGAGGAGGAGACATGCACCATCTCATTTGGCGCAAAAACTATTTTAGTTCAACATTTATTTTTGTCAATTTTAAAAAATAATATTAAATAATTTTTTCTGTTTCTATGTGTGAGGATAGATAGAGGGATGGCGGGAGAGTTACTGAATCAGTATGTGTTCAAGGGCCCCTTTGACCTCGGGGTATTTAAATGAAAAGCCATTTTCCAACAGGACCTTAGGATAGACCTCCTTTGAACCTGCAAGTACCTTGTATGCCTCGCCATAGAGGAGCCAGAGCACGAATGGTGGGACAGGGAATATGGTTGGCCTCCTGAGTACCCTCCCCAATGCCTTTGTAAATTCGAGATTGGTAACGGGATTGGGAGAGACCGCATTGACGATCCCTGTAATACCCCGTTCAATGATAAATTGATAGATCTCCATGAGGTCGTCTATAGCGAGCCAGCTCATCACCATGTTGCCCCGCCCGATGGGCCCGCCTAGCCCAAGCTTAAACGGTAGGAGCATCAGCTTGAGTGCGCCACCCTCCCGTCCAAGTATGACACCCAATCTCAAGATGGTGGTGGGGATGGGGGCACATAGGGCCTCATGCTCCCATTTCTGGGCAAGTTCACCCAGAAAGTCACTGGACAAAGTGGTACAATCTTCATCGCAGGCCACACCATCAGGATAGATCCCTACGGCCGAGGTGGAGATGAGGTGTCTTTCGCCCTTTAGTCCCTTGAGGGCAGCGACAAGACGCCTTGTGGTCTGGATGCGGCTATCCTCCAGGACTTTTTTATATGCCTTGGTCCAACGCCTGATTATGGGGGCCCCGGCAAGGTTCACTACTACATCAACGCCCTGGAGCTTGTCTCGAATCACCTCTACTGGATCGTGTCTCAAGATGACCACATGGTCTGGAAATCTTGCTCGAAGGTGGGTACCGATGAAACCACTTGCACCAGTGATGGCAAGTCTCATAGTCTATTCGCGCTTACTTTCACCTAAATCCTTAGTCCCTTGGGCCTCAACCCAAGGGCAAATTGACAATTCGCAGGACTTAGGTGTTTATGGGCCGACAATCGATCGCTTCAACTGGAGCCGGCAATCGGACTCGAACCGATGACCTGCTGATTACGAATCAGCTGCTCTACCAACTGAGCTATGCCGGCCCCCCTTTATTTAGCGCCTTTTTATCATGCAAGAGATGGGCAATCAACCCTGTGAGATGGGTTACGGCCCTGTCTCTATGGTGTCTCCTTCTACAATATGTTCTTTAAGTGCAAGGACAGGGTCCCCAAAGAAGGTAAGACGCATCCAGTCTATGGCAAGGTCAAGGGTGGCATAGTCGTCTGTTTTCACCTGTTCAATGCGTTCACTGGGTACCTCGTAGATGTCCAAGAATTTGGACTCCAGTACAAATCGCCTAAAGGCGTCTACATTGTAACAACCCATGAAGAACATCTGTTTGGTCTTTTCCTGGATGGTAATGAATGGGCCAATGGACTTTCTCCTCAAGACAAGCTCTGTCCATCCCCTGTTGGCCTGTTCGATCTCCCTGATTCCCTGACTATCCAGCCACTCGCCCACAGTGATCTCATCGCCCAGGTCGTGTCCAAGGCAGTGGGACTCCTTTACCAGGGCAAAGAAGCGTTCATCCTGTGATTCATCTAGATTGTGAAAGGTACCAGACGCAATCGGGTAATACCTGCACGTAAGGGGGCGGTCTTCATATATGCCGCACCCCTCCCTTACGAGAAAGGGGCAGCTTTTTGTCTCATCCTCTCTCATCTTTAATACTGGTACAGGGAGTTCTGTATTTTCAATGGTGCCCAGGGAGGTGTAGACGAACAAAAATTCGTCTGAAGAGAGCTTGAGCCTCTTTTTGAGGCGTATGATGTCCCCTGGGGTGAGGATGATGTGGGCCTCCCTGCAACACTTGGTAAAACAGGACAATTCATTGCTGCACTTAAAGCAAAAGGGGCTTGACTCATCGAGCCTTACAGGGACAATTACTTGTGGTTTGTCTTTTGGAGCATACATTGCCTTTGACCTCGTTTTTTTGGAGTGTGGGTGATATTAATATCAATACTATAAAATTCAACAATTCCATTCTAGTTGGAGAAAAAATCATGGATAAAAACATGGAGGAAAAGACTCTTTCTCGTAAAGTTGCCATCGTACCAGGTGCTATACGAGGGATAGGCCTTGAGATCGCTAGGGCACTTGGGCGCGAGGGTGCACACCTTGTGCTACCCACCTATGATTGGCTAGACGATTTACCCTTTATGAAGGCAGCCCTCGACGAACTTGGCGTAAGATACGTGGAGTTCCACGCAGACTTGAGGGAGGAGAGACAGGCCCGTAACGTGGTGGAGGTGGCAAAAGAAGAGTTCGGCAGGATAGATATACTCATAAACAATATCGAGAGAGGGGGGTGGCCCGTAGTACATGGCCCCTATACTGAAGAACAGTGGCGACTTGAGTGGGAGACCACAGTGGATGCCAAGTGGCATCTCTTTAAAAATGCGCTTCCACACCTAAAAAAGACCTGCGGCTGTGTGATAAATATCACCTCCATTGCTGGTCTTGTGGGTCGTTCAGGGCCAGCAGGCCTTGTCTTTAACGATGGTTATAGTGCTGCGAATAGGGCTGTCTCGGCACTCACCGAGCAGTGGGCAAGGGAGGGTGCACCTGAGGTAAGGGTGAACGAGATACAATTGGGTTTTTTTGAGACACGCCACGGGCCAGCCACCAGAGGCTGGGGTGTATTGAGTGATGAAGAGAGGCAGGCCATCTTGGATCATACCCTGGTTCGAAGGGTAGGGAGGCCACAAGAGGTGGCCAAGGCCGTCTCCTTCTTGGTGAAAGAGTGCCCATTTATGACAGGGGCCACCTTGAGGCTCGACGGCGGTTATCTTTTGGGAGGAGAGAGAGTCCCACCAATGCCAGAGGGCGTGGTTGAACCAGGTGAGCCCACATTTGGCGGAACCATTCCACCAGGTGAATAGATCGTTCAGACTAAGCCTTCCTTACGGCTCTTAGTCCTTAGACAAGGGGTGAGGGCATGAAGATCTTTTCGTAGAGGTTTTGGGCGTAGCGGTCGGTCATACCGGCAATGAAGTCGCAGACGCGCCTTTCATATGAGTCATTTCCCATCTCCATGAGGTCCTCTTCAAAAAGGCGTCTCGACTCTGCGATAAAGGCATCCTTGTGTTTCAAAAAATAGTCGAAGAGGTCTAATAACATCTTTCTGGCCTTCTCAAACTCCCTGTGGACCTGTGGGGCGCGATAGACCCGTTCATAGAGAAATGCCCTGAGCTCTACCATGGCAGAGTGTACCTCATCGCTCAATCTAAGGAGCATCTTGCCATCTACCACCTTGCTCGTGGAGATCACGTCCTTGATCATGGTGGTGATACGACTCGAATGTGTATTGCCAAACACCTCTTCAAGCCTCTGGGGGACGTCCTTTGGCCCAATGACGCCACTTCTGATGGCATCGTCGAGGTCGTGGCTGAGATATGCGATGATGTCTGCAATGCGCACGATCCTCCCCTCCACGGTCTTGGCCCAGCCGCCTTTACTGGCTGGTATTATATCCCCAAAACCCTTGGAGTGTTTGAGGATACCATCCCTCACCTCATAGGTGAGGTTCAGACCACGCCCTCCATTTTCAAGCCTGTCCACCACCCTCAGACTCTGCCTACAATGGGTAAATCCTCCAGGCACGATTTCATTGAGCACGCTCTCTCCCGCATGTCCAAAGGGAGTGTGGCCAAGGTCGTGTCCCAGGCTTATGGCCTCTGTGAGATCTTCATTTACACGCAAGGCCCTGGCAATGGTGCGGGCAATCTCTGCCACCTCGAGGGTATGGGTGAGTCTGGTCCTGTAATGATCGCCCATAGGCGACAGGAACACCTGGGTCTTGTGTTTTAGACGCCTGAACGACTTTGAATAGACGATCCTGTCTCTGTCCCTCTGGAATGCAGTCCTTATGGGACATGCCTTGGCAGGCTGACGGCGCCCCTTAGTCTGATCACTAAAGGCGGCATAGGGCGCGAGAAATTGATGCTCTCTTGCCTCCAGTTCCTCTCTGATGGTCCTGTATGGCGATGCCCCTGTTTGGCCTTGCTTTTCAACCACCCCTGGTGAAACGTCTAGATACATATTTGACTTTATAACTCAATAATTATCAAAGACAACTTTTTTGTTGAGGATAAAGTCTCCTGAGAGATATGTTGCATATAAAAATGCCCCTATCTTAAAGGCCGTGTGTATATCTATGCCAGGCCATATGAGTAGCAAGGAGAGGAAGGGCAGTAGGACATATGCCTTTATCCTGGAAAGGTCTATTCCAGCGTCTCCTCTCTCCATGGCGTCCAGTCCCTGTGTAGCATACTCTAGAGATAGCACGACTAGCACTGCCCATATGTCCTGGTGATCCAGATTCCCCATTGCTATGAGGGGAAATATGGGAAATATGGTGGTGATCAAGGCCCGCACACACTGAGAAGGCCCTTTAGAGATTATCTCTGGTATCCCTTTTAAGATGTACTGGCCACCAGATACCAGGGTGATAATCACTATAAAGACCCCATAGGAAAGAAAGATGGCCTTTTCAGGGAGTAATGCGGCAAAAAAGAGGGCCAGACCCAGGAGCCCCAGTGCCCATTTCATACGGCTCGAGATGGTGCCATCCCTTATAAAGAGTGCTACTGCCAAAAAGACTGTGGCAAGTATTGCCCCTGACAAAAAGGCCACAAGGACTATCTTGCTGTGAAAGGTATCTAGGAGGAATATAAGGCCAGATGCCGCCATCTGTATGGTTGTCTTTATTTTGGCGAGTTCTGTCACCTCCAGGGTGATGCCAGCGCGCCTAATTTCTGCAACCAATGACTCGCGCATAAAGATGGGGATCACCAGCCAATAGGGGAGGATTTCGAGGTCCACGAGGCACACCATGATCACCACCAGAAAGATCTTGTCTGCAATGGGGTCAAGTAGCTTCCCAAGCCTTGTGGTGCCCTGCCTCCTAGCGAGAAACCCGTCTAGATAGTCTGTTATGCCCAGGGCAGTAAAGATCAAAAGTGCTGCCACCCGCCCATAAGTCCCCTGGTAGATGAGGAAGTAGGGAAGAGGTAGCAATATAACCCTAAGGACCGTGAGGTGATTTGCCCGGAGGGTCATTTGGCCTAGCCTTCTCCATGTAGATCTTAAAAAATTCCTCTAAGAGCTCTCCCCTCTTTTGAGAAAGGAGTGTCACCAGCCTCAAGAAATTTCTGTACCTCTTTATTGGGCCAATGTCCACCTCAACGAGCATGGGATCGCAAAAATACCATGTACACCTATAGGGACGCCTATATCTGGGCAGTATACAGCCCGACCTCGACAAAAACTGGCAGAGATCCCTCTCGTCCACACCTAGATCGTACTTTGGGATCTCTTCCTCCATGGCGAGCATAGAGACGATGTCTGCAAATTCTGGGAAACCGTGTCTGTTGGCACAACATACAGTGCCACAATAGGGACAGATTTTATTCGTGAGTTCCTCCACAAGTGGGTCCAGTTCCAAGAAAGCGGCCTTTAGTTCAGCCCCTTTTTTGAAGACACCCTGGAGTTCTTCTCTGCAATTTTGAAAGAATTTCTTGAGCCTCTCTATGTCACGCCAAAACGCAGCCTCGTCCCTAAAGTTGAGAAAAGGGAATCGGGTTGTGTCAAAGCCCATTTCATGATGTCTCCTGGCAGTTCAAAAGTGTCCCAATGGCGACAATGGCAGCGGTCTCGGCCCTGAGGATTCGGCTGCCCAGCCGCACAGGCCTGAAGCCAAGCCCAAACAGGAACTCCTCTTCATCCCCATCTAGCCCGCCTTCAGGCCCGACTAAGATAGCCCATGGCGGTCTGGACTCAAGTCCCAATTTTAATAAAGGCGGGTGGTGGGGCCCAGGAGAGAGAAGGAGCCTTGTCTCTGTGGTGGGAATGTCAGCGGATGAAAAGAAATGGGCCAAGTCCCTAAGGTCTATTGGGAGGAAGATCTCAGGGGCATAGAGCCCCTTAGATTGCTTGAGGGCCTGTAGGGCAATTTCATTCCACCTTGCCCTCTTCTGAGACTTGGGTGTTGGGACAGAACGATGGGTGACCACTGGTACTACCCCCCATACACCGCACTCAGTGGCCTTTCTAATGACGAGGTCCATCTTGTCGCCTTTTATCATCGACATGAGGAGGAGGATCGGGGACCTGTCATCTTTAAGGATACGGTCCCCCTGGATCAAGACCCATACAACACCCCTTTTCGCTTCTATCTCTTTTATAGAGGCCCTGACAAGGGTGCCCTTGCCGTCGATTAGCTCTATCTCGTCCCCTTCTCTTAAGCGAAGGACGTTTATAATATGCCTTGCCTCGCTGCCATGGATGGGGAGGATTGTGCTGGGGGTGATTCTGGTCCCCTCCCTTACTAAAAATCGCCGCAGTCTGTTGGTCCCTATGGTCGAAACTCCCCAAATCTAATCTGAATCAAAGGGGTTTCCATCATTCTGTCTAAAGGAAATGGCGATCCACTCTGGGTCTTCCCTGTCTTTTCGGATCGATTCTTTTACGAGCCCTAAGGATTCAAACCTCTCTATTATGGCCTCTCCTTGTCCTTCCAATATACCAGATACCACCAGGGCCCCTCCCCTTGAAATGACCCTGGTGAGATCCTGTGCCAGAAGTAATAGGGTGCCCTTGTCCAGATTGGCGAGCACGAGATCAAAGGTCTCCTGGATCTCCCAGATGGGGGTAGTGGTCACAGAGCAGTATTGCTGGACGTGGTTGAGTTGGCAATTGTGCCTGGCAACCTCTGCTGCCACTGGGTCTATATCCAGCATGAGCACCTCTCTTACTCCGAGCTTGGCACAGGAGATGCCAAGGATGCCAGTGCCTGTCCCGCAGTCAAGGACACTTGTCACGCCATCTCCTCTTGTAATGTATTCCTCCAGTAGTTCCAGACACAATCTCGTGGTGGCATGGGTACCGGTGCCAAAGGCCTGCCCTGGGTCAATTTCTACTACGATCTCCCCTTCATGGGGCACATACTCCTCCCATGTGGGCTTTATTACAAGAGAATGGCCAATCTTGATGGGCTTAAAGTGAGCCTTCCAGCCCTCGCTCCAATCCTCTGTGTGTATGGGGCGTGTATCTAAGTGAAAGTCAAGGTAGCCCCCATGCCGTTCATTCAATTCTTCGAGAAAACGCATCAGTTCCTCGATGAATCCGGCCTCCATTTCATCTGGGGTACAATATGCCTTGATCACCACGTCATCTTCCACTATAACCCCTCGACCGAGGTGTGAGACGGTAAAATCTGTTATGATATCTATGAGTTGTTCCAGATTGGGGTCTTCACGTGTATCCAGCCCTCCGTCTATGTAGATTAGCACTTCGATCCAAATATCTTTCACAGTAATAAATCCCCTTTTTAATTCTCTTTGGTTGTGGAATACCACTTTTAAAAAGGGAAAAATTTGTTGCCAAACGCCCCTTTTGGCTTATATGTTAATTTATCAACAGAATTTTTGCCAAATTTTTTATAATGGGGAAGGCCCATGCCAGTAATCAAGATTAAAATAGGTCAGGATGCGCGGGAACTGTCTGAACACTTTGACAAAATGGTGGACGATTTCTTTCAGGTGGGTGTCTCCACCAGTTCTCTGCCTAGGGGTTGGCAACCAACTGTAAACGTATGTGAGGACGAGACCCACGTCTACATCATTGCAGACATGGCTGGTGTATCAAGAGAGGATTGCACTGTCACTGTAGAGGATCAGTATGTGAGGATACGAGGCAGGAGGGAGTCACCGTTGGGGCCTGGGAACCGAAAATTCCATTTTATGGAGATTGTTTATGGGGAGTGTGAGAGGATCATCAAAATTCCCTGTGAGTGCGATGTGGAGGCCACAAGTGCCCAACTAGACAATGGGCTCTTGGTGATTAGATTGGCCAAGGTCATGAAAAGGCATGGAATCAAGATTGCTGTAGAGGAAGAATAAGAGAAAAAGGGGGATAGATGGCAGACGATATCCAGAAGGACGAGGCACAAGGCGTTCCTGAAGACACAGTAAGAGAGTTGCCGGTATTGCCCAGCAAGGACCTGGTCCTGTTTCCGCACATGGTGGTCCCTTGGATCGTCGAGCCCCCAAACCTAGTTAAACTCATAGACGATGCCCTGGGTTCTGACAGGACCATTGCCGTGGTATTTGCCCAAGAGCGCGATGAAAAGAAGATGGACCTGAAGCGTATTGGTACCATTGGGCTCATACTGCGGATGGCCAAAGACGATGAGGGCCACGCCAAGCTCATCGTACAAGGGGTCTCTAGGATACACCTTGTGGAACTCACGGAAAAACAGCCCTACCTAAAGGCAAAGGTCCAGCCAGCCAAGGAGATCGTGCCTGAAGATGACCTGGAGGTCCAGGCCCTCATGGTGAACATCAGGCAGTCGTTCTCCAAGGTGCTAGAACTCTCCCCCAATCTGCCCAATGAGATGGGCGCCATCGTGATGAACATTACTGACCCAGGTATGCTTGCAGACGTGGTGGTGAGCCACCTCAATATCCCACCAGAGGAAAAACAGGAGGTGCTCGAGGCGCTCGATATAAAGAAACGCCTTGAGATTGCAATAAATATACTGGCAAAGCAGTTGGAGATCCTGGAGCTGGGCCACAAGATCCAATCTCGGGTCAAGGACCAGATGGACAAGACCCAGCGCGAGTTTTATCTGCGTGAACAACTCAAGGCCATCAAAAAGGAACTGGGCGAGTCTGAAGGCGTAAGTGAAGAGATCGAGGAGTTGAAGCAGCAGATAGAGGCAAAGAACCTCCCTGAATCTGCACGAAAAGAGGTGGAACGCGAGCTAGACCGCCTCTCAAAGATGCACCCATCGTCTGCAGAGTACACCGTGAGCAGAGACTACATTGATTGGGTCTTGGCCCTCCCATGGAACGAAGAGACAGAGGACCACCTCGACCTAGAAAGGGCACAAGAGATACTCGACCGCGACCACTACGATCTAGAGAAGGTGAAGCGCAGGATCATCGAATACCTGGCAGTGAGAAAGCTCAAGCCCGACGCCAAGGGCCCTATCCTCTGCTTCTTTGGGCCACCTGGCACAGGAAAGACCAGTCTGGGACGATCCATTGCAGAGGCCCTGGGCCGCAAATTCTATAGGATTGCCCTTGGTGGTGTACGGGACGAGGCAGAGATTCGTGGCCACAGGCGTACCTATGTGGGCGCCATGCCAGGGCGAATCATCCAGGGACTTAGGCGCGTTGGGGTTAAAAATCCGGTCTTTATGCTGGATGAAATAGACAAGATCGGCACAGATTTTAGGGGCGACCCTGCCTCTGCACTCTTGGAGGTCTTGGACCCAGAACAGAACGCAAATTTTACAGATCACTATCTGGGGGTGGAGTTCGATCTTTCTAAGATAATCTTTATTGCCACCGCAAATGTCCTAGACACGATACCACCGCCACTCCTAGACAGGATGGAGGTGCTCGAGCTGAGCGGATACACGCTCCAGGAAAAGCTCGAGATAGCAAGGAGGTATCTGATCCCAAGGCAGCTCAAGGCCCATGGACTCACACGGCGAAACATCAGCCTCCCAAAGCGAGTAGTGGCCAGAATCATCACGGATTACACGCGAGAGGCAGGTGTGAGGAATCTCGAAAGAGAGATAGCCTCTGTAATGCGGGTTGCTGCCAAGCGCATTGCCCTGGGTGAGACCCAAAAAATAGAGGTGACCATCTCTAACCTTCGAGAGTTCTTGGGGCCGCCCAAGTATGAATTGGAGGTGGCAGAACGGGTGCGGGTGCCAGGGGTTGTCACTGGCCTTGCATGGACCCCCACAGGGGGAGAGATCCTATTCATAGAGGCCACCAAGATGGAGGGGAGTGGTAAGCTCATACTCACAGGCAAGCTCGGCGACGTCATGAAAGAATCTGCCCAGACAGCCCTTAGCCTCGTTCGCTCCAAGGCACGGGACCTTGGGATAGACCCCAAGATCTTCCAGACCACAGACATCCACATTCACGTCCCATCTGGTGCCGTGCCCAAGGATGGGCCATCTGCAGGGGTTGCCACCACCCTAGCCCTCATATCGCTCCTCATGGAGCGTTCTGCAGCCCCACTGATTGCCGTAACAGGTGAGATCACATTGAGGGGACAGGTGTTGCCAGTGGGCGGTATCAAAGAAAAGGTACTGGCCGCCCACAGGGCAGGGATAAAAGAGGTAATACTCCCCAAGAGGAACAAAAAGGACCTTGAAGATGTCCCAGAGGATGTTAAGAAGGCCCTCAAGTTTCACTTTATACAGACCATAGACGAGGCAATTGCCCTAGTGTTTCCCAAGAGGAAGAAGAGAAAGA
>WGBU01000083.1 GCA_015494155.1 Deltaproteobacteria bacterium | reverse complement strand
GCATGCACTTCACAGTGGCTGTGCGTACACCCATCTTTTGCATGGTGACGGGGTCTATGACCACTGTCCCCGGTGTTTTTGAACTACCCCCTTCGAGGTCCTCTGGATAGACAGGGATATAGTCCATCCCCATCTCGTCCTTGGCAGGGACGGGTGACGTAATGGAAGGGTTCATGGGATTCCTGTAAAAGAGGGGCTTTCGCTCCTTATTTCCCTTGCTTTTTGGAACGACTGTGGGTGAAGAGCCATCCTTTACGCTCTTTATGGGTATATAATCCTTGCCCAAAAATCCAACGGCAAGCCCTACAACGAATACTAGTATTACCAAAGAGATTCGTATGAACATGACATTCTTACCTCGAAAAGCTCATAGCTCACTTCCCACCAATGCCTGGATGTCGGCCAAGGTCTGGTTGGCCTTAGCAATGACATATACGTGTGCCTCTTCAAACGTGTAGAGCATGAGCTCTGCCCTCAAAAGACCCACAATATCTGCACGCCCTTTAGTATAAGCAGCCTTGAGTGCCTCCAGGGTCGACCGTGCCTTTGGCAGTATGGTCTCACGGTAGAGTCGGTCTTGGTCTAGCAGGCCTGAATACACGGCATACTTCCCCTTGAGGGTCTCGATCACCTGATCCCTCTTGGCATCGAGTCTTTCCCCCATGGATTTTACACCTTCTAAGGCTGAAACCACCTCCAAGGTCTGTTTTTTTCTATAAAAGATGGGAAGGTTGAACGAAAACATCAAAGACCCAAAATCTGCCCTGTCAGAACCATCTGGATTGTCTCCAAAGCGCTTCCCATAGGCTGCTAGGACTGAAAAGTCTGGGTAATAGGACTTCTTGGTAAGCTCATATGAGGTTTTCTTCAATTCCAAAAGCTCCTCCAACTTCAGTATGCCAGGGTTTTGTCTCAATGCCTCCTTGGCCAATGTATCCAATGGATAAATAGATGATATGCCACTTCTCGTTGGAACCTTAACATCAATACAGCTATCATTGGTGCCCAATATCTCCATAAGCTTGTGAAGGCGGTCCTCCTCCTGAGCCTTCAGTGCTATCTCTTTATCTAAAAGCCTAGTTAGTTCCAGTTGCGCAAGGAGGACATCAGACTGAAGCCCACTGCCTGTCTCATACTTTGATGTAGTAAGAGCGATGATCTTCTCCAAGGTCTTCTTTTCTCTTTGGAGGAGACGAAGGGTATTCTTTATACGAAAAAGCTCCCAGTACAGGATGCGGACATCCCGTTTTAGGGTTAAAATTTCCTCTTCAAGGCGCCATTTAGCTGCTCGGGCCTTTAGGGCCTGAATATCTTTTTTAAGCGATAGTTTCCCGGGATAGGGGATCTTCTGGGTGAGCCTTATTTGGCTCTGGGTCATGGCCTCTTGATCCAGTGAAAAGGTATCCATGGGAAGATTCAAGACTGCGATACCAATGGTAGGGTCAGGCAGCGCACCCGAGGGTTCTATGAGGGCCTTTTCCACCTCAACAGCGTGCCTTAAGGATTTAAGGGTTGGATTTTGTCTTATTGCGATCTCAATTATGGAATTAAGGTTGAAGATGGCACATTGGTCCTGGTCGCCTCCAATAGCGGGTGTACTCATGTGAAGAGAGTAAAAGGCCACGAGAAATAGCACGATTTTTATGCAAAGAGATCGTATATTCACAAATGATGTGCATTCCATTATTTAGAATAATAGCAGAATATCCATACTTGGGAAAGCCAATTATAAAGAGTACGCGCAAAGTGGATGCAAATTGTGCACTCAAAGGGCTCGCTTTCATGAGCCCTTTGTCTGTTGTATTTGTTTCATATTATTCAAAGATCAGTCTATTGAGACCATATACCATGTGGCCACCTTGACCAATATATCCAAAGTAAAGATCAAAAGTACCTTGAAGACCAGTTACATCCACTGGCTGGGTGATCACTGGGAATTCCAAGGTTTCACTTGCCATGTTGAGGGTTGCGAATGGCTTAAGCTTATCGATTCCAGGAGTCCATTCCACAAAGGAATTGGGGGCATTTACCAAGAACCATTTGTCTAATTCATATGAATACATAAGGGCATAGAGGTTCACTGGCCCGCCTATGTCACCATCCATCACTTCAATGGTTGGTTCTAGGGTAAGTGCTGCTTTTTGTGTATTATCAAATCTATTGATGGTGCCTGGGAGCATGGTGTAACTGCTCCCTCTGTATGCATACCCATGTCCATTGGAATCTTCTAGGATGCCTTCTAGCTCTTCTTGCGAGATATATTGAGCATTGTATGACTCTCCATAGCTAGAGAGAGCAGAATAAAAAGATCTCATGTGATTATACGATCCATTTTTCAAATTCTCAAAGACTTGCCTAATATCATCATTGTCTGTTTCCCCTAGGCGGGTTTCCAGGTCTGATATGTCTAGATCTTCTATGGTTGCACCTACCCTAAGTGCCTCTACAACCGACTCTTCACCCCTCGACACAAGATCTTCATACAGGCCCTTCAATATTTCATTTTGGAAAACGCCAATGGAATCGTCTGTGACGGGGTCTTCTAGCCCGTATTTTTCAATGAGTTGCCCCACCATGTCCATGTGCCTTTGCTCGCTCGAAGCTATATCATCAAAGATTATAAGGCCCCACTTATCTCTGAGGGTAAGGTAAACGTCTCTTGCGAGCTTTTCTTCTTCCCTCATAAATAATATTGCATTTTGTTCTGTAGTATCAAGTTTTTGAAATGGACTTAGGAATATTCCATCTGTCAGATAACCAGATCCTTGTAGGCCAAGATCCACATTGGGGCCACCTACTCCATGACCATATCCACCAGCCACTACTTGACTGCACCAGAACAAGGCAATTGCAACGATTGCTCCAAATGGGATCTTATAAAGCCTTTTGCCTCTCATTTTTAAACCTCCTGTAGACATTATCTGTTTTTCGCACAAAAACTATAAATTTCTTAAAGGGGGCACGAGTTCGCCCCCTTTTTTGGATAATTGTAGTCCTCCCTGACAACATCCTTTTTAATAATGGCTCGTGAGGGATCGACTAATCTCTTGGCTCTAACGATTTCTGCCTCTACCCATAAACCCACTGCGCCACAGTGGTGCCCCACTGTCCGGGTCTCTGAGCTGAATCTCACTTCCATTTACATTAATTGTTGTAGCTATGATTTTAGATGTGCCATCGGAAAATGTGACCTGGTAGCCCTGTACCTCCACAGATTCACCAATCTGGGGCCTAGCTATATCTAACATAGCCCAATAACGCATTGGCCCTATACCATAGATGGTCACGACCTCTGTGCCAGTGTCTATGCTCATACCTTGGCCTTGGGTCCCCAGGCTTGTCACTATGCCGCTTACAGTTACAGGCGTCCCATCATAGATGTTCATCACTGGTCCTGTGCCATTCCCTGGTCCCATACCAAATCCCGCATTGGATACCACAGGGGTTCCCAAGAGAGCACATCCCAAAAGTATGATCGAGATGCCTTTTTTAATGTCTTTCATTTTTGACCTCCTTTGTGTTTTTTTATTTTGCTGAGTTGGCCAACTCGTAATACGTGATAGTACAAGTAACGTGCCACCTTTCTGTTAAAAGAAATTTCTTATTTATTTCAATGAAATAAGTGTTTCTAATTAAGATTAAAGTGAAACTTTTTCGACAAAAATATGAATGATTCGTCAAAATTGTCGAATAGATCAAAGCCTTCGTTGCATTCCCCCTTAGTGTTGAGATAAATCTTTAATCGTGCCATATAGGCCGTGTTCGATTCATTCCAGGATAAATCCAGCTTATTCAAAACATGTCCTTTTTAACTCAATTTAATTAGTGATATATTCTCTGGCTCTCACACAAAGTACATGAGTGACAAAGGCAGGCGAGTTGCGTATGAAAACAAGGATTTGGTTATGAAAAATATGGCGTTTTTTGAGCATATGGAATAACATGGGCAAAATTTTTTTACATCTATATGAAAGGAGATGGCCTACAATGCACGTTACAGTTGTCGGAACCGGTTATGTCGGATTGGTGGCCGGGGCAGGGCTTGCAGACTTTGGACTCCACGTGGTGTGTGTGGACAAGATCAGGGAAAAGATAGAGCTTTTGGAAAAGGGTATCATACCCTTTTATGAACCAGGTCTTAAGGAACTAGTGGACAGGAATGTATCCAATGGGAGGCTCTCCTTTTCCACTGACCTCGCTACTAGTGTCCGCTCCTCCCTTGTGATCTTCATTGCAGTGGGCACCCCATCGAGGGACGATGGCACAGTAGACCTCAGTGCTGTGGAGGCAGTAGCAAGAGAGATTGGACAGGTGATAGACGATTACAAGGTAGTAGTTACCAAGAGCACCGTACCAGTGGGGACCAACAGACGTATTAGGGAGATCATATTGGAAGAGGCGAAAAACTCAGTCTCTGTAGATGTGGTCTCTAACCCTGAATTCCTCAGGGAAGGCTCTGCAGTAGAAGACTTCATGCGGCCCAATAGGGTAGTAATAGGTTCAGATAGCGAAAAGGCCCTTGCCATCGTAAAGGACATCTATCGTCCCCTCTATCTCATTGAGACCCCTTTCGTTGTCACCAATCTTGAGACTGCAGAGATGATAAAATATGCATCTAACGCCTTCCTCGCCACCAAGATCTCGTTCATCAATGAGGTGGCGAACCTGTGCGAGGCGGTTGGTGCAGACGTCCACCACGTGGCCAAGGCCATGGGGCTTGACAAACGCATTGGTCCCAAGTTCCTACATCCTGGGCCAGGTTTTGGAGGCTCCTGTTTCCCAAAAGATACCAAGGCGTTCGTGGCTATTGGACGAGAACACAATGCGCCTCAGCGTATAGTTGAGTCTGTCATCCAGGTGAACGAGGCCCAGAAGAGGCGCAGCATAGAAAAGGTCAAAATGGTCCTGGAGGATGAGGTTCAGGGGAAAACGGTCTCTGTGCTCGGACTGAGCTTCAAACCAAACACTAGTGACATCAGAGAGGCGCCATCCATCACCCTCATTGGTTCACTACTAGAGGAAGGTGCAAAGATAAGGGCGTTTGACCCCGCTGCCATAGAGGAGTTCAAGAATCTCTTTCCAGAAGGGACTATCTACTATGCCAAGGACTCCTACGATGCCGCCGAGGGTGCAGATGTGCTCGTGGTGGTCACAGAGTGGAATGAGTTCAGGAACCTCGATCTAGAGCGCCTCAAAGGGATCATGAATGGGTATCGGATTGTAGATCTGAGAAATGTGTATGATCCCCATAAGGTGCAGGCCCTTGGATTTCAATATATTGGTGTTGGCCGCGGGGCATAAAGCCCGTAATCTCCTCTAGGAGCACATCCAGTCCTGCCCCGGTACGTGCAGAGATCTTTATTGCTCCAGCGGGAAGACGGCTAAGGGTCTTTTGATCTTCCACAGCGTCGATCTTGTTGAGACATGTAATCATGGGTATGTCCTCCAGGCCCATCTCACGCAGGATCTCCTCTACTGCCTCCTTTTCCTCGCGCCAGTCAGGATTGGAGACATCCACAACGTGTATGAGCAGGTCTGCATCCTCTAATTCTTCGAGGGTACTCTTGAATGCCCTCTTTAGCCCCTCTGGCATCTCCCTTATGAATCCCACTGTGTCGGAAATGAGGATGGTCTTCCCTGATCCCTTTACAAAGAACCGCTTGGTAGTGGGGTCTAGAGTGGCAAACAATTTGTCCTGACTGAGGACCTCACTACCTGTCAGGGTATTGAGGAGGGTAGATTTGCCCGCATTGGTATAGCCCACTAGAGAGACCCTGAATATATCCCTCCTCTTCCGCCTCTTTCGCCTCTCAAGGCGCCTTTTTGCTATCTTGGCCAGGTCTCTTTCAAGGGAATTTATCCTCTGTTTCACACGCCTTCTATCTACCTCGAGCTTCTTCTCACCAGGTCCCCTCCCACCTATTCCACCAGTGAGCCTGCTCATGGCAGTGCCCTTACCCACTAGCCTAGGCAACAGGTATTTTAGCTGTGCGAGTTCTACTTGTATCTTGCCCTCGCGGCTCCTTGCCCGCTTGGAAAATATGTCCAGTATGAGTTGGGTCCTGTCTATGACCTTGAGGTCCACCATCTCGGATATCTTGTTCACCTGTACTGGAGTGAGATTTTGATCAAATATCACCAGTGTAGCCCCAAGATAGAGGCCCTCTATCAATATGCTCCTCAACTTTCCCATGCCCAGGAGATGGCCTGGATGATAGCGATTCACTCGCTGATTGATACTGGCCACCACTTCCACGCCAGCAGAGTATGCCAACTGTTCAAGTTCCCTGAGTGACCGTTCCCGTGCCTCCCTAGGCCGTGCACTTGCATGGACCAATATGGCCCTCTCCCCCCCTGGCAAGACCTTTCCACCAAAGGCACGTTCCATCTCATCTTCTAGTTCTTTGACAAAGGAATCAAATGGGATCCTCACCTGTGAGATGGCAGAGAAGTCCTGGACCTCCCACTTTTTACCCTCCTTGTTGGGAGGCAATAGATATGCTAGATGGGATTGCCCAGGAAGACCATCTTTCGCAACGTCCACTGCAAACACGGCATCCAGGCGGAGCAGTGCAAGGTCTGTAAGGTCTTCTGAATCGAGCCCCTTTCCCTTTCTCAAATGGGTATGGATGAGGCGCAGGCCCTTTAGCCTCCCAGGGCCACGTCTCAACATGCTGAGGTCTGGAATCAATATCCCGTCCCTCTCTCCACAGAGTACAAAACGGACGTTTCCCTTCCTGTCCACTAGGAGCCCTAGCTCTCTTCCAAGCCTGTGAGACAGGCTCGTAAGTGCACGACCCAACTCCTGTGAACAGAGGGTGTCGGGCGGTAGCCTCTTCCTGTAGAGCCTTTCAAGCTGCTTTTTTTCTGATGATGTCAAATCCTTTGTGTTTCCGTAGATTCTCATAATGTATCGTCCAAGGTCACTTGCCGCTATGGAACAGGGCTGAAGGCCATCGCGGAGTAGCGTTCAAGTGCACCCGTTTATTAGAGAAAATATATTTTATTTCAAGATGATACATCCATTTTGAACACTTTATCATGAATGTCTACAGTCACTAAACTTTTAATATCCTCTCTGACCTTCTGAACCAATGCTTCAAAGTCTGAATCGCACGACAAAGAATAATAATCTTTTGCTTCCCATAGTTCTTGCAATATGTAATCTGCCTCTTTGATCTCAATATCTTCTTTTCTATTCATTGGCTATCTCCTGTGGTGTACATATTGTCGGCACTACCAGACCTTCATCGAAAGAAATTTTTTGCAATTTTCGTATAAAATGAGCATTTGCTAAATGCCTACAATTCCACGTTAAAAGAAAATCCATTTGATGATGTGTTGCTATGGCGACATGTAACACATCATCTCTAGCCTTTTCAGGTAGCAATGCTTTAGTAAAAAATAGCTTTGCTAATTCAATACATTCCTTTGTGATTTTTAATACCGTAATTTCTTTTGCAACATTTATTCTCAATTTAGCTGCTCTTTCATCTCCACGTGAGCATTCTGCCAACACTAATTCAGAAATGAAAATATTGTACTTATTCCTTTCAGTATCCCACCAATCATATGTAATTTTTTGACGTGCAGCTGATATTAAATTATTACTCGGCCGTGCTACGAGATAGCTAATTATTGATGTTTCAATATATAAAAATTCCATCTATTCCCTTTTGC
>WGBU01000082.1 GCA_015494155.1 Deltaproteobacteria bacterium | reverse complement strand
GATGTAGTGTATGCCAATACCCAGATAGGCATATACAATGCGATCTATGAGGTGCCGCAGGAGATGAAAAAGGTCATCTTTAGGTTTGAAAAGGGCAGGATTGTGCATCTACCTTTAAAATAAGAGTACCTTTCTACCCCTTTTTCAAATTGAATTGCCATTCATTAAAATTCCGTCCCAAGTTTTTTTCCCTTGAAAAAATTACCCATTGTGCTACATCATGGTTTGATTCTAAGTTAAAAATTTGTCCAATTTTTTACAAGAAAAGGAGGATCAGACCATGGCAGTTTATGTGCTGGGGCACAAAAGCCCTGATACCGATTCAGTGACATCGGCCATCGCCTTTGCAGAGCTCCAAAAGATGCTGGGTGTGGATGCAGTTCCATGCAGGCAGGGGGAGCTCAATCCAGAGAGCAAGCTTGTCCTTGAAAAGTTTGGTTTTGCAGAGCCAGAGTTGAGGACCGATGTGAGTGGCGAAAAATATATGCTTGTCGATCACAGCGACATCAAACAGGCACCAGACAACTGGGACAGTGGTGAACTCATGGCAGTAGTGGACCACCACAAGATCGGCGACATCACCACCCCAAATCCCATCTTCTTCTGTGCCATGCCAGTGGGCTGCACTGCAACTGTCCTCTACACCCTTTATAAGGACGTATTCAAGAAGGACATTCCTCAAAATATTGCAGGGCTTATGCTCTCAGCCATTCTCAGTGATACAGTGCTCTTCAAGTCAGCCACCTGTACAGATTCAGACAAAGAGGCAGCAGAGGCCCTGGCCAAGATCGCTGGTGTAGACGACATGATGGCCTGGGGTATGGAAATGGCCAAGGCCAAGAGTGCCGTTGAAGGCGTGGCACCAAGGGACCTCATCTTCAGGGACTACAAAGACTTCAACATGAGTGGAAACGCAGTGGGAATTGGCCAGCTAGAGCTTGTTAGCCTTGACCTTGTAAAAGACATGATGGATGACCTCTATGCAGAGCTTGAAAAGGTAAAGGCAGAGGGCAATCGCCACAGTGTCTTCTTGATGCTCACAGACATCATGAAGGAAGGTACAGAGCTCATGGCCATCACCGACGACCCAAGCGTCATAGAGAAGGCCTTTGGCAAGAAGCTCGAGGGTAGGACTGTTTGGCTAGATGGTGTCATGAGCAGGAAGAAACAGATGGTGCCACCACTTGAAAAGGCCTTTGCTGGTTAGTACCTCATCAAAAGGTTGAATCTCAGTGGGCCAGGTTCTTTTCCCTGGCCCTTTTTGTGTCATAACTAGAATAATGCAATAGGAGGTAGATGGAGGATGAGGCAGGAACTAGAGGATCTCTTCACTGATGGGCAGTTCAAGTTGATGGATGAGGAGTTTGATGAGGCCATCGAGATCTTTACCAAGGTCTTGGAAGAGGACTCAGACCACGGGAAGGTTTATCAGGCAAGGGCTGTGGCGTATCTCAGAAAGGGGGACAAGGATCTGGCCCTAAAAGACATCGACAAGGCCATCGAGTGCAACCCAGAGAACCCACGTTTCTTCTATCACAAAGGGGCGATTTTGATGCAGCAAGAGCTACTTGACGAGGCCATCGAGGCCCTCTCAAGGGCCATAGACCTAGACCCCTCCTATGCTGCACCATATCTCTTGAGGAGCCAGATATATGAGAAATTGGGTGATGAAGAAGGGGCATCTGCCGACATGAGCATGGCCATGGCGCTCAGGAAGGAGCAGACAAAGGCCAGTAAGATCGTGGACTTTTAGGCCTAGAAGTGGAATTCGAGCCCCATATAGATGGTCAGGCCAGGGGACCTGTAGGTGCTATACGTCCCAGGTGTGGTCTGCCGTTCATCTAGTATATTCTTGATGGAGACGTAGGCATCGGTATCCTTCCACAAGAGATCATGGGCCCTCATAGTGAGATCCCAGTCAAACCTCTGGTCTATTCGGGCCCTTGTCTTTCCTTTATCATAGGTCACCCACCAGGGGCCTTCATAGTAAAAGACATTTGAGACCTCAAGCCAATCGCAGGGGGTGACAGTGACTCCAAGGCGGGCGGTCACGTCTGGCCCCTTTTCAAAGGGGGCCTTCCAACTGGAATAGTGTGGCACAAATGTACCGTCTGGTTTGACGAATACGAAGTCGAGGACCTTGAAGGCATCTTCGTCCCCGCTATAGCGCAGAAGTGTAGTATTGAACCAGAGACGTACCACCTCTGCGGGTCTTAGCGAGAGGCTGAATTCTGTCCCATAGATCTCACCTTCACCAGGCAGCGAAAGACCGGCATATGGGTCTTCCTTTACATGGTCTTCGAGTCCATTCCAGAAGAAGGTGAGGTCTGCCACTAACCCATAGTCCTGGCCGATTCCGGTGACCCCTGGTTCCCAGTGGAGGTTCAACGAGACGTTTTTAAGGCTCTCCGGGTCCATGCCCTTTGCCCCTACGAGTTGCTGGTTGTAGGGTGTCCTGAACGCAGTGCCATAGAGGAGTTTCATATACCATGAGGAAACCGGGTGATAGGCCAGGCCCAAGTTGTGTGACCATGTGAGATCGTACTGGCTGTGGTCGTCAAGCCTAAGCCCTGCCCAAAGATCGATCCTCTGCCAGTGGCGCCTTATCTGCAAGAAGGCGCTCTTTAGCGAGGTGTCATAATCCTCTTGCTCAATAGTAGGTACGAAAAAGCCATTTTCTGGCTGGAGGAATTCTGGTATGAAACCCTTGTCTACCACTGCCCCTGTGATGAGGTTTCTCCTAAGACCTACCCCTAGGGTGAGGAGGCCAAGGTGGCGCGAGAACTCCCTTTCAAATAGTGCCTCTGCATAATAGACACGGCTCGTCTGCTCATACGAGATGTCGCTCTCTTCCTGCCTGAATTTTAGCTCATTGACGAAACCACTCAGTTTTACCTTTGTATTGTCTCCAAGGGGTCTTTCTGCCTCAATCTTGAGGAATCTAAAGGGGTTCTTTCTCTGGCCCCTCCAGCTCAACTTGTGGCCAGTTTCACTCAATACATAATTTTTCTCCATCTCAGACCAGCGGCCAGAAAGTGTGAGCCAATCCTTCCAAGTGAGGTTGAATAGGAGTTCCAGGTTGCTTGAATCGTCGATAGTATCTGAGCCAATGCGCTCTTCTGGTGGGATTGGTACTGGCGAGTCTCCTTCCTGGAAGCGGACCACATTGTAGTCGCGCTCCCTGGGTCTGGTCCTAGAGCAACTAAGCCCAATGAGTGCCTCCCAGAGCCCCTGATTCTTGCCCCAGAGGAGATCGAACTCCGCCTTTCCAAATGGAAGGGCACCAGTGACATAGGCCTCGGTACCCTCTAGGTCGCGCCCCCTCTTAGGCACGATATTCACGATCCCAGCGTAGGCATCAGGCCCCCAAATGACAGAGCCAGGGCCACGGATGAGTTCAATCTTCTTTACAAAGGCGAGGCTCAGGTCTTCATCCAGTGGGTGGATGCTCTTGGTGGCATCGGATGTGAGGGGCACAGAGTCGTACAAAAAGAGCACCCCTTCTTCAACACCCCTCAGAAATGGTTGATAACCCCACTTTCTCTTGGTGGTGTAGAATCCTGGGTTGAGGTTGAGTGCCTCACCAACGGTCTGGAGGCCCAGTTGTTTGATCTGTTCCTCTGTCATGACTGAGGCGACGGCAGGCGCAGACTCCACGCTCTCTGCCCTCTTGGACGCACTGGTGACGATATCGATGTTTTCACCAATGAATACGAGGTTGGTGGTGTCTTCACACCATGCGCCATGCGCCATGAGGAGGAAGGCGTAGATGAAGAAAAGCAACATTTTATGGGAAAAGATGGCCTTTTTCATCATCGGTCTTCTAGCTGTTTTACCCTGGTCCTAAGTTTGGATCGGGTAAGGCCCAGTAGCCTGGCGGCCTTGCTCTGATTATTATCGGCAAGCTCTAGGGCCTGTCGTATAATATCCTTTTCAAATTCTTCAAGGTCTATGCCCTCTGGTGGCAGTTTGAAGTCCTTCAAGGTGGTGGTGGCCCTTTGTGGCCTCAAGAATGCGAGGTGCTCTGCCGTTATAGGGGGCATACCAGCCATGATCACTGCCCTTTCCATGGCATTGGCCAGTTCCCTCACATTCCCTGGCCACTTGTGTTCAAGAAGTATGCGCTCTGCCCCAGAGGTGAATAAGGGCCCTTCTACGTCCCGTTCCAATGCCTTTTTTACAAAGTATCTTGCTAACGGCAGGATGTCGTCCACTCGATCCCTGAGCGGTGGTATCTCTATGGGAAAGACATTGATCCTATAAAACAGGTCTTGTCTGAATTTGCCCTTGTCCACCAGAGACTCAAGGTCCTGATTGGTGGCACATAGCACCCTCACATCCACCTTGATCGCCTCGTTGCCCCCCACCCTCTGGATGGTCTTTTCCTGGAGCGCCCTAAGTAGCTTGGCCTGTGCCTCAAATGGGAGGTCGCCGATCTCGTCAAGGAACAGAGTCCCGCCCTGGGCATATTCGAAAAAGCCCTTCTTCCTCCGGTCTGCCCCAGTAAACGCCCCCCGCTCGTGGCCAAACAGGGTGCTCTCTATGAGACCCTGACTGATGGCCGCACAGTTGACGGCAAAGAACTTGCCACGCCTCCTTGGGCTCTTTTCGTGGATATAGCGGGCCAGGACCTCCTTGCCCACTCCAGACTCTCCAAGTATCAAGACCGTTGTATCTGCCTTGGCCGCAACACGCTCCGCCAGGGCCAGGACCCCTTTCATGGCCTGGGATGCACACACCACGTCCCCGGGCCCAGTCACCTCATCCAGATGTTCCTTGAGCTCCCTGTTCTCTTCGAGTAGCCGTGAGATGCCCAGGGCCTTTTCTATGGTGACAACTATCCGTTTTTCATCAAAGGGCTTTGTAATGTAGTCCACTGCACCGCGCTTCATGGCCTCAACTGCTGAATCTATGGTGGCAAAGGCAGTGATGAATACCACTGGTGGGCTGTGCTCCAGTGCCTTGACTGCCTCTAGCAATTCAAAACCGTCCATCTCTGGCATCTTTATGTCTGTGATCACCAGATCGCATGGTTCTCCCTCGAGTATCTTCAAGGCCTCCTTTCCGTGTGGGGCCTCGAGCACCTTGTGTCCCTTGAGCTCAAGCATGATCTTGAGGATGTGTCTCATCTTGGGTTCATCATCTACAACCAGTATTAACGCCATGTGCACTACCCTCCAATTGCTGGAAGAGTGATAATAAACACAGTCTCTTCCCCCTGTTTTGACTCTACAGTGATGGTACCCCCATGTAGCTCTATGACCCGTTTTACTAGGGCGAGGCCTAGACCAGTGCCCTTGGTCTTGGTAGTGAAAAATGGATCAAAGACCTTGTTTAGTAATTCACGAGGTATGCCGTAGCCGTTGTCTTTTATCCTGATCTCAAAGGCGTCTCCAAGGGAGCAGGTCTCTATTGAGACCCTAGGGGTCTCTGCCTCTTCACATGCCTCACATGCATTTTTTATGAGGTTTAAGAGGGCTTGGGAGATGAGTTCAGGATCTATCCTACCCATACAGGGTTGCCCCTCCTGGACCAGTTCAAGGCAAATGCCTTTGGGCTCCCATTCTAGCCTTACCTTCTGGGCCACCTCCTCTACCACTTGTGTGAGGTCTGCTCTTACAAAGTTTGGGTCTCTGGGCCGAGAGAAGTCCAAAAAGTCTTGTATGATCCGATTGAGGCGTTGCACCTCGTCTTCCAGGTATTCAATCATGGTAGCCTTGGTCTCCTGGGTGGCCTCGGGCTTTTTCAATATCTCAAGGGCACCTTGGATGATCCCCAGCGGGTTCTTTATCTCATGGGCCACTGTGAAGGCAAACTCTCCCACCTCGGCCATTGCCCTCTGTTGGATCATCTCTTGGTATGTGGCCTCTAATGTGTTCCTGCTCTCTTCTAAGGCTATCAGCATATTGTTAAAGGCCATGGCGAGCTCTCTGGTCTCTGGCAGGGTGCCACCACTTACCCGTATATCCATCCTTCCCCGTGCCACCTCTTTGGCGGCCCGTGAGAGTGACTTGAGTGGGGCAGTGAGAGTCCTTGAGATGAGTATTGTGAGGACCACTGCAATACTCACTACCAAAATAGTCATCAAGAAGATCTTGTTCTTGAAGTCCTTCACCAATTCTTCGATACTCTTCTCTGAGTAATAGACAAACACAGTGCCTATTTGGGTGACCTTACTACTATTCTCTGTGGAAAAGATCAGTTCTTCATCTTCACTCTTGAGTTCCACTGGCCATGACGCCACGTTCATGGCATTTTCTTCAAAGTGGCCAGCCGATACCAGGACATCCCCCTTGGAGTCCACTATCTTTACTCCTCGCAGGTCCTTTTCAGACAAGAGGTTTTCGGCCAGTTTCTGGAGCATCCGGTGGTCACCAATGAGGATTCCGAGCTCCGAGTTGAGTGCCAGATATTTCGCCAAGAAGATCATCCTGTCCTTAAAACGTTCGCGGACAAAGTGCTCAGTAAGCCTGGAACCATACATGCCCACTACTAATGTGGCGACACTGATGATTCCCAAGATGCACAGGGCAAGCCGTTTGCCCAGTGTCAGATGTCTTAGCGCCTTTGCCTTACGGTATCCCATGCCTTTTCATTCCATTCTACAAAGTATGGTGGTGGCTCTAGTGTACAATCCTTTCCTTCGAGTAACCTGTGTATGATAGATGCCCCTACTTCCCCTACCTTTGAATAGTCCACACTGAGGCTCATTACGGCCCCACTCTCCATAAAGAAGTGGTTGTAGCCTATTGCTGCCACCCCCCTTATGATGCCCTGTTTTATAAGGTATTGTACGAGTGCTTCCTTGATTACCACTGAGTCGGGTATGAAGAGCAGACAATCTATTTTGTCGGCATTTTTTATAAGGGCAGAGATGGATTCCCGCGGGCTTTCTACAGGGATCCCTACGAGTCTGAGAGAGAGCTCGTGGGCACTCTCTATGAACTGGTCCACTATCTCCTGGTTTTCCTCTGGGTGATACAGGATCCCAATCCTAACACCTTGTCCGAAACGCCCCTTTATCTCTTTTAGCTGAGTGGGTGGGGGTATCCTGAGATCAACACCGCATATTGTGTCGTTGGAGGCATAGCGCCGAGGGTCCAAGACCATCAGGTACACCTTAGGAATACTAGAAGGCACATGACTTATAGCACGGGCGGCCTTGGGTCCTAGGGCAACCAATATGTCGTGGTCCTCATTGGCCAGGATGTGTTGGACAAGTTTTGGATTTGTGGCGTAGTTATACTGGGTGACATCGAGTTTTAGTGCCTTTTTAAGCCCTTCAATAGCCACCTTATAGGGCCTGATGCCAGAGGTGACGATGACAGTGACCTTTGGGAGTGTAGCACCACCTGAAACCCCAAGATAAAGGATTACAGTACCAATGAGGATAAGCGTCTTAAGTGTTACTCCCCTGGGGTGAAGCCTTGCCAATATTAACCCCCACGGCGTTTCAATGTATTGATCCTCCAGAGCAGTTGCCTACAAAACCCCCGGATCATCTTAACCTCTTTTTTCCTTAGTTGTATCCTCGAAAAGAGTTTCCTGAAGTTCTGCATGAAATAGTCGGGGTTCTCTGGGTTGATATAACCGATCTCTAAGAAGACCTCCTTTAGGTGTTGATACATACCCTCGAGTTCCCTTATATTTGCAACCTTTGGCGTAAATACCCCATCTTCTACATTGGTTTGGGCTAGTTCATAGCTCAGGATCATGACGCTCTGGGCGAGGTTGATAGAAGAGAAGTCCACTGTGGGGATAGTGACAATGGCCTGGCAGTATCTCAATGCCTCGTTGGTCAGCCCGAACTTTTCACTCCCAAACAGGATCGCCACCTTGTTTTCCTGCGATATGGGGGCAATTTCAGGCCCAATCGACCTAGGGGTGTGCGTAGGACGCCTCTGGCGCCCAATCCGTGCAGTTGTACCAACGCAGTATCCGAAGTCTGACAGGGCAGTCATGAGGTCTCCCACTATCTTCATCTCGTCCACTATCCTCTTGGCCTCGTGGGTAGCCATCTTGCGCACTGTCTCCATCTCAAACCTGTAGGGCCTTACCACGATCAGCCCCCCAAGGCCCATGTTCATGATGGCCCTGGCACTGGCCCCTATGTTTTCAGGATAACGTGGTTCGTTTAGGATTATGAAGCAGTTTTTTAGGTTGACCTTCACTGAAAAATGTTTTTCCTTTTTGTTTGGCGTGTGGGAATCATACCCGAAAAAGGGGGAAGGATGAATAGTTCAATCTTTGAAAAGATACCCTGTTACATAACAGGGAAACTGGTTTACGACACAGACAGGGAGCGGATCAAGCAAAAACTCGCCCGGTATCTGGTAGAGGAATTGGGCTACTCTGTAACCGATTTTGAGGTAGACAGGGAGATCTTCATCGAGATAGGTGGTGTCAAGGTAAAGGCCCTTGTAGACATCAGTATAGTGATAAATGGCAGGACTCTCATGATCTTGAGAGGCGGGCCTGGTTCTGTAGTCACACGGGAGTCCGGGACGGTTGCCGCTGCAAGGCTCCTTGAACAGGACTATATTGTGCCCTGGGCAGTACAGGCGAATCTATTTGATGCCTCCATACTGGATGTGAGACGGAAGAAGGCAGTGGCCTATGGATGGGAAAACATCCCTACGAGGAGGCGTCTCGTGGAACTCACATCCCAGTGGCCCCCTCCAAAGTTACCAGTGGAGAGAGTACCGATAGAGCGACAGATCCTCTATTCATACGATACTCATGGGTGACAGAATAGGCTAGTGACGTCAGGTGACGTCCTTGTATGCAGATAGGGAAAAAGGTAAGACCTTAGACTACTTCTATAGTTCCCTGGGTGGGCTTCTGGCCTGTCTAGGGCTCCCTGGTCTTTTGTCCCCTCTTTTGACAATCCCTGGGGTGTGGATGTTACTCCATTCGGTGGAGGAGAGGGGGCGAGGCATGGCGGCAAAGAGGGGATTTCTATGGGGGGTGGTCTACTTTGGTGCCATGGTCTGGTGGATAGCGCCCACCATTAGTCATTATGGACAATTGCCCCTTTGGGTGGCCATTCCAATCGTGGCACTCTTGGTGTTGTATCTGGCAATCTACCCTGCCATGTGGGCGTATGCATACACCCTCCTACCGGTTGAGACGGGGATTACCAGGGCTGCATGGGGGGCGGCGCTGTGGGGAGTCTCGGAATGGTTGAGGGGTACGATTTTGACAGGGTTTCCCTGGGGTGTGTTGGCCCTTGGACTTAGTGCGCATCCATTTTTCATACAGCCAGCTGATCTTTTGGGCATCTACGGTGTGGGTGTCCTCTTTTTTTTCTGGATAGCGTCAGGGTATTCAATGGTGTCCTGCTATCAAAAGGGAGATAAGAGGGGGGCTCTATGGTCCCTTTTGGGGCTTTTAGTCATAACGCTCTTATGGACCATCTATGGGATGGAGCGAGAGAGGCGTTTTTCACTGGGCAATGAGCCAACAATTGCCCTAGATGCGGCTGGTGGGCCAGTGTGCGCCATTTCAGTGCAGGGTTCCATTCCACAGAGGCTAAAATGGGATCCTGAACTGAAGGAAGAGACCCTTAGACGCTATCTAGACCTCACCCGAAAAGGCCTATCGAAGTGCAGCGATCAACAGGTAAAAATGGCTGTCTGGCCAGAGACGGCAGTAACCACCTATCTCCAAGAGGACATGGATACCCTGTTTAGACTGAGTTCATTTGCTAGAGCAAATGGCCTCTATCTCCTCTTTGGTGCCCCCAGTTATGAGGTACGGGATGGAGGCTCAGGGTTTCGTTTTTACAACAGCGCATACCTGATCGGTCCAGATGGCACACTGGCTGCCCGTTACGACAAGCGGCACCTAGTACCCTTTGGAGAATATATGCCCCTGGGTCCTTTTAGCGATCTTGCAAGGAGCTGGCTCCCCACTGCTGGCGACTTTGTAAGTGGTGAGAGGGGCGGTATACTCGATTCACATCAAGGACTCAAAATCGGTATGCTCATATGTTTTGAGAGCATCTTCCCCGAGTTGGCCAGGGACTCTGTTCTACAGGGTGCAAATCTGCTTGCTGTTATTACCAATGACGCATGGTTTGGAAGGACTCCTGCGCCGTTTCAGCATGAGGCCATGAGCGTCTTTAGGGCAGTGGAAGAGAGGCGGTGGCTTATACGTGCTGCCAATACAGGTGTAAGCTCCATCATTGCACCTACTGGTGAAAGGGTAGCTAAGACCGACATCTTTGTACCAACAGTCATATCGCATTCTATTAGACCCATGAAATATTGGACACCATATAGTCGCATTGGTGAAAGTGGATTTTGGACGCTGGTCCTGTTATTATTGGCCATGGGTGTCGGCAGATTTTTGTTTAAGAGATATTGACATAAGGAGGCATGTAATAATGGGCATAAAGGGATTTAAAGAGGCCTCACTTGAGGTACAGGAAATACGATCCAAGATAGGCGACCTCAAAAAGAGGATTAGCGGCCTAAGGGGGTATCTTTGATAGGCTAAATGTAGAAGAGCGCCTTCAAGAGATCGAAAAGTCCATGCTCTCTCCCGATTTTTGGGACAAAAAAGAGTCTAAGTCCATGCTCCAGGAGCGCGCCTTTTTAATGGAGAAGAAGGAGGAGTTAGAGGGTCTAGAGGAGAAACTGGAGGAGTTGGTGCTCCTCTTGGATATGGCAGAAGAGGAGGAGGATCTAGAGACCCTGAGAGAGGCGATCAGGCTGGGTGAGGAGCTGGAGCAGGACTTAGACAGGCTAGAGCTGGAGAGGCTGCTTTCTGGTCCGCACGACAAAAATAATGCGGTTGTGACAATACATGCTGGAGCAGGAGGTACAGAGGCCCAGGACTGGGCAGATATGTTGTTGAGGATGTATCTGAGGTGGGCAGAGCGCAGGGGCTTTAAGGTGGAGATGCTAGATCTCATGCCAGGGGAAGAGGCCGGTATAAAGGGGGCCACATTCCTCGTAGAGGGACCTTACGCCTATGGCTATCTAAAGGCCGAGGCAGGTGTCCATAGGCTCGTACGCATATCACCATTCGATGCATCGGGGAGGAGGCATACATCCTTTGCCTCTGTATTTGTTGCACCTGAGATCGACGAGACCATCAATGTAGAGATCAACGAAAAGGACCTTCGTATAGACACATACAGGGCCAGCGGTGCAGGTGGCCAACATGTAAACAAGACCAGCTCTGCCGTGAGGATTACACACATTCCCACTGGAATAGTAGTCCAGTGTCAGAATGAGCGTTCCCAGCACAAGAACCGTGCCATTGCCATGAAGATCCTAAAGGCGAGGCTCTATGAGAGGGAGCTCAAAAAGAGAGAAGAAGAGAAACAGAAGCTCCACAGTGAGAAAAAGGAGATTGCCTGGGGGAGCCAGATCAGGAGCTACATCTTACAACCATATCAGTTGATAAAGGACCACAGGACAGATTTTGAGGTCGGTAATGTAAAGGATGTCTTAGATGGTAATCTGGACGGATTTATCCAGGCATACCTCAAGTGGTCACAGGAAGCAGGCGAGGGAGGTGCAGCGAGTACCTCCGATGCCTAGTCTGTCTTATTGCAGCTTTCAAGTAGTCTCTGTATAGGCTCAAAGACCTTACACGTCCTGCACATCTCGATCTTCTCTTCCCAGCTATTCCCAGAGCAGGCCTCACAGAACGTGCCACTAATGAACCAGCAGAGCTTTCCTGCCTCAAACTCCCAGGCAGGACACTTTTTCCGTATTGATTCATCGCACTTTTTTACGTCCCAGCACGACCGCATGGCGTCGCTCACTCCTGCCTTTCGCGATAGCAGGAAATAGATTTGGCGCTCTATGTGAGCGGGCACCTGTCTCCAACCCTGTTCATAGCTGGAAATTGCCTTGAGGGAGGTCCCCAAGATCTCTGCCAATTGTTTCTGTGTCTTTCCTAAAATTCTCCTGGCGCAAATAAATGTTTTTTTATCCATGGGTTATGCTCTAATAACAATGATTATTAATGTGATTATCATATTCATTTGTGCCAAAACTGAAAATATAAAAAAAAGTAGTTGACAATCTTTTTTGACTACGATATGTGAAAAACTATACCACCACAAAGTGGTAGTCAAGTGTGCAGTCCATGGTCTGCAAAAATAATTTTTTGAGGAGGTATCTTGTATGAGGGTTCCGTGTTCAACAAGAATTCTGATGTGTTGCCTGTTTTTCACGCTTTTTCTGGCATTTTCTCAAAAAAATGCCTATTCAGACGAATCAGACAGCAGCGCATGTATCTCGTGCCACACCGATCTCGAAGAGATGGATGAGTATGGTGCAAAGGCTGCCAGCGCAGCAGCAGCGGTGGCAGGGTGAGGTGTGACTGCGCCCCAGGTCAGGGGTCGCGATACCTTTGGTGTAGCAAAAGACTTTCTTGAAACCCAACATGGCGAGCTTGGTTGTAGGTATTGTCATAAGGGAAAGAATGTAGATGACGAGGACGAGGCCCATGTGGGTCTTGTGAAGGACCCCTCAGAAGAAGGGGGAGGAGGCGTCTGCAAAGAGTGCCACGAGGAGATTACAAGCACGTTTAAGGACTCAATGCACTATACGCTAAACGGGATCATGGACATCGTGCTAACCATTTCAAAGCCCAACAAGATAGAGGATACCCTCTTGCCTGCAGCATGGAAGCTGGACTGTAACGAGTGCCATACAAGCTGCGGCAGTTGTCATGTGGCTTGGCCTCACGTGGCAAAGGGAGGCCTCATAGACCGTCACCGTTTCTTAAAGAAGCCCCCAATGGAAAAGACCTGTTATGCCTGCCACGGCTCAAGGTATGCAGGCGAGTACATGGGCCTCTTAGGCGAGACGGCAGACGTCCATTACGAAAAGTTACAGATGGAGTGTTATGACTGCCACAAAGGCGAGCAACTACACAATACGCAGCCCAAAGGGGTAAAGCGCCACTATGCAACTACCACTCCAAGGTGTGAAGACTGTCACCCAGATGCAAAGCCGGGTAACTCCAGGGTAGCCATGCACAACGCCCATGAGGAGAACGAGTTGGCCTGTACAGTGTGTCACTCAAATACATATTTCAACTGTCAGAATTGCCACGTATCACTAGACGTAAAGGAGAAGGGTAAGATAAAGGTGATCTTCCCATCTGATCCACTCTATACGTTCAAGATTGGGCGCAACATAGATATTCAACCTGGAAATCCCTATAAGTACAACTTGGTACGCCACACACCAATGTTGAAGAACAGTCTGGCATCGCTCAGGTACTTCCAGTTCACCATCACTGGAAAACCTGGACCAGAAGACCTCATCGCCAACTGGGATGCGCTCCCAACCTGGAATTCTGCCAATCCTCACAATGTTCAGAAGAGGACACCACAGAATCGCTCCTGTAATTCATGCCATGGGGTAAAAGAACTCTTCCTCACCAAGGATGACATCAAACCAGAAGACCCCAAGGCCAATTATAAGGTGGCAGTGGACAAGGTTCCACCAAAGATAGAGGAATAGTGGAAATTTCGGGAAAGGAGAGAGAAGAGATGAGGTATTTTAATGAATTGAGATTATTGGAAAATAAATCGTGGCCGATTGTGGCTGCCATGTTCTTAGTACTGTCACTATTGTTAGTCGCCTCTGCACAGGCGAGGGGTGTACCAGTACTGGTCTCTACAGACTGGCTGGATAAGCATAAGAACGACAAGGGGCTTGTAATTATAGACACCAGGACAGAGGCGAACTACGAGTTTGCCCACCTCCCCAACGCAGTGAGCATCCCATACAGCAAGGTGGAGCCTAAGTGCGCAGAGCAATGCTACAAGATGCCGCCTCCAGACAAGATGACTGCAATGTTGCAGCAAGCTGGGGTGAACAAGGATAGCTGGGTCATTGTTTACGGCCATGGAAATACCGTAAGCGATGCCTCTAAGACGGCAGGTGCCTACTGGGTCTTTAAGGCCATGGGGGTAAAAAAGATCTCCATGTTGAACGGAGGCGTGACCAAGTGGACCTTTGAGGGCCGTTTTGTGACCAAAGAGGTGCCAAAGGTGCGTAAAGGAAACTTTGTGGCCCGATTGAACAAGGCCTTGGTTGCAGATTTTGCCGAGGTCAAAAAGGCCCTGAAGAACGGAAAGGCAGTTTTCATAGATGCCAGAAACTCCTTCCAGCACCTGGGCCATGAAAAGAGGGCCGATGTGGGCTGTTATGGACATATCCCAGGATCCATCAATCTGCCAGCGGATTTCCTGACAAATGCAGGCATAAATCGCGCACCTGCCACCCTGCGTTCGAAGAAGGACCTAGAAAAGATGGTCCTGGGTGTTGGAGTAACCAAAGACAAGAAGGCCCCAATAATCGTCTACTGCAATACTGGTCAGCTTGCCGGGCTCAACTATCTGGTACTGGCGGACATCCTTGGCTACAAGAACGTGAAGGTCTATGACGGCTCCATGCTCGAGTATTGCAGGGTCAAGGGCGACCTCCCAGTGGAACGTTTTGCATGGGGAAACCGCTCATGTTGCGGCAATTGTAAGTAGCAAAGGAGGGGGATAAGCAATGAAATGCAACAATGTGAAAAGAATATTAGGTATAGTCTTGGCCTTGTGTTTCCTGGTCGGGCTCTCCTCTGTAACCAGGGCTGCCACTGGTCCCATTGTCAGCACCAAGTGGCTCTCAAAGAATCTCCACAAAAAGGGCCTTGTGATCCTCGATGTGAGAACCTTTGAAAAGTATGAAAAGAGCCACATCCCTGGTGCAGTCAAGGCATTTGGCCCATGGCAGACCATGAACGAAAAGTTTGTGGGCTTTATGATGCCACCTGTCTACAGGCTGGTGGAGATGCTGAGGTCGTATGGTGTGTCAAACGACTCCTTCGTGGTGGTCTATGACCATGGAATGACCTCTCAGGACACTGCAAAGAGTGCAAGAGTCATTTGGACTCTTCATTTCCTGGGTCATACCAAGTGCGCCATACTGGACGGGGGGTTCAATGCATGGGATCAGGCAGAGCTCCCAGAGACGAAGAAGCCCACCATCCCCGTGAGGGGCGACTTTAGTGCCTCGATCGTAGCAAGCAAGGTCATTACTCTGGACGACGTGAAAAAGAGGCTCGGGTCACACAAGACCATATTTGTGGATGCACGCGACCCTATGGAGCATTTTGGTCATGAGAAAAAGGCACATATACCACGCTATGGTCACCTACCTGGCTCCCTCCTCATGCCTGCCGATGCCCTTACCATCGGAGGCCAGAATTTTTCACCAGCCTTTCTGCGAAAGGCTGACGAGTTAAGCCAACTGGCACGAGGGGTGGGGATCCCAACCAATAAGAATGTGGAGATCGTGGTCTACAGCAACCACGGCCTCCAGGCGGCCCTGGTCTATTTCGTCCTAAACGATGTCTTGGGCTACAAGAACGTGAGGCTCTTTGACGGCTCGATCCTTGAGGCAGCAAAGGCCAAGGACGTCCCCATGAATATGTACTCTTGGGGATGGACCGAGTGCAAAAAATAAACACACTTTTGAGAGGAGGTATCTTTTATGAAACTACCAGGAATCGGCTTTGTTTTGGGAATTGTAGCGGCGTTGGTCATGGTGGCGTCAACTGTTGAGGCAGGTCCACCACTCACAAACGCAGAAGGTGTGGGTGGGTGCGCCCTCAACCCATTCGCCTACATTGCCAACCCTCTAAAGGAGGGCGACAAGGGGCTCTTGGGGGCTGGCATTGTCTCAAAGCCCCAACTGGGTATCTGGAACGTGAGGCTGACAGACAGTGGGATCAACTGGTTCACCGTGGGCGGTAATATATCGTTTTTCAACCGCTTAGAGGTAGGTTATTCCCATGAGTTCGTAGATATTGATGGTATGAGTGAGACAGTGGACAAGAACAATGTCAGTGCCAAACTAAATCTAATCAAGGAAAAGGACTTTGGCATTGACCTCATGCCCGCCATCTCAATCGGGGCCATCTGGAAGAATACCGATGCCGACGACAATGTCCCAGTAGATGACACAAGCGGCTTCGACTACTATCTTGTGGCCACCAAGATGATCCCTGGACTACCTGTGCCTGTAATCCTCAATGCCGGTATCCTCAATACCAAGGGCTATGTCCGCGGGGTGTTGGGCTTTGGTGATGACAGTGACTGGTCATTCTTTGGCAACATAGAGACCATCCTGTTCAAGAAATTCATCGTTGGCTATGAATACGAACAGGAGGCAGAGGTGGGTAACGTATTCAAGGGAGAGAAAAATGCTGAACACACCACCCACTCCATGTGGGAGGTCCATGTAGCATATATGCACAACGAGCACCTCATGCTCGTTGGATCATATGCATATACAGGTGACAGCAAATCGAGCAGGCAGGCATCCTTTGACGAGGCATATGTGTTGTCGCTACAGTATGCATTTTAACGTGTACCCCCGAGGGTAACTCCCTCCTATTCCCCATCCTCCCCCGAAGGCCCTTCATCCAACCCAGGGTGAAGGGCCTTCTTCTTGTAAATTAATGGTATTGCTGTGACTATAGCCAAGAGCAAAACCCCAACTAAAAACTTCCATGAGATATTACCCCTCAATACATCCAACAAGGAGGCGGAGAACACCACGTAGGCTATAGCCGCAGGGAGCATACAGAAAAAAGAGACCACGGCATAAGTGAAAAAGCCGATTCTAGTGAGACCAAAGGCATAATTTAGCATATTAAAGGGGAAGAGGGGGATGAGGCGCGTAAATGCCACCACCTTCCAACCGTGTCTTGCCACTTCCTGGTCGAGCCTTTTTAATCTCTCTCCTGTTATCCTCTGTTCCACCCAGTCTCTCCCGATGTATCTAGCTATGAGAAAGGCAATAGAGGCCCCAATGGTTGCACCTGTAATGGCATAAACCACACCCCAGAAGGGTCCAAATAGGATACCCGCCGCCACAGTGATGGGAAGGCCTGGGAGAAAGAGGGCTGGAGCCACAGAATAGATCCCGATGTAGACCAAGGGGGCTATAGTCTTGTATTGAGAAATTAGTCCCTTGAGGGTGTCTTCATCCAGATAGTGACTAATCCCTGTAACCCTCACTAGCACTACTGCTGAAATGAGTAGAAAGAGGAGTAAGAGTCTCGCCCACTTCCCTCCAATCTTCATTCTATTCCCCTCCTTGATTCACATTTTTTACTAAACTAACCGCACACTCAATATAGAGAAGGTATGGGGCTAGGCCATAAATGTAAATCAATTTTTCGCCCTCTAATCATATAAATAGGTCAGCCTTCTTTAGGGGACCAGGGTAGGTCAAGAGTGAAGAGTGCCTTTAGGTAGAGTCTATTGAGATAGGTCTTTAGTCCACGGGGCGGCCTTTTACCATGATGATCAAGTCCCTTTCTAGGTGAAAAGTAGAGGTCCAAGACATGATACACCCTTAAATCTTGTCCCAATATACTCAGACAACCAGCACAATAGGTGACAATCGGACGTTCTTGTGCCTCTTTTTTCCTCTTTTCCTTCCAAAGGGCAGATAGGCCTCTATCTATAAATCGAACTGCCCCTCCTTCACCGCAACAAAAGGTCTTATTGTGTGAGTGCTTCATCTCTACCACCCTGAAGCCCAGTCCTGACAATATACTTCGCACGGCACTGTGTATGTGTTCGTAAGGGCGAATTGAACAAGGGTCGTGTACTGTGACGACAAGGGAATCGCCCATATTGATCTTTGAATTAATGGGCTCAAGGTGTGCATTTTCTAATATGATCTCGTAGATTGTCTTTACTTTTAGTGTATTACAATATCCTTTAAAGACCCTGTAACAGTTTGGACAGGCAACGATTACTTCCCCAATGCCGGTATGCTTTAGCCTGTGGCAGAGCCTTTGGAACCTGGTAAAAAAGGTCCCCGAGTCTCCAAGATCGTGGGATGGTTTTGAACAACAGTCGAGTACTATTCCAAGGGTAGGATCGAATAACTTTAAGAATTTGTATGCCTTTATTACAAGGTCTGGCCTTTTCCCTGGGAGTGAACATCCAGGGAAGAAGATGCGTCTTGTCCCAGGTTTTATCAGAAAATAGGAGAAAAGACGGCCCTTCCCCAAGGTCTCAAACCGCCTTAAAGGGCCAAATGGTTTTAAAATTTCTGGATTATGGGCTACTAAATATCTTCTAGATTCTAGAAAAAGTAAGGATGGATCAAGCCCCTTAGGGCAGACGACAGTGCACAAGCCACAGAGATTGCATAGAAATCCGATCCTAGAGGACGATTTGTCTGATATCAGCCTATCGGCGATGCTCCTAGGCGTACCAAATCGCCTCAAAAGCCCGCACTCCTGCTGGCAGATACCACAATCGGTGCATCGGGCCGCTATTCCATTAAGTAGCCTTTTGTATGAATCCATTTTTTTTATGATCTAAGTCCTATTGATGAGATGGAATAGTTATATTGTTGGATAGGGAGTATTGTAGTTAAAAGGAATAAGTCAAATTGGAATATTAGATATCATTTTCTGGTATCTATTGAAACCTTTTATATGAGATGATGGAGGTGGGCGCGGGTAACCACTTTCTACTTGCAGTTACTCTACAATGCCCCTGTTTAAGCCAGAAAGGATTCGTTCGTAATAGTCATTTCCATTTAGATCGTTAATGACTACTGCTGGAAAGTCCACAACCTCAAATCTATAGAGGGCCTCTGGGCCAAGGTCTTTAAAGGCGATGAGTTCACATTTTTTTACTCTCTGGGCGAGATAAGCCCCTGCGCCCCCGAGCGTGGCCAGATAAATGGCGCCAAATTTTTTGAGTGAATCCCTCACCTCGTTACTACGCCTTCCCTTTCCCATAAGGGCGAGTACGCCAAGCTCCAATATCTTAGGT
>WGBU01000081.1 GCA_015494155.1 Deltaproteobacteria bacterium | reverse complement strand
GTTCCTGGATGACACTGCATCCTCCAGGATCACTACATTGAACCCCCTCGTTACAGCTGATATGGCAGTCTGATGGATGCAGATGTGTGTCTCTACACCAGTCAACACCAGGGTATCGCATGAGGCAGGGAGTCCTTCAATAGCATCATTTATTGGGCCATTTGTAAAGGCGTCGAATTCTACCTTGTCATACTCCTCTATCCCCTCAAGGAGTTCCTCCAGTGCTGGTACTATGGGGCCAATCCCCTTTTTATACTGTGTTGTGACTATAATGGGGATTGAGAACTCTTTGGCTGCCCTTATGGCAAGGGCCATATTTTGCACAACCTGTTCTGCCTTGTGTATGGCAGCCATGAGTCTCTCTTGGGGATCTATTACCAAGAGCGCGCAACGACTCGGGCTAAGTATGGTAAAAGGGTCCATTGGTCCACCTCCTTCACTATTTTTCCACCTTCACCACTGTATGGACATTGCCTCTTGGGTGAAAGTCGCCTATGACCCTCAATCTCTTTGGCTTGAGTACCTCGTCCAAGCGGGAAAAGATCTCGCATGTGGCCTGTTCGTGGGAAATATAGCGATTTCTATATTGATTCAAAAACAACTTGAGGCTCTTCAATTCAACTATCCATTCACCAGGTGTGTAGGTGATCTCAATTTTGGCAAAGTCAGGGTAGCCAGAGCGCGGACACAGACAGGTAAATTCTGGGAATGAGATATTGATCTCATAGTCCCTCTCTGGGCATGGGTTAGGCCATGGTTCAAGCCGTGCCTCTTCTATCTCCTTTTCCCCATATTTCATTGGCGACAGATCTCCTCTCTCAATCTTATAAGATGGCTGATTGGTACTATCTTCACCTCTTTTTGCACTAGGGGCAAGTCCTTTTTGAGCACCAGGAGGGTCTCTTTGAAGGGGTGTCCAATGGCAACGGCATATCCACGTTTCTTCGAGATGGTCACAAGCCTCTTCAACGAGTGCTCCACTGTGGCAACACCCCTGGCGTAATCAAGGAACACGTGGCGCTCAAGTGCAGGTACATCTAGGCGCCTTGCCTCTGTATAGGCGACAGTATCTTTTGTGGTCCTAGAGTCGAGGAAGAATAGCCCATGGCGTTTAAGCTCCACTAAGACTGCGTCCATTGGGTCTTTCTGGGTGGTAAAATAGGAACCCATGTGGTTGTTGGCACCTATTGCATAAGGGACCAGTGCAATCTCACGCGCCACTATGTCGGCGATCTCGCCTGGTGACATTTGGACCTTTAAGGTCCCAGGTCCGGGATTTACATCCTTTTCCATGGGTTCCATGGGGATGTGGATCAGGACATCCTTCCCAAGGGAGTGTGCAAGGCGTGCATATTTTTTTGTATATGGCCCATAGGGTAGAAATGAGAAGCCCAAGGGAGCTGGCAGTTCAATAAGCATTCTGTCTGTGGATCTATGGTAGCCCATGTCGTCGATGACGATTGAAACGAGTGGCATGGAGTATGGGGGTGGGCCCAGTGAAGGGGATTTGCACCTAGGTGGCGGGGGAGGTGGACTCTCCCTTTTAAAGGCCTCATAGTGAATGTGATCCAGGTGTACTCTCTCGTCTGAAGTGGGGAGCAATAGGACTATGAGGCCAGTCAAGCCACTTATTATGAGAAAAAAAATGATAAGAAAAAGGGGTATCTTTGGATACCCCTTTCTCTGGGCCTTCTTTTTAGCCATGTCGCCTTACTAGTGAGTGGCCTTGCAACTGGCCTCCTCTTTTGTCTGGGCAAAGATGTTCCATGCCTTCAAGATCCTTAGGGCCTCTCGCATCTGGTTGTCCATAGTGAATTCTGGCTTTTTACCCTCAGGCTTTGCCTCCGTCACATTGTCTTCCACGGGCATCTCTACTGCGTCTTCGCCATCTTTATTGCCCTTTTCCTCTTCCATTTCAGTAACATTGGGGAGGTGGCCTTCCAGGTCCTTTTCCTTTATGAAGTGGTCTTCAGGGATCTTCTTCTTGTTGATCTCTTCTTCGGGTATGAATGGTACCTCGATGTCTGGGACTATACCCTTGGCCTGGATGGATCGGCCACTGGGCGTGTAATAGAGGGCAGTGGTGAGCCTAAGGGCGGCACCGTCTTCAAGGGGTATGACGGTCTGTACAGAGCCCTTACCGAATGTGGGCTCCCCAACGATTATTGCCCTCTTGTGATCCTGTAATGCCCCTGCCACGATCTCTGAGGCACTTGCACTCCCCTGGTTTACGAGCACTACGATGGGATATGGATGTGCCCCATGGTCAGGGTGCGCCTTGAACTCCATCTCTTGCCGCTTTATGCGTCCTTTCGTGTAGACTATCAAGCCCTTGTCAATAAACTCGTCAGAGACCTTGACCGCCTGGTCCAGTAGGCCTCCTGGGTTGTTACGTAGGTCGAGGATGAGGCCTTTTAGGCCGTGATTATCCTTTTCCAGTTTTGAGAGCGCCTCCTTCAACTCTCCAGAGGTCTTCTTCTGGAAGTTTCTGATGCGCACATAGCCATAACCCTTTTCGATAGTACGATATCTTACGCTCTTTATGGGGATCACATCTCTTACTATGGTGATATCCTTGAGTTTATGCCATCCCTCTCGGTAGATGGATATGGTGACCTTGGTCCCCTTTTTGCCCCTCAGTTGTTTAACTGCCTGCATCAGGGTGATGTTCTTGGTGGACTTCCCATTTATCTTGATGATCTTGTCATTGGCCTTGAGACCCGCCTTATAGGCCGGGGTGCCTTCAATGGGTGAGACCACAGTGAGGACCCCATCTTTTATGGTTATCTCAATTCCGATGCCAGAAAAGCTCCCCTTTGTCTCTATTTGGAGTTCCTTGTATTCATCTGGTTTCATGAAGGAGGAGTGTGGGTCAAGAGAATGGAGCATCCCATCAATGGCCCCATAGATCAGCTTTTGGGCAGGGACCTCCTCTACATAGTTTCGCTGTACCATGTCCAAGACGTTTGCAAACATCTTGAGTTCCTTATAGAGGTCTTCGTCTTCGTTGGCTGAAGATATGTCTTCCAACTGGTATAGTCCTATGCCCACAAAAAGGGTGAGAAATATGATAGTGGCACAAAAAGCCTTGACCATTCCTTGATGAAAAAGCCTCATTTCCTTTCTTGACCTCCTAGATTGATAAACGCTATTATAATGTTTTTGCAGGGATTTCCAACATAAATCCCTTCATTCTATCACCATGCCCTTGGTGTCTATGAATTTGAGCGCCGAAACGGGCCTGCCATCCTTTCTTATCTCCAAATATGTACCAGATTCTACAAGGCCTCCCGGGCCTGCCAGCCCAATGGTCTCTCCTTCAAAGACCTTCTGGCCTGGCCTGACGAATGCCCTGGCAAGGTACCCGAGGAGGCTCATATAACCATAACCATGGTCTATTATCACCACAGTCCCATAGCCCCTCACTGGCCCAACATATTTTACTGCCCCGTCGAAAATGGTCCGAACAGGCGAACCCATGGGCGACTCCAAGACGATTCCATTTTCAGGCACCCTGGGATCGTGTTCGCTGGTGATTATCCTGTAGGCGTTTAGAATAGGGGGTGTGAGTCTGCCCATGTTTTCTACAATCTTTGGTGTAGAAGGACCTCTGCCATCAGGGGGTCCGTGGCCTACGCCTTTAGCTAACGGCGTTGTTGGATTGACTGAGCCTTTGCCAGATGATGCCTCGCCCTGGAGCCTCTCTATCAGTGTGGTGATGCCCTTTTCAGTAGACTTTAGGGTAAGGAGAAGCCGCTTGTAGTTGTTTTCCTGTGCCCTGAGGTCGTCCAAGAAGACCCTTTTGGTCTCCTTGGCCTCTTCAAGTCTCATGGCAGTGGCCTCTATCTCCTTTTCCACCTTGAGTAGCAACTCTTTTTCCCTGTCAAGGATATGTTTTTTGTCCCTCAATTCTGCAAGGTTTTTCATATATGTCTCTCTAAGGGCCCTGTCCTTTTGTAGAATGGAAAGGAGATACTGTTGCCTGGAGTAGAGTTCATCCAACGATCTAGACGAAAATATTACGTTGAGCACCCCAACTGGGCCAAACTCCCAAAGCGCTCTCAATCGGAGCTCCACAAACTTTTGTTGCCTCTTTAGCCTTTCTTCGAGTCGTCCGATGGAGTCGGAGATCGACCTTATCTTCTCTTCTATCTCCTGTCTCGCCTTCTTTTTCTCTTGGAGTAGATTCCACTGTCGGACGATCTTTTGGTTCAATTGCTGTATGGCAGCGAGTATCTTTTTCTCTTCCCCCCTTATGGTAGCAAGTCTCTCTTTTTTCCTGGCAATCTGTTGGTTGACCTCCTTTAGGGCCTGTCTCTGCCTTTCAATCTCCTTTTTTAAGGTGTTGTCCCCTGAATGGGCAAAATGGGGTAGTGTGAAGAAGATCAATATCAAAGAGACTGAGATCAGCCTTTTAATTGCCTTCATGACCTGAGAAATTTTCTCATGGAAAAGTGGGTCCCGAGCAGACATAGTACCATGCTCAATCCCACCACCAGTACCACCAATTCCCATGGGAGGAATACTAACTTCAATCCCTTTATGAATCCTGGCATGAGGAGCCCTGAAGAGACATTGAGGTAACTGGCGTAGAGTAAGACTATAGCTATGCCAGCACCTAAAAGGCCTTGCAACATGGCCTCCATCAGAAACGGGCCTTCTATGAACCCATTAGTTGCACCCACCAATCTCAGTATTTCAAGTTCCTCCTGTCGGGCATATACATTTAGTCTTATGGTTATGGAGACCACAAAGGCCGCCGTAAAGAGTAAGAGTATGCCACTTGCCACCACCACATTTCTCGCAATCCCAGTAAAGACCTCCAATCGCTGTACCCACTCCCTTCCATATTGTACCTTATCGACACCCTCGATCTTCTTTATCTTGTCTGCAATGACCCTCAGTCGTTCTGGTTGAAACAACGCCTTTTCCACCTTTACCTCAAAGGAGTCGGGCAAAAATGTGGCATCCACCCCTTCGAGAACCATTTTCTCATCGCCTAAGTAGCGTTCTAACCGTTTGAACGCCTCTTCTTGAGATATATAGACCACATTTTTTACCCCATTTATCGCCAAGAGTTCGTTGTATATCTTAGGTATTAGCTCCTCATTGATGCCCTCTTTGAGGTACACCACTACACCAAGTTGAGTACCAAAACGCGAGGCAAAGTGGTGGAGATTGACATAAATGAGTGAAAAGAAGAGAAATATGAGGATGCTAAGCGTCACTACCATGGTGGTGAGTGCGTACATGGCCATGTGTTGTCTTATGTCCTTGAGCGCACGCCTCACCAAGGTCTCGAGATTCATCAATATCCGACCTCCATCCTACCATCCCTGAGGCGCACGACCCTGCGCCTTGTGCCTTCGAAGAGACGTTCATCGTGGGTAGCAAAGAGTATGGTAGTACCCCTTGCATTGAGTTCGTCCATGATATCCAATACCTCCATGGTTCTCACCGAATCCAGATTGCCAGTAGGTTCATCAGCCAAGATAATGGGTGGTCTGTTCACGATTGCCCTTGCTATGGCCACCCTCTGTTGTTCACCACCAGACAGTTCTTGTGGAAAGCGCCTTCCCTTTCCACCTAGGCCAAGGCTTTCCAATACCTTGTTGACCCTGTATGCGATCTGATCGTGACTGAAGCCCACAACTTCAAGGGCCAGTGCCACATTGTCGAATACGTTTCGGTCTTGCAAGAGCTTAAAGTCTTGGAACACGACCCCGATCTTCCTCCTGAATATTGGTTTGTGGGCCTCTTTGATGGTCTTTATGTTGATGCCCTCTATGAATATATCGCCACTAGTGGGTTGTTCAGCAAAATAGAGTAGTTTAAGTAAGGTGCTCTTGCCAGAGCCACTTGGCCCAGTCAGGAAGCAAAACTCACCTTTTTCTAGGGAGAGAGTGATGTCATCTAGGGCCACTATGTCGTGGGGGTAGCGTTTGGTGACGCTGGCAAGAGTGATAATGGGGATTCCATCATCTCTCTCTATCATATCATCTCCCCTTTTGAGAGTCTCTTTGCAGTCTCATATAGGGTCTTCACCCCAAAACCCTTTGCACCCTTTCCCAGGTGTCCCAGCGGGTCTTCTTTTACTGCTGGACCGGCAATGTCTGCGTGCACCCACGGGATTTCATCTGGTACAAATTCCTTTAGAAACAGGCCCCCTGTAATGGCACCACCCCATCGTTTACCTATGTTTTTCATATCTGCAATTTCTGCCTTCAGTTGTTCGGCATAGGGGAGGTGTAGGGGGAGTTCCCAAAATAGTTCTCCCATGGCCATGCCACTTTCTCGTACAATTTCAATGAGTAAGCGGTCCTGTCCCATAATGCCAGCGATATCCTCACCAAGTGCCACTACACAGGCCCCTGTGAGGGTGGCAACATCGATGAGCCAGTTGGGGCGCTTTTCTGCTGCCAGGCTCAGGGCATCTGCCAAGATCAGTCTCCCCTCTGCATCTGTATTGTCCACCTGTACACTCTTCCCTGATCGGGTAACGATGATGTCAGTAGTCTTGTATGCAGTGGATGAGATGGCATTTTCACAGAGTGGCACCATGACAGTGAGATTGATGTCTAGTTTGGCCTCCCGTATGGCACATGCGGCACAGAAGGCGGCGGCAGCACCTCCCATGTCATATTTCATGCCGATCTGGGCATCGGCAGGTTTTAGGCAATAGCCACCAGTATCAAAGGTCACCCCCTTACCCACTAGTATGAGGTGTGCCTTTGATGACCTGCGACGGTATTCACCAATGACGAGCCGCGGGGGATGGGCACTTCCACTGCCGACAGCCAGGATGGCATTCATCTTTTCTTTCTGAAGTCTCTTCTCGTCCCACACATCTACCTTGAGGCCAGCACTCTTTCCCATGGATACCAATGATTCTGCCAGGCTAACAGGGTTCATAACACTTGGGGGTTCGTTTAGTAGGTCTCTTGCCCTGTTCACCCAGGTAAAAAGCCTCTCAAGCCCTGTCATTTCCTGTTTGATCTCTTGGGTGAGTCTCTTTCCAGTGATGCAGGCTACCTTGGGTGGTGTGCCCTTTTTTGAAAGGTACTTGTCGAACCTGTATCCCCCGAGAAGTGCCCCTTCCATGGAAGAGGCCAAGAGGTCCATCCAACTGGAACCTGCTCTGACCTCATCGATCACCACAATCAACCTTTTAAGCCCCTCATCCTCTAAGGTCTTTAAGGCACCTGCCACCTTCTCCTTGAGGGCCTCTTTGGGTTCAACCCCCTTTTTGTCCAGTCGGGCGGTCCTTACCAGACACTCTTTGTCACCAACAGACCCCCTGTGAAGGGTTAGGTCTCCGCCTGGATCACCGTGGGCCTTAGGTGGTACTGGGATGTTTTTTGTGGCATTTTCTGAAAAAAGTGGGTCCTTCCCATTTAAATAGGGCAACAGTATTAGGTCACCGTTAGATGGCCTGTAGTAATCCTTAAAACTAAAATTAGGAACTGTCATATTTCGTCCTCCTTATGCATTAAGGACTGCTCGGATGGTATTGTCAAGCTCAATTAGTCTATAGGGTTTTGTCAGGACCCCAAAAAAGCCATGTTTTTGATATTGTGCCATGAGTGGTGACTGGGCATAACCACTAGATACTATAATCTTGGCGTCTCTGTCTAACTTTAAGATCTCATCTTTGATCTCGGAGCCATCCATGTCCCCAGGCATGGTGAGGTCAGTTATGACACAGTCAAATGGTCTAGGGGAATTGAGAGCTTCCTTGTAGATTCTGATGGCCTCTCTCCCACTGGATACTGCACTCACTTCATGTCCAAGGTATTCCAATAACTCCTTTGCAGTAGTTAAGACCATCTCGTCGTCGTCTACCAGGAGTATTCTTGCCTTCTTGGAAGTTTCTGGCTGGGGATCCTGTTCAATCTCTTCTGATACCGCGTCTCCTTTTGCCCTGGGTATCAAGACCTTAAATGTCGCACCACTGCCTTGGCTGCTTTCCACCTCGATCAGGCCATCATGTTTTGTCACTATTGAATGGCATATGGACAAACCAAGGCCGCTGCCCTGTTCCTTTGTGGAAAAGTATGGTTCAAATATGTGGTCCCGGATCTCTGGTGCGATGCCAGGGCCACTGTCCTTAATCTCCACCAAGACCCAGTCCTGTTTCTTGTTTCGTCCAACAGGGCAGTAGTCCTTTAGGTTCTTTATAGTGATCCAAAGGGTCCCCCGTCCTTCCATGGCGTCTTTTGCATTGAGTACAAGGTTTTGGATGACCTGGCTAAACTGCCCCTTGTCTACCTCTACATACCAGAGACCAGGATCGCAGTTTATTTCTAGCTTAACACCACTTCCCCTTAGCACGAATTCGGCCGAGTCGATCACAATTTCATCGAGCCTATGTGTCTCCTTTACTGGGGCGCCACCCTTGGCAAATGTGAGTAATTGTTGTGTCAAGTCCCTTGCCCTGAGACATGCCTTTTCTGCCTGCTTTAAGATGTTCCGTTCTTTGTCTTTTAGGTTGGGCGAGAGGGCTACGATGCTAACATTGCCGAGTATGGCGGCAAGTATGTTGTTGAAGTCGTGGGCAATACCCCCAGCAAGCACACCCACAGACCTCAGTTTTTCCATCTTTATGAGCTCTTCCTGCATTTTTCTCTTTTCGGTCACATCCCTAAAGACCAACACAACCCCAAAGATATTGCCTGACTGGTCCTTGATTGGGGCACCGCTGTCGGCAATGGCCCGCCTCGTCCCATCTCTGGAGATCAAGATGGTGTGATTGGCCAGACCTACTACCATACCCGTCTCCATCACCTTGGAGACAGGGTCCTGGGCGGGTTTACCTGTTTTTTCATTCACTATATTAAAGACCTCTTTAAGAGGTTTTCCATAGGCCTCTTGCCATTGCCATCCAGTGAGACGTTCTGCCACCTCATTCATGAGTTCGATCTTTCCCTGAGTATCTGTAGTGATAACTCCATCGCCAATACTTCGAAGTGTTATAGAAAGGCGTTCCTTTTCATTTTCTAGGGCCTTGAGGGCGACTTTCAGCTGTCGTTCTCTGTCTTTTATAATGGCAAGCTGGGACTGGGATTCCTCTATCTTTACCCTCAATTTTTTCAGCATCTTCATAAAGTTGTCTTTAAGTCGCTCGATCTCGAACTTGAAGGTACCTTTTAGTTCAAAACCATTTCCACCTCTGGAGACCTCATCTGCATAGCGGGCCAAGGACACAATGGGCCTTACAATGGTCTTTTGTATGTTGTGGATGTAGAAGGTGGCGATTAGTAAGGCGAGTGCCAGGGTAAGGGCATTTATCACGATAAACTTATACTTTGATGAAAAGAGTTCTGCCTTTTTTACACAGATACCCACATAGCTATCCCACCTAGGATAATAGACACTGAGGGCGATGTACCCTGTATGTGCAGAGTTAAATTGGGTAAAGACATTTTTATCGTGGGTGACGCCGAGTTTGTCAACGAATCTCTTCAATTCTTCACTGCTGAGATCTTTGAGGAGATTGGAGAGAATCACGTGTCCATAACTATCTATCACAAAGACCCGCCCGCTGTCCTGGAACCGATACTGTGCGAATTCGGCGAGGCTGATCTCCTTGACCTCTTTAAGGTGGTCGATGCTGTCCTCTAGTCCGATTCGTTCTAAGGTCTTATATCTTTGTTCGACTTGGTCTATCAGGTCATGTAGGTGGGCCTTCAATAGTTTCTGGCCAAAGTCCAGAATGATCCCCTCCATGAGGAATGTACCAGACAAAAATAGAGGTACAGACAGAGAGATAATCAGCATTCCGATGGTGATAACAAAATATTCCTGGAGAGAGCCAGGAAAGGGTCTTTTCCTGGGGCCTTGTCCCTGTATCTTTTTATTTTTTTTACTTGACCACAAGGTCTACTGCCTCCAATGCCATAAATGGGATGTAGATCCCAAGGCGTCTTGCTGCCCTCATGTTTACAAAGGCGATCTGCAAGGCCGGCCTAGGTACGGTCTCATAAATGGTACGCCGACCATCAAAGATATCTGCTGCCATGAGGCCTACCTGCCTGCCACAGTAGCTAAATGGGTTGAACAGGCCAGCAATGATATTACAACCTTTCAAATAGTTGGGGATGTCCTCCTTTTCTATGTCCAGGGTGAGGGCAGTAATCATGGGGATGTGGGCCCTGCTCAACTCACCTCTCTTTTTGAATGCACCAACAATTCCTCCATATACCTCAATGCGCCGCTCTTTCATCTCCTGGACCACATATTGAGCCCCCTGTTTTAAGTCCAAAAAGGCCACTTCAAAACCGTGTCGATTGTGTTCATCCAGAGTTGAGAAGGCATTTTTAAACACCATATCTGCAGGAATCCTGGAATCGTACACGTATCCATAACGTTTCGCAGTTGGGAGTATGAGTCGGGCGATTCGAAGTAGTTTCTCAGGTGGATACATGAGGTAGATTCCGCTAAGATTCGTCCTGGGAGGAGCCTTTACTGAAGGGAGCATCTTGAGGGCCACTGATTTTAAGACAGGACAGAAAAATTGCGGAACCTGGGTGTGTTTGAGGATTTCTCTCGCGTACATGGAAATCCAACCACACGTGACAAATAGGTCTGCTCGGCCCAGATAGTTTTTTACGGCATCTAAGACCACCGGTATAGAGCGTTCATCTGCAGTTGGTGTAAGGATGTCAATTAGTTCGAGATTCTCCCCAATCCTGTATCCCCTTTCCCCAAGTCCCTGTTTTAGCCCCTTTACTACTGTCCGGAAGTAGTTAGGCGAAATTCTGTAACGAATCACTACGATTGTGTGTTTTTTATGCATAGATTTTGGGGATGTGCCACAGAACGAAGGTACCGACGTAGCCCACAATCCAAATAGGACCAGAAATAGAAAAGATACGCACCGTATGGTTTCACTCTTAAAACGAACCATGTGTGAGATACAACTCTCGACTAATCGTCTTGTTCTGTTTTGACCAAATCGATGGACTACTTAGCCCCACCGAAGAGAAACATAGCCCTATAATTGTTATCGTCATATTAAGGTATCTTGTTAAACACTTTCAGAGATCAGTAGTTTTTTTGTAAAAAATATCACTGCAGGGTCATTTTTTTAGTCCACTTAATAGAGCTCCGTGACAGGCCATGCACAGTCTTTTAGGTGAGGATCTTCTGAGAAATGTGGCCCTATCTCCCACATAAAGGCTATTTCTGGGGTGGAAGATGTGGCATGTCGTACATGTCACCTCTCCGTTTTGGCCTAGGGGCATATCTTTAGGAAGAGGATAACGTGGTACCATTCCCAATGGGTGTAAAAGGCCATTTGAGCCATGGTACTGGTTATGGCACTCGATGCATACCTCTACATAGTCTGGGATGATCTTCGACTTTACACCTTTGAAGGGGATCCTGTCGTGGCATCTTAGACACTTGTATGAACCTATTCCATCGTGAACTGCTAAGAGTGGGGCAGGATACAATAAGAACATGGCAACGATGCTGTAGATGAATCTGGGTAGCTTTGTTCCCATTTTAATTTTCCCTGCCTCTATTGATGTACTCAAGTTCTCTTTTGACCTCATTTAAGAGCTGTTCTAACTCCTCTTGGGCAATCGGGGAGGGGCCGCCTTTAGCCAAAATGCCCTCCAAGCCATTGGCGATTGTGGTGGCAGCAACGAATCTGGCCCTCAACCATGACTTGAGTCTATTCATAGGTGGTACCACCTCTTGGAACTCGTCCCCACGGCGTAGTGATACAGGTGTGGTTAGGTCGCCATCTGCCATGTTGAGTGCCTCTTTGGCGATCCTGGTAATGGGTCCCTTTGCCCTCTTTGTTTGGAGATAGACTGCCAAAATAGTGCCCAAGAAAATAATGACACAACTCACCCCGCACGCCACTAACATCTCGTCTAAGAGCAATCTACCAGAACGGCCTGCTGGAAGGCGCATGGAGAAGAGGAGTGCAGCGATCTTTTTAGATGCAAGCCAGTCGAATAAATATATGGAGGCCAACGCCCCTATGAGGGCCATACACAAGAAGGTGAAAATAAACCTGCCTTGATAACCTTTTCTTACAAGATAGTGCCTTCTTTTCATCTGTTGTCCTCCTGGGTCCCATGTCATTGGTCAATGGCATGACATGCAAAACAGAGCCTGCTTTGATAGTTTGGGATTACGAGATCGTCCTTGCTGTGCTTATAGGGGTCATGGCAAGAACCACACCCTACCTTTCCATCAAAGAATTTTATCCTCGGGTCCACTGTGGCCATGGGGCGCAGCTCTGTCTTTCTACCTGGACGGGTCCTCGCCTTTTCATAATCGACCCCGATGGGATGGGTGCCCATATCATTTCCGATAAAGTCCTTGCCGTGGCTCCAGACCCCTGCCATTATCTTGGTGCCTGTGGCATATGAGCCATCATGACACGAGATGCAATTCTTAGAGATGGGATCAATAGACACCCCTGGGTTGGTGATGACATACTTGGGCCTCATGTGTGCCTCACCTAGGGCCTGTGCATGCCCTAGTTTTCCAATCCCCAAGGCCTGTCCATGGCAGATCTCACAGAAAAAAGGCCCTGTCTCGTTTCTCCTCAGTAGGGCCTGATTTAGGAATGGAGAGCCCAAGTTGGCGGTCATGTGGACATCGTGGCAGGTTATGCAGGTAATCTCGCCATTGTCAGACAGTGGAAAATCAGGTGGGATTTGGACCTTTTTACTTGGTCTTACGTCAAATGGATGCATGTAACCTTCGTTGAACAGGTCTTCGTGGCATCGTCTGCAAATGAGTGTGATTGGACCAGCCAGTCTAGCCCTGTTTTTCTCGGAAGGAGAGTGGCACTCGATGCAATCGAGCTTGGCATGGGGGTTTTTGCGCAGTGAGAGACAGACAAGGGAGGTGGCCAGGATTATTAGTCCTACAATGAATATGGCGGTCTTAAATGGGTCTATTCTAGGCCTTGATACCATTGGTGATCTCACGAATCTTCTTGATTCTCACACCCAAGCTATCTTGTACATCCTCTATGGAGGCCCCTGGTATTTTTAAAGAATTAAGGATACGCTCTACCTCGGCAAGTTCCTTAGATAGGGCTATCAGGTCTCCTTCATATCGCTCCATAACCCTATTTATTGCCTCTGCCAGTGGGTGAGTGGCATCTCGTCTTCTAAACCTCAGCCGTCTGCCCAGCCCTTCATCACGGGTTTCATCTAGAAAGACGGCCAGCCTGTACATAGGGCCAGCTATCCTGTGGCTGTACAACAGGCCAACTACTGAGACACCCAACACTATGAGTAGGGCAGATAGGGCATATATGAGTAACGATCTAAACAGGAGTTCGTTCTTAAGCTGGACCAGCATCTTGAATGCCCCACCATAATCAGGACCTAAGATCTTACCCTGAAGGAAGTAAAAGGATATGGCAGAAGCGCCTATTATGGAGATAATAGCAATGAAGACTATGATAAGAACAAGCCTTGTGCCAAACCTAGGAAAAATGGAATTGAATTCCCTGTCCAATCTATCCATTGTCCCCAATCACCTCCTATAACCCCTTGGATCATGGCATCCTGGAATGCAGGCACCGCCATCCGGGGCCTTTTTAAAGCCTATTGGCATGGCCCAACGTCCATAAGGGACCCTTGTAGCCATAAGGCTTGGTAGCATGGAGCCATGAAACATGTGGCAAAGCCTACATGAGACCCCTCGCCTTGGATGTTTTAAGTGGAAAAAGTGGAGATTCTTGTCACCGTCTCTAAAGCCTGTGGCATATGAGGTGTCTGGGAACATGAGGAGATCTCGTTTATGACACCTGAAACAGAGTCTGTACTCATTCTTTGAGTATTTCACATGGCCGTCCTCTGGGAATTCGTCCACCAATAACCCCTTGAATCTAGATCCGTGGGGGACATGACACTTGAGACACCCATTACGGTCCTTTATAGGGGCGTGGAGGTAGCTGAAGTCGTCTAAGATCTTTTTTCGATGACAATTCAGACAGGCCATCCTGGCCTTTTCGAGGTCCACTGGCCCATGACCTGAACTCTTTTGGTATTCACCCACGTCACCATGGCACATGGTACAATTGAAGAGATCCTTGTGTTTGACCTCCCATTTCACCACCTCCCCATGGCACTTCTCTGTACACTCTGCCAGGCAACTAGAACCAATGTGAAAAAAGAATAGGACAATGGGGATTGAGAAGAGGAATTTTTTCACCTTCCATGCTGTGGTCACGATATTTTTCCCCTACTACTTTAGGAAATAGTGTGCATTGCCACTGTGGGGATCGTGGCAGTCCACACAGGCCATCTTGTGTGCAATCACCTGTCTGTGCATATTTTCTGCTATGCGCCTTTCTTTATGGCATTTTTGGCAGATCTTACTCCTCTCTCGTCTAAGGAGGCTGGTATATTTGGAGTCGTGTGGGAGGTGGCAGGCAAGACAGTCTCCCACAGCTACAGGACCATGTACGTTCCGTCCCTTGATGAAGTTTTTGTGGCAGACAAAGCAGAGCTTACGTTTTGGGGCAACGAATCCCACAGTTCCGGCGAATACATGACAGCCCCTACAGTTTTTCTGGCCAAAGGGTGGGTGCACAGAGCGTTTGAGCTCTTTTTTCTTTTGGGCTAGTTCTGCCTCCTCCTTGGCCTTTTGTATTTTTGCCTCGTAATCAGGGCATAGGGCGTCTAGGTGTGGGGTGCATACCTCGTCTACTTTCTCTTTACACAGTTTGTCCAGAGTGGGAAGTTCTGGGACTCCGTCGAAGAAGGTGGTGAGAACCTTGTGCCGCGTGACCGGATCGCTACATCCAGTGATCAGGCTAAAAAAAATGGCGCCCATGAGTATAATGAAAAGGCCCCTTTTCATTCCTATGGCCCCCAACACCTTTCAAAGTCCTGATCTGTGTCGTATTCAACTGGGTGCACCCTGTTGTAGGACATCTCTCTGTGACAACCTGGAACACAACTCCCGCCATCCTTAGTCGCCTTGAATCGAATAGGGATGGCCCACTCTCCAAAGGGGGCCCCTTTGTCGTTAATCAAGTGGGGCCAGTTACTGGCATGTGGTGCATGGCATGCCCGACAGGTTCGTCCCTTCAACCTCTTTTTCACGTGGACCACATGGAGGTTTTCTTTGCCATTGCTGAACTTAGAGAAGGATTTTTTATAGGAAAAGGTGAGTATCTTTCTGTCGTGACACTGCCAACAGAGGTCGTAGATCCCATTTTTGTAGTTGGCATAAAATGTAGGTGGATATGGACCTTGTAACATGCGCCAGTAACGTGACCCATGGGGGTTGTGGCAGGCAATACACTTCTTGTGTTCAAGGGGTCCGTGGAGGTGTTTTTTCCCTTTTATCTCTTTGGCAATATTTCGTATAGGGTGTGAGCGGCGGGTATCTGTCTTGTTATGGCAGCTCAGGCAGAGCTCCTTTTCTCCTTGGTGTAATAGGCTATTGTTTTTTGAAAAATGTATATCGTGGCAGTTTCCACAACGTTTCCCAAGGTAGAGTGCCTTGTGCTTATAGCGGGCACCAATGGTGTTGGATCGGATCTCCTCGTGACAGGAGATGCAGAGTGTGGGCATTGGATCTTTTACCAAGTTTTGATATTCGCTACCGTGGGGGTCATGGCATGCTATACAGGATTTACTTTTTATAGGTGCGTGGACAAATGTGGCCCTCTTTTCTTGCCTCTCAAAGTCGGTATGGCAGTAAAAGCATATGTCATTTGTAGATTCCTTGAGTATTGCCCTGTAGTTAGATGCATGGGGCAGGTGACACGCTAGGCAATAGCCACCACTGCTGGGGCCGTGCCTATATGTCTTTGAAGTGAACCTCTCTTGATCGTGGCACTTAAAACATAGTTCAGAAGGGCTCCTTTCATACCTTAAAAGTGATTTTCTATCTGAACTATGTACTTCATGGCATCTGAGGCAATCACCTTTTAGTACTGGCTTGTGTACGAATTTTCCTTCAAATTGATCGTGACACTGGAGGCATAACTCAGGCAGCATGTCTGCTATCTTAAAGTCTGCCTTCTTCTTTTGGCCACTGGGGTGCCTTTTAGAGACGGGAACATGGCACACCTCACACTCTCCATCTTTTACAGGTGTATGGACGAACCTTGCCTGAGAGATCGACGTATGGCAGCCACTGGTGTTACAGCCCTGGCAATGAGAATTGCATGGCCAGAAGACTATAAAAAAAAGGCAAAAGGATGGAATCAGGTTTGCCAATAGCGATATTTGGGCCCTCATGGCGATGTAGCCTTCTTCCCCAGCAGGCCAAATTTTTTCATTCTGTATCTCAGCGTGTCCCTGGTGAGCCCAAGACACGAGGCGGCCTTTGTCTGGTTCCAGTCGAATCGGTCAAGGGCCTGTTCTATGAGCTGCCGTTCTACGTCTTCAAGGGAGATGCCTTCCTCTGGGAGTAAAAATGTATATTTCATCCCTGCACTCTCATCCCTCTTCCTGGGGCCCTGGGGTGAGTGTTTTTCCCCCTGGTCCACACGTGTCAGAGTCTTTGTAGCTACAGGCTCCTCTGTTTGTGGTGAAGGGGAGATATCTTCTGCAAATCTCTTTATTTCAGGCGATAGGTGAGAGATAGACAAATATTCACCCTGTTCAAACATCATGGCCCTTTCCACAGTGTTCCTCAGTTCTCTTACGTTGCCTGGCCAGTCGTACTTCATAAAACAGTCAAGGGCCTCTTTAGATACATCCTTTACGTTCATTCCATATTCTTCATTGAACCTCTTGATGAAGTAGCGGACTAGTGCTGGGATGTCCTCTTTTCGCTCCCTAAGGGGAGGGAGGTGTATGGTCATGACGTTCAGCCTGAAGAAGAGGTCCCCTCTAAACTTGCCCTCATTTACCAGTTCTGGCAGGTTCTGGTTGGTGGCCGCAATTATCCTCACATTGGCCTCTATGTCTCTTACGCCACCCAGGCGCCTATAACGCTTATTGTCAATCACTTTCAATATCTTCGCCTGCATAGAGAGTGGCATATCGCCAATCTCGTCCAAAAAGACAGTTCCCCCTTCTGCCGCTGCAAAGATGCCCTTGTGCGCCTTTGACGCATCTGTAAAGGCCCCCTTTTCATGGCCAAAGAGCTCGTTTTCCAGGAGGTTCTCTGGGATAGCAGCGCAGTTTATCTCCATAAAAGGCGCATCCTTCCTTGGACTGTGGAAGTGGATAGACCTTGCCACAAGTTCCTTCCCTGTACCGCTTTCACCAAGTATCAGCACAGTTGGGGCATCGGTCTCAGCACATACCTTGATCATCTTGAAGACCTGTATCATGGCCAAGGAGTTGCCCACCAGGTTGTCAAAGTCGTATTTGCGCTTAAATTCACGCCTCAGATAGTTGACCTCGTCACGGAGGCGCTTTTTTTCCAGGGTCTTTTCAACTACGTGCTTTATGGTATCGAGATTAAAGGGTTTTCCAATGTAATCATCAGCACCGAGGCGAAGGGCCTTTACTGCAGAGTCTGCATCTGCATAGGCAGTGATCATAACTACTACCAGATCTTCGTCTCTCTCTTTGAATTCTTCTAAGAGATCGATCCCGTTGGCATCTGGAAGGCGTATGTCCAGTAGGACCATTTTGGGGGCAAAAGTATTGAAGATCTCTCTCGCCTCCTCACCTGTACCCGCTGTCTTTACGTGGTAGCCTTCCTCAGTAAGGAGTTTTTCTAGGGTCCAGCAGACCAGTTTTTCATCGTCTACGACAAGGATACGTTGCCTGGACATGCTGCTCCATTAATCTCCTGGGCCAATGGTAAACAGACTGTGAAGATGGTTCCTCGATCTGGGGTGCTCTCAACAAAGATGGCACCATTGTGCTGTTCAATTATCCGGTGCGAAATGGAGAGGCCAAGTCCGGTTCCGTGGGGCTTAGTGGTAAAGAATGGATTGAAGATGGAGTTTAGCTTGTCCTGTGGAATACCGTGTCCGTCATCTTTTATGACGACCTTGACCCCAGATTTGATCCTACTATAGGAACTTATGCACTCGGACTTTGCACACTGTTTACCTTTTTCATCCCAGCAAATGTGTATCTCCAACGTCCCATCGTTCTCCATGGCGTCCACTGCGTTGAGGATGATGTTCAAAAATACCTGTTGCAACAGACCTTGATCACCATGGATTTCAGGTTGGTCCTTACCATAATTGAGTTCTATCTTTATGAATTTGTCCTGTAGCTGGCGGGATGCCAGGAACAGGGCACTATTCAGTATCTCATCCAGACGCACCATCCTGAATTTTGGGACAGATGGCTTTGCGAATTGGAGCAAATTGTTAACAAAACCGTCCAGGCGTTTTATCTGGGAAAATATCTCTTGGAATATGTCGTTAGTGGCCGGGTCTTCACCGAATTCCCTAGCCATAATCTGCATTGCACCAGCTATACCAGCCAGTGGGTTTTTTATCTCATGGGCCACTCCTGCTGCAAGTTCACCAAGAGAGGCCAGCCTGTCTATGCGTGCAAGGTGGGCCTCCATTGCCTTTTTTGCAGTGATGTCCCTGAAAATACAGCTCAACCCTGTTATGACACCTCGGGCATCTGTGATCACAGAGAAGCAAGACTCGGTGGGGATTACAGTGCCATCCTTACACACCATAGACATCTCTGCAAGGTACCCAGCGTCCTGATCTAGCTCTTCGGCAAAGTCTCTAAAAAGGCACCTCTTGGCCCGTTGTTCCTCTAGCAATATTATTGAGAGGGGCTGGCCGATTAGCTCATCCCTCTTGTAGCCCAGGCACTGTTCAGCAGACCTGTTTACATGTGTGATATGTAGTTTGTCGTCTGTGGTAATGAGCCCACTTCTGAGGTTCTGTATTATACTCTCATAGAAGCTCTTTAGATGTTCGGCTTTTTCCAGGTGCTGTTCCAGGGCCATATGGGCCTTTTTAAGGGCATCGTGTTGGGCTGCGATGTGGTTGAGCATCTTGGCCTGCCTAATGGCCCGGCCGATGGCAGATGCTGCATGGGTGACCATGGCTGCGCTCAGGCGGGCATCCCCATATGTTACAGGTGACCTGGAGATGCCATTGTCTGCCATTAGGAAGCCATAGAAATTCTCGCTTTCACAGATAGGGACTATTAGATAGGATGTGGTCCTGCCAAAGATTGACTCTATTGGCCCATCCTTTTGCCTTACACTGAAGACAGTACAGTGTGTGTACTTGGTCTGGTGTGGGATCCTTACATGGGTGGACGAGATGTTCTTGATGCAGAGGTTGATGGGTTGGCGCTTGTTTGGGGTCTTTTCACTGTAGTAGTCTTTTATGACCCCATACTTGAGTGCCTGTGGGCCCCCTTCTTCCACCTGTTCAAGTTCGATCACATGGTATGGCTGCCTGTCGGCATATACCTTGTTCAACAACCCACCGATCTCTTCAAAGGCAAAGATGGTCTTGTCTGTAAGTTCTTCAAACCCATAAAAGACCTTTGCCTCTAGGGTCTTTGTCTCCTGATCGTGATAGAGGACTACGATCCTCTCAAAATCAGTGGCATCGGCAATGTCTTCTACGAGGGTATTTAAGAGGACATCCAGGTCTTCGGCCCGGGCCATCCTCCTGGCACTCCTATAGAGTGCCCTGAGGTCTCCCACCTGGGATCGCAACAATTCGTCCTCATGTGGACCTTGAACCTGTTGGATGTCCTCTTGCCTGATCAACCCAAAGTCCCTATTCTACTGTTTTGTCCCCTGTTTGGTGGGGAGGTCGTGTACGTCTATGTGGCACTCTAGGCACCCCTTGAAGTGTTTTACGAACTCGGGTGGGTGCGGTGTGCCATGGCATTTACTACAGTTGGGTATAAAGCCATGTTTGTCATGGCATTGTATGCATTGGACCTTTCCATGCTTGCTCTTTGTGTGAGACCACTTCTCATATTCTTCGTCATGACAGGCATTGCACACATCGGCTGTTGCATATTTCTGGACAAATTGCACCTGTAGTGGCTTGTGTGCTGGATGGCATGCCTTACAGGCCTCGAATGTCTGGCCTTCCACGTGTGGATCGTGACAGTTGAGGCAACTTGGTATGAATCCATGCTTGTCATGACACGCAGTACAACCCTGTTTCGTGTGAGCAGATGGGAACTTCTTGAGCTGTGCAAGTTCGCTGCTGTGGCAGTCGCCACAAGACTTCGTGAGGTACTCAGTGAGAGGTACGACCCTAGGAGTATGTGGCTCCTTGTGACAGTTTAGGCAGTCCTTGTGTTTCTCTCCATGGGGAGGAGTGGTGTGGCACTTTTTGCACTTGGGCATGATCTCACGCCAATTATTCTGGACAGGGTTGTAGGTGTGAAATTTGTCGTGACACCTGGTGCAGAAGATCCTGTGCTTGCCCCCTGCCTTTTGTAGTTTCTGGTAAATAGGCCTGTGGCACTGGGCGCACTGTACAGGAGTGAGTTCAGGTGGTGCCTTTGCATATAATTCCTCTGCAGTGAGTCCATGAGAGGAAGTGGTTTTAGTCTTATCTGTCACCGCCTTCTTCTCGATGCTTGGAGCAGTGGCCTCATTTTCTGCAGTGGTGGCCCCCCTGGGAGGGGTGCACCCGTTAACAACAAATAATCCAAAAAGCACTATGATGGCCAAAACTGATATTGATGAGATATTGTTGTCCCTCTTCATGATGGTTGCCCTCCTCCTCTATTTTTTGGACTGCTTCCAGTTGTTCAAATCATGTGGATCCTTGTGGCATGTGAGACAGTCTGGGAACTTCTTGTGGATCTGTGCAGGGTGTGGTTTGCCATGGCAGTCCGTACATTTGGGGATGGCCTTGTGCACTTTCTTGTGACAAAATGCGCACTTCAACTGGGAGTGCTTTGCCTTGCTCTTGGACAGTGTCTCATAGATGTCGTCGTGACATGCGCCACAGTTCTTTGAGGGCTCGTCTTCATTATATGCCACCTGAAGAGGTTTATGTGGGTCGTGGCACGAGAGGCAATCTTGTTGTGTCTGGCCCTCTGTGTGGGGCTCGTGGCACTCAAAGCATTCTGGAATGAGGCCATGTTTTGGGTGGCAGCCAGAGCAGGTTACCTTGGTGTGGAAACTCTTATAGGTCTTGAGCTTTTTACCTTCCTCCTCGTGACATGTCATACAGGCGTCTGTGACCTTTTTGGGAAAGGTGATGTTTAGAGGCGTGTGTGGATTCCTGTGACACTGAAGGCAGTTCTTAAGCTCAAAGTGGGCCTCACCAGTGTGGCATTTGCTACACTTAGGAATGTTGTCCATCACCTTGGGCGGATGGCCCTCGTGACAATCAGTACAGGTGACCTCAGTCTTGTGACTTGCACCATTTTCCGCAATGTCTTTTGGCTCTTGATCGTGGCATTTCACACAATCGGCACTGGTGAGTTGCGGCTTAGTCTGTTCTTTTCCGGCGGTTTCCTCCTTAGCCTGGGCATTGCCAGCAAGCACAGGCAAGAAGAGAAGGAAAAAGACTAGCAGGTACACGGTTGCAGGTTTTTGCTTCATTGCTCCCAAACCCCCTTATTTTTTTGTCCGCCAGGAAACCTGGCTTTTTATATGCAAAATTAATGCCTTTTTGTACAAAAAAGGCCTAGGCATATTATGGCAAAATTGTTTATGTGGGAAAACACCTAATTTAGAGTTTATCAAAAAATAGGTCATTTGCCCCAATGGATGTGTGAAATGGCCCACAGGTGCGTCATTTCCCCCATTTCAAATTTTTTACTATTTCTTCATCCAGGTGAAAGCTATGTCCCTTATCGGGGAATGTGCCATCGCTTACCTCATTGATAAAGGACCTTAGGGCATCTTTTATTAGAGGTAAAAGATTTGCATATCTCTTGACAAAGGATGGAGTAAACCCCTCAAACATGCCTAAGAGGTCATGGGTGACCAGTACCTGACCGTCGCAGCCAGGGCCTGCCCCAATCCCTATTGTGGGGATCGAGATGTGATCGGTAATAAACGAGGCGAGAGGAGCAGGGATGCACTCAAGAACTAGGGCAAATGCCCCAGCCTCTTCCACTGCCATTGCATCCTCCACGATCCTGTTGGCAGAATCTAGATCCTTTCCTTGGACCTTGTATCCTCCTAGGCTCGAGGCAGTCTGGGGGGTGAGTCCTATGTGGCCAACTACAGGTACGCCAGCCTTTACTAGTGAAGAGATGGTATTAAAGGCATTTGTCCCCCCTTCTAATTTGACTGCATCACAACCCCCTTCTTTCATGAGACGTCCAGCATTGCGTATGGCCTCCTGAGGGCTCACCTGGTATGTCATAAATGGCATGTCACCAACGACCAAGGCATCTTTTGTGCCCCTTCTTACTGCCTTGGCATGATGTATGATGTCCTCCAAGGTCACGGGTACAGTGGAGTCATAACCAAGCAGTACCATGCCCAGGGAGTCGCCCACAAGTAGCATATCAATCCCCACATGATCTAAAATTTTTGCAAAGGAATAGTCGTAGCACGTGAGCATGGTGATCTTCTGGCCAGAACCCTTTCGTTCTCTGATGGAGGCGATGTTCACTTTTTAAAATCTCCCTATGTATTGAGTGCAAGAAAAGAAAAAAGAATTGAGATGGCCATAAGCCGGGTTCTGTGCCCCTAACAGGGGTGCGGTCATTCATCTGGGATGCTGGTTGCCCAGCACCTCTAGCAGCCTACCCGGAGGCATTGGGCGGGCCACCCTTAAGTCGCCTCCCTATTTGGCCTTGCTCCAGGTGGGGTTTGCCAAGCATCCCCTGTCACCAGGGGACCTGGTGAGCTCTTACCTCACCTTTTCACCCTTACCACGCCACGGAGCGTGGCGGTCTGTTTTCTGTGGCACTTTCCCTAGGGTCTCCCCCGGTCCGTGTTACGGACCACCTTGCCCTGCGGAGCCCGGACTTTCCTCTGGAGTATAGGCACACAGTGCCTACTCCAGCGACCGCCGACCATCTCAACTAATGTTTATAATCCTATAATCGTGGGGGCGCAAGCCAGATGAGCTCTTATCCCGTCTCATCAGGGCGTTTTGCATATATGAATCTTTGACAAGTTGGACAGGTGTAGATCCTGTCGTCTCTAAGGAGCTCATTAAAGAGCTGGGGGGGGATGTTCATATTACAACCGCCACAGACGCCCTGTACCACAGAGACCACTACAAAGCCCGCCCTCTTATCCCTCAAGAACATATACTTGGACAACAGGCTGGGCTGTACCTCTTTTTCCACCTTGGCTCTATCCTCGTTTAGGGCGTCCATTTGGGTTGTGATCTCTTTTGTCTTTTCGGCTAGGACCTTCTCTTCATTTTTTACCTGGGCGTTTATCTCGTCTAGTTCCTTTTTCTTGGCCTCGATCTCCGCGGTAACCTTTTCTATCTCTTCCTCTGCCTCGAGGATCTCATCTTCACGCTCCTTGTTGGCCTTTTTTATCTCGTCTATCTCCTTTAAAAGGGCATGGTATTCCCTCTCGGTCTTGATGGTGGTAAGCTTCTTTTGAGATTTTTTAAGGCGCTCGGTCTCCATCTGAAGCTCGTCTTCCACCTCAAACTTCCTCTCCTGTAATGAAGACAGGCGCTCCTTTAGCACATTCAATTCCTCTTCCTTCTTGGCCTGTGCCTCCTTAAGGGTATTGAGATGAAGTGGTGCCTTGTCCAACTCCTTTTTGAGTGCCAATATCTTAAGATCAATCTCTTGTAACTCTAATAGGGTCTGTAGTTCCGGTCTCAATGCTCACTCCTTTGCGAATTTTTTAGTAGAATATCTCTATTGGCGAGGCCTCACTTGAAAACGTATAGACCTCTATGTCCCAATTGTTGCCAGCAGCCTTTTCATTGAGGAATTCTGCCATGCGTTTAACTATAGGCAATTCGGTCTCAAAGTGGCCTGCACCCACAATGGAAAAACCAGCATCCCTTGCATCCAGTGCATCGTGGTGTCTCACTTCACCTGTGAGGAGGCAATCTGCACCATTCTCCTTGGCCAATTGCCAGTAACTTCCACCAGAGCCCCCACATATGGCCAGGCGGCTCACCACCTGATCCTGCTTTCCCGTATAAAAAACGGCCTGGCAGCCCAGTTTCTCTTTTACCTCTGCCAGTAGTTGGTCTAGCCGCCTGGGTGGATCAAGTTGTCCAATACGTAGGATATTCGCCCCATCGCTGTCCTCCACAGGGGCAGGCCCTTTTACGTCAAAGAGTTCTGAAAGGAGATCGTTCACCCCATCCTTTGCAGCGTCGAGGTTGGTGTGAAGCGAAATAATAGATATCCCCCCAGAGATGGACTCTATTATCCTTTTCCCCACCACCGCGTCTTCCAGCACGCTCTTTATGGGAGAGATGAGAATTGGGTGATGGGTAACAAGGAGTTGGGCGCCTTGTGTCTTGGCAAAATCAATGGTAGAGAGAGAGATGTCCAGGGCACAGCAGATCTTCTTTACCTGTCTCCCTGGATCACCTATGGTCTGGCCAGGATTGTCCCAACTCAGAGCGAGTTCAGCAGGTGCCCATTCATAGAGCGCATCTAATATGTCTTTGACCGATGGATTTATTTCTTCCATGGTAATTGATTATTGGGCCCACCAGGATTCGAACCTGGGACCAACCGGTTATGAGCCGGTGGCTCTACCAACTGAGCTATGGGCCCGAAAGTGGGGATACTATATTCGGACTTTATGCCTTGTCAAGATGGTGTTGTAGGTGAGTAGGACTTTGGCCTCCAGATCATACCTTGGGCCTTTTGGCCTGTTTTAGCCTCCGCCACTTGTCCAGGCGCTCCTTTATAAGTCTTTCAAAGCCTCGGGTGGTGGGGAAATAGTATAACCTCTCCCTCAGTTCGTGGGGCAGATAGTCCTGGTAGACTGTGGCATCCTTAAAATCGTGTGGATATTTATATCCCTTACCATAGCCCAGTTGTCTCATGAGTCTCGTTGGGGCATTTCTGATGTGTAGAGGGACGGGGAGGGAACCATATTTTTTCGCATCCTTTAGTGCATCTCCAAATGCCTTGTAGATGGAATTGCTCTTCGGGGCAGTGGCGAGATAGACCGCCGCCTGGGCGATGGCTAGTTCGCCCTCAGGACTCCCCAGAAAATCGTATGCCTTCAAGGCAGAAATGACTATGGAGAGGGCAGATGGGTCGGCATTACCCACATCCTCAGATGCAAAACGCACCATGCGCCTTAGTATATAGTGGGGGTCCTCACCAGACTCTATCATGCGGGCCAGCCAATAGAGTGTTGCATCTGGGTCGCTCCCGCGCATACTCTTGTGAAATGCAGAGATGAGATTGAAGTGTTCCTCACCTGACTTGTCATAACGTAGGGACTTCTCCTGGAGGGCAGTCTCCACGATATTGACTGTAATCTCACCCCCTTCTGCTGCACCTGGCCTCGATTCTAACACTATGTTTGCTGCAACCTCTAAAGTATTGAGTAGAGAACGGGCATCTCCCTGGGCGTGGGATATCATGAGGGAACGGGCCTGGTCACTTATAGTGAGGCCAAGGCCTCCAAGACCCCGTTCTGCGTCTTGGAGCGCCCTGGACAAGATGGTGTCCAGGGCCTCTTGAGACAAGGGTTTAAGGACCAGGACCTTTGCCCTAGAGAGCAGTGGGGGGATTATTTCAAAGGAGGGGTTTTCTGTGGTGGCACCGATTAGCGTAATGAGGCCCTCCTCCATATGGGGAAGGAAGGCGTCTTGTTGTGACTTGTTGAAACGGTGTATCTCGTCTATAAAGAGTATGGTGTGAATGTGTCTTTCCCTGTTTTTCTTTGCGATTTCAATGGCATCCCTAATGTCCTTGACCCCAGAGAGTACAGCCGAGATCTGTATGAACTCTGAATGGGCCACCTTGCTGATGATTTGGGCAATGGTGGTCTTGCCAGTCCCAGGTGGCCCCCACAGTATGAGGGAGGGAATGGGAGGGCCCTTTTCTAGGATGATACTGAGTATTTTGCCCTTTCCAATGAGGTGTTCCTGACCCACTACCTCTTCCAGGGCCTTGGGCCTCATCCTCTGGGCAAGGGGAGCGATCATCTTTTTTCTCTATGTACGTTTGGAATGGGTGTGCTTTTTCCTCTTCTTGGGGGCCTTTGAAAAGAGTTTGCTAAAGCAGAATGTACAGAGACTCAACACAAGCCCCCATGAAAAAAACATAAATAGTAGGGCCTGACCTTTCAATGGACTACCTCCTTTTCTTGTCGGCAATATATACCAAAAGACACAAGAAGAAGCCGATTCCCACCAAGGTCTCTCTGGCAACCCAGGCAGTCCAAGAGGCCTTTGTGAGATATTGGGGGAGGATATCGATGATCCACCACGCAGTGATCACAAAGAGAAAGATGGGTGTGACGAACCTCATGATTGGATAGAATATGCGCGGTGCCTGTATGATGCCTCCACGGTTGATCTCTTCCCATGCCTTCTTGGGGTCAAAGGCCCAGAAGAAGATCAATACCTCAACCAGTGCAAATACTATAACAAAGAAGGTGCCTGCCCAGAAATCCATTTCGTCCAAGGCAGAGGCAAGGAATACCGGTATGTGTGCCACACCGAACAGGACGCTCATGGTGAGCAAGACGGCGGTATGGCGGGCCAGGCGAAATTCATCTTCCAGAAAGGCAATTACAGGCTGGGTGATGGCAACTGAGGATGTAAGGCCTGCAAAGAAGAGGAGTGTAAACCAGAGGAAACCAAACAGGTTGCCCATGGGGATGTTGGCGAAGATAGCTGGCAGGCTCACAAAGGCGAGATTAAATGCCCCTGATGCAGCAATCTTCTGTGCAGACAGGACGCCGAAAAATGCCGCGGCAGCCGGTATTGCAATGGAGCCCCCTAGGATGACCTCTGCGAACTCGTTTAGCGACGAGGCACTCAAGCCAGAGAGTACTAGGTCATCGTTTTTCTTCAGGTACGAGGCATAGGTGATGATTGCCCCAAATCCTAGGCTGAGGGTGAAAAAGACCTGACCTGCCGCAGCTAGCCACACCTTTGGATTAAATAGCTGGTCCCATTTTGGGGTCCAGAGGAAGTTGAGTCCGTCAAGGGCGGAGCCGTTTGGGGTCTCAAGGGTAAGGACCCTTACCATGAGGATCACTGCAAAGATGAATAGTAGGGGCATTGCCACCTTGGCGAGCTTTTCTATGCCACCAGAGATGCCCTTTATCAAGATGATGATGTTGAGGATTACGGTGATGACGAACATGATATAGGCCATGGCAGATGGCCTGTAGATGTCAGTGCCATTCATGCCTGTATAGTGCCTGAGCAGGTTTTCGAAAGGCGCCAGATATTGGGAGGCACCTATATTTCCAAGGTCCTGGGCACTTGGGAGTTTGCCCGTGATGGCCATGACTGCATACCCGAGCGTCCACGACTCTATATATATGTAATAGCACACCACTACAAATGGCACGAAAAGTCCGAGTACCCCTATATATTTTGAAATTGGGTGTTTCCACAAGAGCTTGAATATTGCAGGAGTAGTGCCATGCCCCCTCACACCCCCATAACGTCCAATCGCCCACTCCACCCACATGAGTGGAATGGCGATGAGAGCAAGGGATATCATGTAGGGGATCATGAAGACTCCACCACCATTTTGTGCCGCCTGAGTCGGGAACCGCAGAAAGTTTCCAAGCCCCACTGCATTTCCTGCCATGGCCAGTATCAAACCGATTCTCGATGCCCAGTGTTCCCTCACAACTCGCTCCTTTTCACAGGATAAATTTGAAAAAATTTAGTATAAACTGCCCAGTTTGACAACTCTTCTCTCGCCCTTGGTGCTTGCTATCACCGGACGAAAAATATTCTTGTCAAAAAAGGTGGTTGATGTTAAGTAGAGGCGCCAAATACACACGTCCTATCCCCCCTGTGGTGCCTGTAACGGACGTAGTGGGGGCGTATGTTTACACATACGGGGACGGAGGAAAAAAACCACAAAAGGAGGAGACATGGCTTATATCACCATGAAACAGCTCTTAGAGGCAGGTGTCCACTTCGGGCACCAGACCAGGCGTTGGAATCCAAAGATGAGGCCCTATATATTTGGGGCGCGAAATGGGATCTACATTATAGACCTCCAAAAGACGGTGAGGCTCTTTAAAAAGGCCTATGAGTTTGTGGTAGATTGTGCTGCCCAGGGCGGGACAGTTCTGTTCGTCGGTACCAAGAAACAAGCCCAGGATTCCATAGTAGAAGAGGCCACTAGGTGTGGGATGCCCTACGTTCAGCACCGTTGGTTAGGTGGAATGCTCACCAATTTTCAGACCATAAAAAAGAGTGTTGAAAAGCTGAAGAAGCTAGAACAGATGTTTGAAGACGGCACAATTGAAAGGTTCCCCAAAAAAGAGATCTTGAAGCTGGATAAGCTGAGAGAGAAGCTCCAGAGGAACCTCGGCGGGATCAAAGATATGGAGAATATCCCTCAGGCCGTATTCGTAGTGGATGCGAAACAGGAACTCATTGCCGTCAAGGAGGCAAATAAGCTGGGAATCCCAGTTGTGGCCATCGTGGATACGAACTGTGACCCCGATGGAATCGACTATATCATACCTGGAAACGACGATGCCATTCGTGCCATTAGGCTCATCACCTCGAGGATTGCAGATGCAGTCCTTGAGGGTAAGGCAAAGTATGAAGAGACCCTTCAGGCAGAGACAGATAAAGAGGCCGCTGAAGTAGAGGGTGAGGCAGGAGCAGTTGCCATTGAGGAGGCAGGTGAGGCCCCTAGTGAAGAGGTGGTGCAGGGTGAAGCTCAGGAAACGGGAGAAGCCCAGGCTGCAACTGTAGAGGCACAGGCATAGCGAGAACCAATCAAGAGAGTGATAGAAGGAGGCAAATATGGCTAATATTACAGCACAGATGGTAAAAGAGCTCAGAGAGAAGACAAAGGCGGGTATGATGGATTGTAAGAAGGCCCTCCAAGAGTGTGGGGGCGACATGGAAAAGGCAGTACAATGGCTCAGACAAAAAGGTCTTGCCGTCGCTGCCAAGCGTGCTGGTCGTTCCACCACAGAGGGCGTGGTACAAAGCTATATCCATGCTGGTAACAAATTGGGTGTGCTCGTGGAGGTCAATTGTGAGACAGATTTTGTGGCAAAGACAGACCAGTTCATACAGTTCGCTAAAGACATAGCCATGCACATTGCCGCCACTAACCCTGTCTGCATTAGGCGCGAAGAGGTTCCTGAAGAACTCCTGAACAAGGAAAAGGAACTCTATGAAAAGCAGGCCAAGGAACAGGGTAAGCCCGAACACATCATCGAGAAGATCGTATCTGGGAGGATTGAGAAGTTTTATAAAGAGGTCTGTCTCCTGGAACAGCCTTATGTCAAGGACCCAGACAAGAGTGTCCAGGACCTCCTCAATGAGCTCATAGCGTCCATAGGAGAAAATATTACCATTCGCCGATTTGCCAGGTTTCAGGTTGGAGTTGAGGAATAGCCATGGAAGGCGGTGCTGAAGGTGAAGTGGGACATGGTCATGTCCTAAAAAGAGATTGCGTAAAGTATAAGAGGGTCTTGCTCAAGCTGAGTGGCGAGGCCCTCATGGGCTCACAATCCTTTGGTATATCTCCTGAGGTAGTTACAAAGATAGCACAGGAACTGGCCCAGGCAGTTAGGGCCGGTGTTGAGATGGGTATCGTCATCGGAGGCGGCAACATCTTCAGAGGGGTTGCTGGCTCAAGGCATGGGATGGATCGCGTAAGGGCAGACCACATCGGAATGCTTGCAACTGTTATGAATGCCCTGGCCATGCAAGACGCGCTCGTCTCTCTGGGGATAGACGCGAGGGTCCTGTCTGCCCTGGATATTGAGGGGGTGTGTGAACCGTGCATAAGGAAGCGTGCCCTAAAGCACCTGGAGAAAGGGCGCCCTGTGCTCTTTGCCGCGGGCACTGGTAACCCATTTTTCACTACAGATACCGCAGCTGCCCTAAGGGCACTGGAGATAGGCGCCCAATGCCTCTTTAAGGGTACAAAGGTAGACGGTGTGTATGACAAGGACCCCTCAGTCCACAAGGATGCAGTAAAGTTTCAGAGGCTTACATATCACGACGTGATCGAAAAGGACCTTCGGGTCATGGACCACGCCGCTATATCCCTTGCCATGGATGCCGGATTACCTGTCTTTGTATTCAACATGACTCAAGAGGGTAACATCTTGAGGGCGCTTGGAGGAGATGAATCCATAGGAAGTTTAGTGACCACTCAATAAATGGAGGATAAAGGTTATGAAACACCCTGTGCTTGACGATGCTTCTAAGAAGATGGACAAGGCAGTGAAGGCATATGAGAAGGAGCTCACCAGGGTCAGGACTGGTAGGGCCACACCAGCGCTACTAGACGGTATAACAGTGGATTATTACGGTAGCCAGATGCCCATTAATCAGGTGGCCTCCATATCCGTGCCAGAAAGTAGGCAACTGGTGGTCCAGCCCTGGGATCAGAATGTGCTGCCTGAGATCGAAAAGGCAATCTTAAAGTCTGAGTTGGGTCTCACACCCAACAACGATGGAAAGGTGATCCGGGTCTCCATCCCCCCGCTCACCGAAGAGCGGAGGAAGGAGTTGGTAAAGCTGGTGAACAAGATGGCAGAAGAGGCTAGGGTGGCAGTGCGGAACGTCAGGCGCGATTTCATGGAGAGACTCAAAAAGATGAAGAAGGACAAGGAGATATCGGAGGACGAGATGTATAAGCTCCAAGACGAACTCCAGAAGATCACCGACAAACACATCGAGGCCATAGATGGCGTGAGGGCAGAGAAAGAAAAAGAGATCATGGAGTTTTAGGTGCAGGAGTTTTCGGCGCAGAATCTCCCCAGGCATGTGGCCATCATCATGGATGGAAATGGCAGATGGGCGAAAAAGAGGGGTCTGCCGCGCATCATGGGCCACAGGCAGGGGGTTAAGAGCGTCAGGCGTACTGTAACTAGGGCTAGGGAGATAGGCATCAAATATCTTACGCTATACGCGTTCTCCCAGGAAAATTGGCAACGCCCCCAGGATGAGGTCTCTCTCCTTATGGACCTCCTATATGACTATCTGGAAAAGGAGCTTGACAGGCTCCTAAAAAACGATATCCGCCTAACGACTATTGGAGATATAGACCGTCTCCCCAACCGGGTCCGTGAAAAGTTGCTGGATGTAATGGAGGAGACCAAGGACAGGGACGCCATGGTGCTCTGCCTTGCGCTCAGTTATGGTGGCAGACAGGAGATCGTAATGGCTGCAAAGGCTATTGCCCAGGGTGTACTTAGGGGAGAGGTGCAACTTGACCAACTTGACGAGGCCCTTTTTTCCAGATTCTTATACACTAAAGGTATGCCAGACCCTGACCTGATCATCCGCACCAGTGGTGAAATGCGGTTGAGCAATTTTCTCATCTTTCAAGGCGCATACACGGAGCTATATTTCACCCAAACGCTCTGGCCAGACTTTGATGAAGCGGCATTTGAGGCGGCCCTCAAGGACTACGCCAGGCGTGAGAGGCGGTTTGGCAAGACAAGTGAACAGTTGTTAGGGAGCTAACCCTGGAATAGGTATGTTGCGACAGAGGATCATGACCGCCTTGGGCCTTGGCCCACTCTTTTTTGCTGCCATAATTCTCCTCCCAGTCTGGGCAGTGGAGGCCCTTTGTCTTTGCCTCTCTCTCTTGTTCCTTTATGAGTACTGGGGCATTGTCCACAGTGGTACAGGACGCGGCGGGTCACTCATCTCCGTCAAGTTGATGGCATATCTCATGTTTGGTGCCGCCCCTCCAATACTCCACTGGATGCTCGATGGCAATCTCCCATATAGTGGCTGGCTGTTCATTTATCTCGTATTTAGCCTCCTCATGGTCATGGTGACCTACGACTCCTTGAATGCGCCGTTTAACAGCCTTTCCATCTACATCTTTGGGTTCCTATATATGTCTATGTTTCTCTTCCCTGCCTTTGGGATACTAGACCTTGCCCAAGGCAGGGTGCTAATCACCTACCTGTTGGTTGTGGTATTTTCTGGAGACATCTTTGCCTATAGTGTGGGAAAGGCCTTTGGACGTCACAGGC
>WGBU01000080.1 GCA_015494155.1 Deltaproteobacteria bacterium | reverse complement strand
TCCAACGAGAATATGGCCACTGGCACCCCATGTTCTAGTGCTGCGTGTTGTGTAATATTGAGTGCAAAGGCGGTCTTTCCCATACTGGGCCTGCCAGCAATGATGATCAGGTCCGATGGCTGAAAGCCAGCAGTCATCTTGTCAAGCTCTGTGAAGCCCGTGGGGACGCCGGTTATGAGTTCCTTTCTGTTGTAGAGCCGCTCTACCTTCTCCACCGCCTTTACGAGTACGGATGCAAGCGGCGAGAAGTTCTGTCTGATCTTGGTCTGTGTGATCTCAAATATGCTCGTCTCAGCCGCCTCTAGGATCTCATCTACATCCCCAGACTCCTCGAAACAGTAGTTGAGTATCTCTGCTGACTTTTCGATGAGGCGCCGCAAGATCGCCTTGTCCCTTATGATCTTGGCGTAGTGTACGATGTTTGGGCCAAGGGGGAGTGTGTCTGTGAGTTCGGCAAGATAGGCAGCCCCACCCACCTTCGATATGAGGCCCTTGGATTTTAGGTGATTGTGTACTGTTACAAGGTCCTGGGGCTCGTTTCTCTCAAATAGGTCCAGGATGGCGGTGTAGATGATGCTGTGCGCCTCTTTATAAAAATATTCGGGCTCAAGTATTTCTACCACCTTTAGAAGTGCGCCATCTTCTGTGAGGAGCCCTCCAAGTAGGTTCCTTTCTGCTTCAATATTCTGGGGCGGGACCTTTAGGCCACCTTTAAGCGTTAGCTCTCCCTTTTGGCCCCTCTGTCGTAAATTGGTGAGGGCCCCATCCATAGACGCTCTACTCCACAGGTACGACGTTCACGGTTATGGTGGCAGTGACCTCTGGGCTGATCTTCACCTTGACCTCATGGGTACCGAGGCTCTTAATGGGCTCGTCCAGCACGATCTTTTTCCTGTCTATTTCATAGCCCTTTTCCTCTATGGCCTTGGCAATGTCCTGGTTGGTCACTGAGCCATAGAGCTTGTCCTCTTCCCCCACCCTCACTGGGATCTCGATGGCCAGCTCTTCCAGTTTCACCTTGAGGGCCTCGTGTTCCTCTTTCCTCTTGGCGGCAAGCTCTAGGATCTTGCTCCGCTGGCGCTCAAGGGCCTTTATGTTCTTTTTGTCTGCAATGATGGCCTTCCCCTTGGGGAGGAGAAAGTTTCTGGCAAAGCCAGGCTTGACCCTCACGATGTCCCCTGCATTTCCAAGGGATTCTATGCTTTCCTTTAAGATCACTTCCATATCTCGATCCTCCTACACTGTGTTTTTGAGTGGCATGTGGTGTGTGGCGTCTTACACATTTCCATGGGAGGAATCTGTACCTTCTAAGCGCGTCTTTCTCACATCTGTCCACACATCAGAGACCCCCATTATGGTGACACCAACCAGACCATACCATGATGTCGATATCAACAGAAACACCACCCACTGTATGATCCGATTTACCCCATATCTCGTCATGAAATACTTTAGCATCCCTGCACCCTGGATACAATAGAGGGCAAGGACGGTAAAGAGGAGATTTGTGGCTGCAATTTTAATGGGCCCATGGAGAAAGAGTGTACCTGCACCACCCAGGATCCCCAGCCAGATGAGGTTTTCTGGGAGCCTAAACGACTCGAACCTCGGTCCAAAGATGGTGGCCTCGTTTTTCCCCATACGCCTTCCAATAAAATTGGCCACAAGGATGTTACAGTAAGTAATGCATATTACTGAAAGGGCGATCAAAAAGGGGATGAATTCCACAAGGGAATCCACAATTTTTTTCTGATGGTCCTGGTCTAAATCGTATGGTGAAAGCCCCTTTTGAATCGCCTCTCTTATCTCTCTTAGGATCGCCTCGAGATCGATCCCTGATACGATGTATCCATAGAGGAAAAATAGGCAGTAGAAGAGGGCAAAGAGAGTGGTTACCCAGATGAGTATCTGTGGGATCTCAAGCCCCTTTTCTCGTGCCCAATATAGGCCCCAAGAGAAGAGCAAGAGCTCTGTCCCTACAAATAAGGCACCTTCAAGGAATAGGCCCAGGGCCAGGACCAAGAGGAAGAGAGACGGCCAGAGCGGACCAAGCCTCTCTCTGTCCACGGCCGCACACTGGGCCACCAATATCCCGGGCATAAAAAATGCCATGATCATACCTGCCCCAGGCAGTAAGCTGGCCAGGGCAATGGTGCCAAGGCCAGTCCACCACGGCCTGTGTGTCAAGCTGTGCCTCTCACTGCACTATGTTACTGGTTTTCTATGGCGTGGCCAGAGGTGAATGGCAGGAGGGCCATGATCCTCGCCTGCTTTATGGCAGTGGTGAGCCGTCTCTGGTGCTTGGCACAGGTGCCAGTAATCCTCCGTGGGAGGATCTTGCCCCTCTCTGTGATGAACTGCCTGAGGGTTGCAGCATCCTTGTAGTCTATCTTGAGTTCCTTGTCTGCACAGAAACGGCAGATCTTCCTCCTGACGTAAATTCTCCTTGGCTTTGTCTGCTGTATGGAATCAGCCATCTTGATCGTACCTCCTTCACTTTGGCCTAGGCACCGGCGGCCTCAGAAGCTGCCCCTTCGCTGCTAGCCCCTGCCTCTGGTGGAGTCCATCCCTTTTCCTTCTTTAAGGTCATGAACTTCATCACCCTGTCGTCTATCCTCATGATCCTAGTAAGTTCCTGGATGGTGTCTCCGGTGGCCTCGTATTCCATGAGGCAATAGTAGCCCTTTGTCTGCTTTTGCACTCTGTAGGCCAAGGTACGAAGCGGCCAAGGGTCCACTGTAAAGACTGTTCCGCCGTGGTCTTCAACTATCTTTTTGAGTCTTTCAATGAGGTCTTGGCGTTCTTCTTCGTTTTTCTCTGGGTGGATGAGAAAAAAGGTCTCGTAGAATCGCTTGTCCATAAATGCCTCCTTATGGTCTCGTTAGTCTATTTCCAAGGCCAGTCTCTCAATGTACTGGCAAGGAGGAAGGTCTTTTATAAGACATTTAGACCCGGAGGTCAAGCAGTTCTCCTCCCTATTTAAAACAAATTTTAGGCCGAGATCTTAAAGGATATTTGTTTTAACTCCGTTAAATAAGGTATAGGATAGTTGAGATGGCAGAAACACACCCATACTTTGATCCCGACTACATCCTTGGCCTCTTAGAGAGGGCCGGAATATTGCCAGAAGACGAATTGGACCGCCTAAAGGCCTTAAAGGGCCTCCCGCGTGCCCAGGGACTCGACGTGATCCAGTGGCTTTCAGGGCTAAGGTTAAGGCACGGAAAGAGGCAGGACAGCACCTTGGAAGAGCCTGAGATCCTGAGGCTTGTTGCCCAGGACAGGGGATGGAATTTTTCGCGTCTTGATCCACTCAAACTAGACATGGAGGTGGTGACAAAGGGACTACCTGCCCACTTTTGTAGGAGGAGGCTCTGTGTCCCTGTGGAAAAAAGGGGCTCAAAGCTAGTGGTGGCGGTCTACGACCCACTCCAGAAGGATCTAAGTTTCGACATTTCTAGGGCCTGTATGATGGATGTTGACTTTGTGGTAGCCCCCAAAAGGGACATCACCAGGATAATCGATGAATTCTTTGAGTTTAGGACATCTATAAAGCGTGCAGAAGACCTGTTGAGGCCCACACCCTCCACAGATATCTCCAACTTTGAGCAACTTGTCAAGATCACAGGGCCCCAGGCCGCCTCCAAGGAGCAGCACATAAATGCTGCGGTAGACTATCTGTTGAAGTACGCCCTGGATGAGCGTGCGAGCGATATACACATGGAGCCAAAGAGGGACCACGCCAGGGTGAGGCTGAGGATAGACGGTGTGCTCCACACGATTCACAAGGTCCCAAAGGTGGTGCACGAGGCCATGGCCACCCGCATCAAGGCGCTCTCAAGGCTTGATGTGGCAGAAAAGAGGCGCCCCCAGGACGGGAGAATGAAGATCGGATGGGGGGACAAAGAGGCAGAAGTGCGCATATCGAGTGTGCCCGTGGCATTTGGTGAAAAGTTGGTCTTGAGGATACAGACCCCTGAGATACTGATGAAGGACCTCGAAGAGCTCGGGATGAGCACAAAGGACCTGGCCTCGTACAAGGCCTTTCTTGAAAGGCGCCATGGTATAGTGCTCATAACTGGGCCAACTGGAAGTGGTAAATCCACAACACTCTACTCTACCCTCAGATACCTCAATGACCCAGGCATAAATATCATCACAGTGGAAGACCCCATTGAGATGATCTGCGAGGACTTTAATCAGATTGCCGTACAGCCGGCAGTGGGCATCACCTTTTCATCCATTCTCAGAAACATCTTGAGACAAGACCCTGATGTGGTGATGATCGGAGAGATCAGGGACAGCGAGACCGCCCGCTATGCAGTACAGGCAGCGCTTACCGGCCACCTCGTCTTCTCCACCCTCCACACCAACGATTCTGTCGGCGCCATTACGCGTTTGAAAGACCTCGGGCTCGAATCCTATCTCATCTCATCCACCCTTGTGGGTGTGGTGGCACAGAGGCTCGTGAGGACCATATGCCCATTCTGTAAGGAGGAGACGCTGGTAGAGGCCCATAGGCTCTCTGCTTTAGGGATTAGATCAAGTAGGGAGAGTGAGAGGCTCTGGCGCGGAAGGGGCTGTTCTAGGTGCAGAAATACGGGCTACATGGGGAGGATTGGGGTCTATGAGGTCCTCTCTATGGGGTCGCGGACCTTGGAGTTGGTGCACCAGGATTCATCGGAAGAGTCTATTAGAAAAGAGGCCCTCAAACGAGGCATGACACCTTTGGCCTATGACGCCGCCCAGAAAGTGCTAAAGGGTATAACTACCCTTGAAGAGGCCCTGATGGTGGCAGGCATAGGCGTCTAGCCCCCTTTATATAAGGTCAGCCCAAGACTGTGCATTTCTATGGGGGAAATTAGGTTAAAAATACATTATTTCAATTGGTTATGATAAATAGATTTTTAATGTCTCGCCCTCTCTTTGCCGATATATAAGATAAGAATCCACGCATGGAAGCGAGGAGTTATGGAGAATTCGGCAAGGAGGCCCAGGAAAAATGACACGCTCAATGCTACACAGAAACACCAGAGACAAGTTTTCTCACTATCTCTGCCCGCTCCACCTCATGGGGCCCATCGTAAGGTGCTCTGTTAAGACCAGGTCAAAGGTGGTTAAGAAGGTTCTCACCAAGTTCCTAAAGGGCTATGACCTGGTCTATAGGGTAATATTCGTAGCCTCCTAAGTGGTGCCCCTATTGGTGGTGGACAGTATACTTTTGTCCACCTGGTATCTCTTTAGGAGTTCTTCGATCCCCTTAGAGATATCTACGATCTCATCTTTTACCTTTGATATGGTATCGACTACACTTGCAAAGTCATTCACCTGAGAAGAGAGATCACCTGCCCTCGTCTTCACTTTGAGTACCTGCTCGTTGGCAGTGGCAATGGAGTCGCCCACTGCCCCAATGGTGGCAGTCTGTTCCTCCGTGGCCCCTGCGATGTTGTTTGCCAGGTCAGTTATGGTACCAATGACCTCTGTTATTGACCTAACGGATTTTACCGCCTCATCTGTATCAGACTGGATTGTCTGGATCATCTTGGTGATTTCATCTGTGGCAGCAGCAGTCTGTTTGGCAAGCTCCTTTACCTCATTGGCCACCACAGCAAAGCCCTTGCCTGCCTCACCCGCCCTTGCCGCCTCTATGGTGGCGTTTAGGGCGAGCAGATTGGTCTGTTCTGCAATAGACTGGATCACCTGTGTCACTTCACCGATGTTCTTGGAGCTCTCGCCGAGCCTAGAGATCACCTCGTTGGTCACCTCTGCCCGCTCTTTGGCCTCATTGGATATGGATGCCGTTTTCGCCACATTCTTAGAGATCTCCTCTGCTGCCAAGCTGAGTTCATCCATGGCATTTACTACATTTTCAATGCTCTTAGAGGCGTTCTCTGACCCGTGCATCACGTCGTTAGACACTCCTTCAAGCTCCATGGAGTCGTTTAATACTGTGTTGCTGGCCTGAAGTAGTTCTCCTGTAGCGTGATTTAACTTCTTTGAGTCCCCCTTGAGCCTGAATATGAAGCTTCCGATCTCGCGAAGTACTGTGTTGGCCCGCCTTGCAAGCCGCCCTATCTCGTCTCCGCTCCAGAGCCTTGCCTCTCTCAAGAGCCTACCTGCTGCAAGATCGTCCATAAAGTTCACCAGGTCTGGGAGTGGCCTGAGTACGAGGTTTACTGTCAAGAGGACCACCCCTATGAGTACAAGGGCACTTATGGCGAAGATCACTATAAGGCTTTTTAGCACAAGCCTCATGGAGTTGATGCCCTGGGTATTGTCTAGCAATATGACAAACGCCCCTTCATCTCCATGACCGCCGAAGAAGTGCATGGGGATTGCGCATACATAGAAGTTTTTATAGTGCTCTGTGACTGGCAGCCCACTTAGCCTCTTTAAGGCACCCTTTAAGGCTGGGGCAACGGCTAGAGACTCAAAAAGAGATGGGGATGTGGCATCTCCCAGGCGAAAACCCTCAAAGTTCCCCCTAGTGCCAGGCAATGATGTACCTTTGGCAAACCACGCAATATGGATGTGTTCATCCATACCTTTTACGCGATTAAACAGGTTCAAGAGGGACATACTATATTCGACTGCCCCACTATACATACCATTATAGATTATTGGCACCAGTTTTCTGAAAAAGACGCCATCCACACCAGGTTCAATCCCGCTTAGAGGCCTCTTGTCTTTCATCTTTATAAGGGCCTTTAACATTGGCCTTGTGTCTAAGATCGACTTTCCTACCAGTTGAGGTAGGTCTGAATAGATCACTTTGCCCCGGGAATCGATAAAGGTAATGTGACCTTTTAGGGTCTCACTCCCCTTGAGGGTCTTAATAAGGGGCTCTGAGAGTTTTTTTAGGATAGAGGCATCCCCCAGGGCAACGCCAAACTGGATCTCTCCATTTCCTGCAATGTTAGAGGTTATAAGTGTAGAGATGGAGTCGAGCTCTTTAATTGTCGCCTCCAATCTGGACTGGACTGGATGGATGGCCTTTTTCGCCCTCTCTTCTTCACTCCTTGCCAATAGCTGATATATGACAAGGCAGGTCACTATGGACGTGGCGATTACCACGACTGTAACAGGTATAACAATCTTTAAACGGACAGAAATATCCTTTAATCTCGACATCTTTCCCCTCCCATCTTAAAAGGCAAGCAAATAGGTCTATTTTACAGGAAACATCACACTTATGGCGCCGCGCAGGTCTCCAAGTTTGTAGCCCTCCTTTTTCCTGCCGGCAATGTCCAGTTCGCCTGCGGGCTCGCCATGACACTTAAGGCACGGCTTTTTAATATAGATGGGTTGGAGATAGCGATAGATTGAACCAATCTTTTCGCCATAACCCTTCCCCTTGGGCCAATCGGGTTTAGAGAACATGGTGAGGACCTTTTTCTCAAACTCATCAGGCTGGTTGTAGCTGTTTCTGTACTTAAAGGTGGTCTGTTTGATGACAATATCGCTCCTACTCTTAAGGATCTGCCCTGTCTCCCTACCGAACACTGCGGGAATATACATCTTAAAGCCCTTGCCCTTCTGATTGATCCTCGCCTGGTTCATCTTCACACTCATCTTGGCTGCTTCTAGGACCTGCTCCACTACAGCACGCGCCTCTGGATCGAGCTCTTCAACCGATTTCCCTGTGATCTCTTTGAACCGCTCCTTCATCTTTTTTTCCACATACTCTGGGGTAAAGCCCTTATCACCCTTTGACGGGTCGTTAATGAGTGACTGGTGGCTTGCCACCACCCCACGCCCTGCAATGATCATATTGGCCACGTACTTTGCTATCTCTTCGGCCTTATCAGCCGGAATGGCTGCTGCCCAGAGAAGGCCCACAATAAATACGATGGCAACTATTCCGAGCGACATCCCTTTGGTGAAGTGTCTTTTCATCTCTAGCCCTCCTTGTGACTGCTACCTTTCGTTCAAATAGGTATATCGGTATCTAGATGATTTTTCTTAAAGTCTTTCTCAAACCCAACTGCTACGCCCCTTCACAGGGGACGATTTTTAAAGTAGAGTCTCCACGATATTCATCTCACACATTGGAGGAATTATGGCGCGAAAAAGAGGGGCAAAACTGACCATAGTCGGTGCTGGTGCAGTGGGGACTAGTTGTGCCCACTGGGCCTTGGTGAGGGATGTGGCCCAAGAGATAGTGCTGATAGATGTAGTAGAGGGGTTGCCCCAGGGCAAGGCCCTGGACTGTGCCCAATCCTCCCCAATAGAGGGGTTCTCAGGCGAGATTGTAGGAACGAACGACTATGCGCTCACCCAAGGGTCAGACTGCGTTATCATAACCGCAGGCCTTGCCAGGCGCCCTGGCATGAGCAGAGAGGACCTTCTGGGAAAGAATGTGGAGATCGTAAAGAGCGTCACAGAAAACATTGTAAGACACAGCCCTGAGGCCATATTGGTAGTGGTGACAAACCCCATAGATGCCATGGTCTACACTGCATTTAAGGTGTCTGGCTTTTCCAAAGAACGTGTCGTGGGCATGGCAGGGGTCCTCGATTCGGCCCGTTACAGATACTTTTTGGCAAAGGAATTGGAGGTCTCTCCCATGGACGTTACAGCCCTGGTCATGGGGATTCATGGTGACAACATGCTGCCCCTTACAAGACTAGCCAGTGTTGGTGGCGTACCAGTAGAGGCATTGATCCCAAAGGAGAGGCTGGCCGAGATCGTGAGGCGCACTCAACAGGGAGGGGCAGAGATCGTAGGCCATCTCAAGACCGGGAGTGCCTTTACCACACCAGGTCTTGCAGCAGTGGAGATGGCAGAGGCGATAATCAAGGATCAAAAACGTGTCTTGCCCTGTGCAGCATATCTAGAGGGTGAATTTGGCATAGAAGGGGTATTTTTAGGGGTCCCATGTGTATTGGGCCGCGGTGGAGTCGAACGGATACTGGAGTTTCCGCTGACAGACGAGGAGAAAGAGGCCTTAAAGCTCTCTGAGGAGGCAGTGAGGAGGCAGGTTGCCCAGACCGGCCTTTAAACGGTTGGACATAAGGCGTGCCGTAATATCCTCCCTGCTGATCCTGGCAGGGCTAGGTCTGTTCTACTTTGCCTATAAAAAGTTCGTTCCAAGTCCCTTATTTAAACTTGTTGGGCCGAGTGCCTTAAAAGGCCTCGAGGTTGGACGAAAAGAGGCGCCCGATCTACTAGAGGCCCTTAAGCGCAATGCAGCCTATCTTCAAAGACAAAGTAAAAGAGGTGCTGGCAAGACCTATAGACTAGGTAGCGTATACGTGGACAACTCCAGCTTAATCTGCTCTACCGACCGCCTCATAAGGCTCCTTAAGGAGGGAGGTGGCCACCTCGCCCTAGAGTCGCTCTCAAGGGAATTTCATATCATTAAAATCAATGTCCCAGTGCTCGTTACTGGTTACTACCTCCCTGAGCTCGAGGCCTCTAGGACAAACAGCACTCCATTTACACACCCCATCTACAGTGTTCCAGAAGACCTCATTACAGTGAGACTGAAGGACTTTATTGACCAGGTGGATCTGCCAGATAGGGTGCTTCGAGGGAGGGTCGAGGGCCACTTCCTCGTTCCATACTACACGCGTGCCAATATCGAGAGGGCCAAGGGGCTTAGGCCCATCGCCTATTTGAAAGATCCAATTGAGGTGCTCCTCTTACAGGTACAAGGCTCTGGCATACTGACCTTCCCAGATGGCAGCACCTCCTATGTCCACTATGCCGCAGACAATGGATACCCCTATAGGAGTGTTGGAAAGATCCTCTTGGAAAAGGGGCTTATAACCAGGGAACAGGCAGACTGGCAGGGTATAAGTGGGTGGTTTAGGGCCCATCCTAAGGAGTCAAAGGAGATTTTAGATCAAAATCCCCGTTTCATATTCTTTAAAGAGGAAGAGGGAGTGGGACAGGCAGTGGGGGCACAGGGGGTGCCCCTTACCCCCTTTCACTCCATTGCAGTTGACCCAGCGCGCCTGCCATTTGGTGGGGTCTATGTCCTGGATGTGGAGATCCCAGGCCATGGGCGTATGAAGACCCTTGTGATCTCTCAGGACAAAGGCGGGGCCATAAAGGGGGTGGACCATATTGACCTTTACATTGGCAGAGGTGAGAGGGCTGGTGAGATTGCCGGTAGACTAAAGTCTAAGGGTAGGCTCATGGTCCTTATAAAAAAATTTGAAAAGTGATGGGTATAAAAAGATCCCCCGCTGGTAATTTGAAGGATGGAGGTGGGTATGTTGGTCGTCTTTTTGGAGATGGTTTATGGTACCAGCGGGGGAAACTTCATCTCAAAGTCAATCCCATTATAAGGCCTAAGCTTTTATTGTCAAGAACGAAATTTGTAATTATATGGTATACGAATGAGGCGGTTGATTGAAAGTGGAAAAAAATTTTTTTTATTGGGGCTCTGTCTACTCCTTATTCTAGAACTCTCCCCTCTGGCCGTATATGGCGGGGCTATTGCCCCGAGAATCGAGAATCTTTCCATCAAAGATAGGGACGGGCTTTTGATTTGCTCCTTCAAACTAGAAAATGGCCTTACAGATGAGGTCAAAAAGGCCCTAAACTCTGGTATCACCATAAAATATACCTATTTTATCGAACTATTAAGGCCTGGGCTCTTCCGCAATAAAAAGGTCAAAGAGATTAAGAGGGTGAGATATCTCACATATGATCACCTGAAACAGGAGTACCACATATTATTAGGGCCAGGGGAACAAAAGATGGTGAGTGTGAGATCTGAGGAGGAGGCAGAACGATTTGTATTTCAATTGAAGGACGTAGAGGTGGTGAGGTTCAAATCCATCCTCCAGGGCAGTGTTTACATACTAAGGGTAAGGGCAGTCATAGAACAGGTGAAAGAGGCTGCACTACCCTTTAAGCGGCTCATAGGGCTCTTTTGGAAGAATTCTATAGCAACAGACTGGAATGAGATCAGATTTAGATATTAGCGAGATAAGGCGTAGAAAACGGGAACGGATCATCATCATCTGCGCCCTAGTAGTGGTCCTTTTACTCGGTGTGGCAGAGTATGTGCTCATGGCGGATCGAACTGGGCTCCCGCCATGGGGTAACCTCCTCATCTTTGCCATAATAAATCTCAACATCCTTCTCATCTTGCTCATCATCTATCTTACCATCAGAAACATCGTAAAGCTCATATTCGAGGACAAGGCAAGGCTCTTTGGGGCAAAGTTACGCACAAAGCTCGTAATGGCTTTCATATTCCTCTCTCTCATACCAACAGGGCTCCTATTCGTCATATCCATGCAGTTTGTGAATACGAGCCTCAAGCTCTGGTTTGATGAGCGCATCGAGCAATCCCTGGAGGATGCCATCCTGATTGGGCGGACATACTATGATGAAAGGGAGTCTTGGCTAAAGGACATCGCCATGGAGCTAGCGTCTAGTCTGAGCTTCCGGTGCCTCACCCAGGCCCCTAGGCTAGACAAGGAGTGTGTGAGGTCGTGGCTCGAAGAGCCACTAAGGCCATGGCTCACAAAAAAGCTAGAGGGCCTGAGGGACGTACACGCCATAGAGGTGCGATCGGCCAATGGGACCATTCTCTTTTCCAAGCGATCTCTCGAGATGGTAGACCAGTTACCAGAGCTACCCAGGGAGTATATGGACAGGATCATCTCGTCCAAGGACATGGATGTCTTCAGCCAAGACCTTGAGACAGGGGAACTCCTAGAGGCAGTAGTCCCACTATGGTATGGCACAGCAGGGAATTCCACTGCATCTGGTATACTCATTGTGGGGTTCCTCATGCCGCAAAAGGTCTCGAATCTCCTTACGGCCATAAAAAAGGGCTATGAGGACTATCAGACCTTTAAATTGTATAAAGACCCCTTGAGGGCGACGATCCTCATAACCCTGTTTCTCATCACACTCCTCATAATCTTTGTGGCGGTCTGGTTTGGATTCAGGTTGGCACGCCACATAACAGAGCCCGTACAGGCCCTGGCAGAGGCCACGTATCGAATAGCTCAGGGTGACCTCGACTTCACACTCGAGGCCAAGGGTAAGGACGAGCTAAACGCCCTGGTAAGGGCCTTCAATACCATGACCCAGGACCTCAAAGAGGCAAAGAGGAGGGCGGAAAAGGCGTCGCAGGAGCTAAAAAAGAGCTATATGGAGCTTGAGAGGCGACAGCGCTACATCGAGATCATCCTCCAGAACGTGGCAGCAGGTGTGATTTCAATAGACAGGGCCGGCGTGGTACGCACTATGAACCGCTCGGCAGAGATCATTCTCGGGTTAAATGCCAAGGAGATCGTGGGAAGACCCTATTCGGAGCTTCTCACCCCCATTCAGGCCAGGGAATTCGACGAGATACGCCGCTCTCTGTTTTCCTCTCCTAAGGGGCTCGTACAACGGCCCATGAGGATCAAACTCGATGACCGTGAGCTCTCGCTTATCGTCACCTTTACGGTCCTTCGAGATCAAGAGGGCCGTTCCCACGGACTTGTGGTGGTCTTTGACGACCTTACGGAGTTAGAGAAGATCCAGCGTATGGCAGCATGGCGCGAGGTGGCAAGGCGCATCGCCCATGAGGTAAAAAACCCACTCACACCCATTCAACTCAATGCCCAGCGGCTCCAGAGAAAGTATGCATCGAGGTTCAACAGCGAAGAAAGGGCGGTATTTGAGCGCTGTATCAATACCATTGTCTCCCAGGTAGAGGAGCTAAAGCGGCTGGTCAATGAATTCTCCAGTTTTGCAAGGATGCCGAGGCTTTTACCGCGCCCAACCGACCTCAGACACATTGCAGAAGAGGTGGCCTTCATGTACAGGGAGGGACAACCACAGTGTGAGATTGAGGTAAAGGCCCCAGGGGACCTCCCCACCCTTAGTGCCGATCCAGACCAGCTCAAGCGCATGTTGATAAATCTAGTGGACAATGCTGTAAATGCCATGCCAGAAGGTGGGACCATCACCATTGAGATCTCCTATTCTCCAGAAGACGAGTGGATTACACTAGAGGTGCGGGATACTGGGCCAGGGATTTCTCTGGAGGATAGGACAAGGCTCTTTGAACCATACTTTTCCAGGAGAAAGGGTGGGACAGGCCTTGGACTTGCCATAGTGAATTCCATCGTCATGGATCACGGGGGGCAGATAACCATAGAAGAGAACCAACCCAGGGGGACACGGTTCATCATAAAATTACCTAGGAAGGCGCCCAAGCATGAAAAAGACAGTACTGGTAGTTGACGACGAGGCAAGCATACTCGAATCCGTTACGGACATCCTGGAGGACGAGGGCTTCTCAGTAAAGGTGGCAGCAAGCGGCGAGGAGGCACTGGGCCTCATGAGGGAGGAGCTCCCCAATATCGTCCTCCTGGACATCTGGATGCCCGGTATGGATGGCATAGAGGTGCTAAAGGCCATAAAAGAGGAGTGGCCATTTGTGCCTGTGGTGATAATGAGCGGTCATGGGACCATAGAGACCGCTGTGAAGGCCATAAAGCTCGGTGCCTACGATTTCATTGAAAAGCCGCTGGGATATGAAGAGCTCGTCATGACCCTCAAAAATGCCCTCCGTTTTGCAGAGCTGGAGGATGAAAATGTGGTCTTGCGCCAGATGGTTGCCACCACAAAGGAGCTTACAGGCCAAAGCCCTGCCATGCAGGCCCTCAAGGAACAGATAAAGGTGGTGGCACCCACAGATGCCTGGGTGCTCATTCACGGAGAAAATGGCACAGGAAAAGAACTGGTGGCCCAGACTATTCACAGGTTGAGCAAGAGGCGCCATCGTCCCATGATCGAGGTGAATTGCGCTGCCATACCAGAAGAACTGATAGAAAGTGAGCTCTTTGGACATGAAAAGGGGGCCTTCACTGGTGCCACTACCATGAAGCGTGGCAAGTTTGACCTGGCCAACGGAGGGACCCTGTTTCTAGACGAGATTGGAGACATGAGCTTAAAGACACAGGCCAAGATCCTGAGAATATTGCAGGAGCAGCGTTTTGAGCGTGTTGGCGGATCGAAGACCATAAAGGTAGATGTTCGTATTCTGGCAGCAACCAACAAAGACTTGGAGAAGGAGATAGAAAAGGGCACCTTTAGAGAAGACCTCTACTACAGGTTGAACGTGATCCCCATTGAGGTCCCGCCTTTGAGGGAGAGGAAAGAGGACATCCCGCTCCTCGTAGACGAGTTTCTCGAGGAATTTTCAAAGAAGCTGGGCATACCCAAAAAGGAGGTGGACAAGGATGTATTGT
>WGBU01000079.1 GCA_015494155.1 Deltaproteobacteria bacterium | reverse complement strand
CTAGTATATTCCTTCCCTTGAGGATACAGAGGAGCCCGCCAAAACTGCCCTTGGAGGCACCGTCTTGAGCACCACCATTCACCACTGCATCGATATTTCTCACATTGAATGCACAGAGGCCATTTCCGGGCACAGACCTATTGAGACGCAAGAAGGCGTGTTTGTCAGACTCAAGGCCATACTCTCGGACCACTGCCCCGGCAAGGTAGGTCCCAACGGCACGATCCGTACTCCTTATTCCCTCATCTGCATAATAAACGAAGCCCTCGCCGGCTCTAAAGCGTTCCATGGCTATATCGCTTATGAGCTTGGTGAGATAGTTGAGTGGTCGCCTTACGATCTTTTGCCCCTCTGGGTCCTCCTTGAGCCCTTCAAAGGAGGGCTTTTTGAGCACACCACCTGCATCCACCAGGTCGTTGAACCTGTATTGCTCCAGCAACTCTGTCCTTCCAACGATCTCCCTTATGGAGCGCACGCCCATGTCTGCCAATATGGACTTTACGCCCTCGCCTATGGACTTCAAGAGCCTGGCAAGATTCTCTGCCTCGTCCTCCACCTTTCTGGGAGTAAACCCCTTTACGCCCTTCTTTTCTGCATCTTCCTTGCTTCTAAGCTGGGTGGAGATGCCCCTTGGGCACCTGTCGAGGTGGCAGCGATGGCAACTTATACACCCAACACCCATGAGCGCCACTGTACCCATGGATACCCTGTCTGCCCCCATGAGTATCATCTTGACCACATCCATGGGAGATCTCAGTCCACCGTCCACCCATATCTCCACAGAATCCCTCAGACCAGATTCTACAAGCGCCCTGTGGGCCTCGTTCACCCCCACTTCAATGGGCATACCCACATACTTTTTGGCATGTTCTCTTGCCGCACCAGTACCACCCTCAAAACCACTCAAGTCCACTATGTCTGCCCCTGCCTTGGCAATACCCACTGCAATGGTACCGACGCCTGTGGTGACAGGGATCTTTACAGAGACCTTGGCATGGGGGTTGGCAGTCTTAAGTTCGGTAATCACCTGGGCAAGGTCCTCAATGGAGTAGATGTCGTGTTGATTCGATGGGGAGATAAGGGTAATTCCAGGCTTACAGTGCCTGGCCTCAGCCACCCTCTCAGAGACCTTGGTGCCTGGTAGGTGACCACCCTCCCCTGGCTTGGCCCCCTGTCCTATCTTAATCTCTAGATAGTCGGTGGAATTTAAGAGCCCCATATATACACCAAAACGGCCAGAGGCAATCTGCTGGCAGCGATTGCGGCGATATTTTCCCAACATGTCGGGAATCTCGCCGCCTTCTCCATTTATACAAATGATATTTGCCTTTAGGGCTGCCTCGGCATATGACCTGAAGGAGTTCTCCCCCTGGGAGCCAAAGCTCATGGCAGCTATGACCAGGGGCATGTCGTGGTCCTTAATGGAGATATCCACCTCCTTGAGGGTAAGGCGTTTTTCTTCTGGGGCAAGCCGTGGCCTTAGACAGTGCCTGAGGCCAATGGGATGTTCCTCCTCAATCTTTTCGAGCTCGTCTAGGAGTTCCTTAAAGCCCCTCTTACCCACTGCGACATTTCTCAAGATGCGCCCCACCTTTGAGTTACGATTGGGTTCCTTATAGAGTGGGAGTTCCTCTTCCTGGTGAAACCGCTCGTAGCGCATCTTTCCAATACGCTCCAGCGTATTAAAACCCACGCCAGTGGTTTCGGATTCACAGAAATTGGGCACCTGAAAGATCTCTCCAAGCTCCCGCTTCAGCCCCACAGCACCAAAGATACGGCCATAGCCACATAGCTCATGGATGCCCATGGTACTCATCACCTTTTCCATGCCCTTTTGGAAGACATCCATGGTATTTCTAAGGGCCTGGGCACTATCCACTGTCTCACTGGTGAAACCCGTCACGACCCTCCACAACATGTACGGGTTGAGGGCATCTGCCCCAAGACCCAGGATGAACATGATGTCGTGTAGATTCCTTATGGCACCGCTCCTAACCAGAATACTGGTACTCCTCTTTAGCCCTGCCTCTTCAAAGCGTTTTATGAGTGCTGCGACCACAAGGCCTGGGTCTATATAGACCCTGTTATTCTCAAAGGACCTCTTGTCGTCCACTACCAGAAGTATGGCCCCATCCAGCACCTTTTCCTCTGCCTCGTCCACAAGGGTATCCAGTACGGTTCTAAGGTCCTCATCCAGTGAGTATGTGGCGTCTATGAAGTGCACCCTGGATTGGTCCATGCCGTCTGATGTAAAGAATGAGATCACATCCTCATAGAGTGCTGTACCAAAGGAGTTGGCTATTTCTGTCTGTGCTTCAACGCTACATCCAATGGATGGGTCTCCACCAAGGAGGAGCGGATTTTTGAGCTCAAGCCCCAGGGGCGGCCTCTCCCCCTTTCTGGTCTTGGCCCCTGGTCTGCTTCCAAGGATACAGCGGGTTGTAAAGTGCTCTGCTTCCCGTTCCCTGTCTATGGCTGGATTGGTGACCACTG
>WGBU01000078.1 GCA_015494155.1 Deltaproteobacteria bacterium | reverse complement strand
TCTTGAATGGCGCTCCAGCTTACCTTATCCTAAAAAGATGGATGAAAAGGCCGAGATTATCCAGTGGAAAAAACGTGTTGCAGGCCACAGGGAGAGGTTGAGGGAACGCTTTTTAAACCATGGCCTGGACTCCTTTACAGATTCGGACGTCATTGAGATGTTACTCACCTTTGGCACTCCCCGCCAAGACTGTAAAGAACGTGCAAGGCGACTACTCAAAGAATTTGGTGGCCTACACGAGGTCCTTGAGGCCCCGCTGGATGAACTATTACGGGTGAAGGGCATTGGACCCAAGAACGTTGTGGCCCTAAAATTCGTCCACGAAGTGGCCAGGCGCTTTCTCAAGGCAAGGCTCTTGGAAAGGCCCATCCTCGCATGTGCTAGGGATGTGGTAGACTATCTCACACACCTTGTAGCATTTAAGGACAAAGAGGTCTTTCTCTCCATATTCCTCGACAGTGGAAACTCCATCCTGGACGTGCAGGAACTATTTTCTGGCACTATCGATAGGACCCATGTGTACCCAAGGGAGATCGCAAAGATTGCCTTAAAGATCGGTGCAAAGAATGTCATCCTCGCACACAATCACCCCTCTGGCCGGGTGTCACCCTCAGCACAAGACATCAAGACCACCAAGAGGATCATGCTCGCCCTAGCCCCTTTAGAAATAGGGGTACTGGATCACATCATAATTGGGGCTGGCGGAAGGTACCTTAGCTTTGAAGATCAGGGCATGATGGCGCCCATGAGATCGGAGGTCTTGGGCATAGTTGATGGCTAAGGACCATGAATACTTTATGAAACAGGCACTTGGGCTTGCCAGGGAGGCAGAGGCCCATGGTGAGGTACCAGTGGGGGCCGTCCTGGTAGGTCCAGGGGGCGATATCTTGGGGCGGGGTAGAAACAGCCCTATTTCACTCAATGACCCCACGGCACACGCCGAGATCATGGCCATAAGGGATGGGGCCTCCAGGATCTGCAACTACAGGTTGCCAGGGACCACCCTCTATGTCACCATTGAGCCCTGTCCCATGTGTGCAGGGGCAATCGTACACGCCAGGATCTCCTGCCTGGTCTTTGGTGCAAAAGATCCGAAGAGTGGTGCTTGCGGCAGTCTTTACAATCTGGTAGATGACATTAGATTAAATCACCAGGTAGAGATCATCTCTGGCATACTGGAACAAGAGGCAAGAGAACTTATACAGGAGTTTTTTAGGCGGCGTAGGAAAAAGAGCGGAGAGGTACCGAAGCGGCCATAACGGGGGCGACTCGAAATCGCCTGTGCGCCCAAAAGGCGCACCGTGGGTTCGAATCCCACCCTCTCCGCCACACCTTAACCCAGTGGATATACTGGGTAAGACGTGTCACGTACTGTATCGATCTCTTGTCACCCGCACCACCTCTTCGTACCTGAGAAACCTCCCCCCAAATATGTCCAGTGCACTGCCAACTGTAAAGTCTATGCGGTTTTTCCCAAGCCTCGAGATGGTCTCGAGGTCTTCCATGGAGCGTATCCCCCCTGCATAGGTGGTGGGAATTGGTGAGTATTTTCCAAGGATCTCAATAAGATCTTCTTCTACTCCAGCACATTTACCCTCCACGTCCACTCCATGTACCAGAAATTCCCTGCACATCCCCCCTAAAAATTCCAGTGTATCTTTGTCTACCCTCAATTCTGTAAAACGCTGCCATCTGTCTGTAACCACATAGTAATGACCATCCTCCCTTCGCCTACAACTGAGGTCTAGGACCAACCCCTCCCTTCCGATCCCCTTTATGAGTCGCTTGACCCTCTCCTCGATGAAGCGCCCATCTTTAAAACAGAAACTCGTGACAATAACGGCGTCTGCCCCTCTGTCCAGCCATAGGGCGGCATTCTCGTCTGTGATACCACCCCCTATTTGCAGCCCACCCGGCCATGCACGAAGTGCCTCTTCGGCTGCCTCCTCATTCCCTGGCCCGAGCATGATCACATGCCCTCCCCTCAGTCCATCCTTCTTGAAAAGCTCTGCATAATAGCTTGGCGAGCGTTCTGACACAAAGTTCTCCTCTGGTCCCACACCCTCGAGGTCCCTCAGCGTGGAGCCAACTATCTGTTTCACCTTCCCTTCGTGAAGGTCGATACACGGCCTAAATCTCATGAATCTGTTCCACCTTTCCGCATAGCCCGTCTCCTGAGCGCCTCCCTCACCTCCAGAAATATTCCATAGATGAGTGGCAATACCAACAGGCATAGCATAGTTGTGCTCACCATACCACCCACCATGGGGGCAGCTATGCGCTGCATGGTCTGGGAACCGGCTCCGGTGCCCATCATGATTGGGATGAGCCCCAAGGTGATCGCAGTCGCTGTCATCACAATTGGGCGCACACGTTCAGATGTGCCGGTGAGCACCGCCTCCCTTATCTCAGAGGTCTCGAGAACGACGTCTCCCTTATCGCCACCCTTTTTCATACGGGCATTTTTCACCTCGTGATCTATGAAGGTGAGCACCAAGACACCAATCTCTGTTGCAACACCTGCAAGGGCAATAAAACCCACTGCCACTGCCACTGAAAAATTGTAGTGCAATAGATAGAGTAGCCATATGCCCCCCACCAGTGCAAATGGGATGGACGTCATCACTATGATGGGCTCGACAACGTTTTTAAAGTTAAAGTAAAGCAGCAGGAATATGAGGACAAGGGTGGCTGGGACCACGAATTGTAGCTTTTTCATGGCACGTTCCATATATTCAAACTGGCCAGACCAGGCGATGGCATAATTTGGCGGCAGTTCCAGCCTTTGCTTTAAGAGCGCCTTGGCCTTTTTAACAAAGCCCCCTATGTCTGAGGTACTGATGTCCACATATACCCATGCATTGGGCCTTGCGTTTTCTGTCTTGATGACTGGTGCCCCTCGTGTAAAACGCACTGTGGCAACATCCCCCAAGGGGATCTGGGCCCCTGACGGCGTTGGAACAAGGACCCTCTTTATGGCCTCCACGGACTCCCTGTAATCCCTTGGATACCTGAGATTCACAGGATAGCGTTCAAGCCCCTCTATGGTCTCTGTGATCTTCATACCACCAATGGCACTCATGACAACAGACTGGATTGCACCCACACTGAGGCCGTACTGGGCCGCGCGTCTCCTGTCTATATCGATATCTAGAAAATAACCTCCCTGTGCCCTGTCACCATAGGCAGAGACCGTCTCTGGGAGTTCCTTCATTAGAGACTCCACCTTCTTTGAAAGGTCCTCCAGCACGCCCAGGTCTGGCCCACTTATCTTTATGCCCACTGGGGTCTTTATGCCAGTGGAGAGCATGTCTATTCTCGTTTTGATGGGCATAGTCCATGTGTTTGACACACCTGGGATCTGGAGTTCTCGATCCATCTTTTTCATGAGGTCTAGGGTGGTGAGCGATGGATCTGGCCACTCTTCCTTGGGCTTTAGCTGCACTACCGTCTCTATCATGGCGAGTGGTGCCGGGTCTGTGGCGGTCTCAGCCCTACCAATCTTCCCAAATACGCTCTTTACCTCTGGGAAGGTCTTTAGGATGCGATCTGTCTGCTGAAGGAGTTCTTTTGCCTTAGTGATTGATATCCCGGGGAAAGTAGACGGCATGTATAGGATATCTCCCTCATCCAAAGGTGGCATGAACTCTGAACCAATGTGCTCCAATGGGTACACTGTGAGGGCAAGAAATACGAGCACCAGGGCAATAATGAGCCACCTAAGTCTCATGCCCAGCCTCAGAACTGGCCTGTGGATTGCCAAAAGGATGCGGTTTATTGGATTCTTTGCCTCCTTTATGATCCTGCCCCTGATGAAGTACCCCATTAGGGCAGGGACCACTGTGACCGCAAGAAGGGCCGCACCTGCCATGGCATATGTCTTTGTAAATGCCAAGGGCTTAAAGAGCCTTCCCTCCTGGGCCTCTAGGCTGAATATGGGAAGAAAAGAGAGTGTGATGATGAGAAGAGAGAAAAAGAGTGCAGGCCCCACCTCTACTGCCGACTCCCCTATCACCTCCCAGCGTCTTTTGGCACTCACCCCCTTTCCACCCATCATGCCGTAGGCCTCGAGCTTCTTGTGGGCATTTTCTATCATCACAATAGCGCCATCCACCATGGCACCGATGGCAATGGCGATCCCACCGAGGCTCATGATATTCGCGTTGATACCCTGTAATCTCATGATGATGAAGGCAAAGAGGATACCCAGGGGGAGTGTGAGTATGGCCACAAGGCTTGAACGGACGTGAAGCAGGAATAAGACACACACAATGCTCACGATTATACATTCCTCAATGAGCTTTCCCTTGA
>WGBU01000077.1 GCA_015494155.1 Deltaproteobacteria bacterium | reverse complement strand
AGAATATAAAGAGATTCAAGAGGAGTGTCCCGATCCAAGGTGCCGGGAAAAGCTTGTGTACCATGGTAACAAACTTAGGGCTCTGGACAAAGGTCATGGCTGCCAGCCCTACATTGACCGCAAAGGGCAGGAGTATTAGCAGCGCAAGGTAATCCATCACCTTTCTGCCAAGGGGTCTTGAACTTGGGGCACGCCAGATGACATTCATTGCCGCCTCGATGTTGCCAAAGAGCGAGATCACTGAAAAGAGCATTCCAATGAGACCAAATGCCCCAAGGGCGGCAAAGTTGGTATTGTCCACATAGTCGAACACAGTGTCGGTCATGGTCTTTAGGTGGGCAGAAAAGCTCTGGGTCTTCGCGGTGGCATTGGCCTCGGCAAGGGCCTTTGTATCCTCTTCTTGGGCCAACTGTTCAATAAAGGTATAGGCAGCCTCCCTCAGCTTGTCTCCTGCACCAAGGCCCTTTAAAACAGCAGTGCCCATGGCCAGGAATGGCACCATGGAGAGTACCACTGTGAAGGTAAGTGCACTGGCCCTCAGGGAGATGGCATCTCTTTGAAACTCCAATGCGACAATGTGCAGGACCCTAAGAAATATTACAACCATGCGACGGGCTAGATTCTTCTCGTGGATCTCAGTAGACCATACCTCATGGTCAAATGAATGGGGGAGTCTTTTGAGAAACAAATTCACCTCCGCCTTAAAACTGGGCTTGGCAGCCGTAAAAAATCTGCGTAATAATTCATATATTAAATGGACTTTGTGAAATTATGCAAGACGAGGATTTTGTTTTTCTGCCCATTGAGGATGAGCTAGACCTCCACACCTTCAGACCCGGAGAGGTTAGGTACCTTGTAGAGGACTATTTGAAAGAGTGTAGGAGGATGGGGATACTCGAGGTGAGGGTCATCCATGGTAAGGGTACAGGCCAGTTGAGGAGGGGTGTACACTCACTCCTAGAAAGGCTTTCATTTGTAGAGGAATTTTACCTGGCACCACCCCACATGGGCGGTCATGGGGCCACTATAGTCAAACTTGTGCCACCCAATAAGGATGGTGACCTAAAGGGGGTGCAAAAGCCCTAATCGTCTCCTGGTGGCAGGGTACAGTCGAGCTCTTTACTCAACCACTCCTTTAGGGCGCGGTTGAGCGGGTAGACCCCTACGCCTGGCCTAAGCCCTGCCTCCTCAATAGAGGCCTTTATGAGATCTTCAGGTACCTCCACCTTGGCGATCTCTTCTACCTCCTTTGAGTTTCGCCTGAGAAGCGTTACCATGGGTGGACGTTCCCAATCGTATATGACGAAATAGATGGACTCTTCTTCACCCGAACGAGCAAATTCATTTCCCCTGGTCCACCCTGCACCCCATTCAAGGTACATGTCTATTGCCTTCTCTGGTGTCATGGTCCAGTCTATCTTGTTGACCAGGTCTCTCTCTTGCCTGAGCTCTTCTATGCTCGTAATCATCGCACACTCCTAAAAATGATTATTGCTATCATTTATGATATTACAACTCTATTCATTAATCCACTAAAAAGTGGGGGTGCCTCTGGCCTATTGGAATTTATCGCAATTGAAAATGGGGTAGAGAGATGATAGTCTCTCTTTATGATTTATGTGGAGGTCTGGCCATGCGAATAGCATTTTTTCTTGTCTATTTTATACTCTTTTTCACTACTCCCTCGTATGGACAGGATTCTTGCAAAGGGTGCCACAAGGGTATTGAACCCATTTTGGACAGACCCCCCATGAGGGATCTTCCCTGTGAGTTCTGTCACCAGGGTGACCCAGAGGAATCTAACAAGGACCTTGCCCACAAATATCTCATAAAGAATCCATCTGACTTCAGGGTTGCAGACAGGACCTGTGGTGTATGCCACTACGATATCCTCCTCGCTGCCAAAAAGAGCCTCCATTCCACCAGTGCTGGCATTATAAGTGGGACACGCTGGGCATGGGCTGCCCAGGACACAAAAAATGCCCTCTACGCCACCTACGATATAAAAGACACCGACAAAGAAGTGCCAAAAGGGCTTGGGGCGCTGGAATTTCTAAAAAAACTACCCTCATATACACCTTCAAAACCCATTTCCGACAACAACCACCCGGTTGACGACTACCTTCGCTCTGAATGTCTCAGGTGCCATCTCTGGACCAGGGGCATGGAGCGATATGGTGACTATAGGGCAAGTGGATGTGCCGCCTGCCACATGATCTATGACGATGACGGCCTCTACAAGGGTGGGGACAAGGCCATGGATAGAAGATCTCCTGGGAGGCCTCGCCTCCACAGGGTCACCTCCAAGATCCCTCCCTTCCAGTGCCTGCACTGCCACAATAGGGGAGACAGAATTGGCACAAGCTACGTTGGAATGATGGAGTCTGATGGTTACGGAGCACCATGGGGCACTAATCCTGGAGAAAAAGGTGGCCAGCGGCTCCACGGTAAATACTACAACCACCTTGTGCCAGACATACACTACGAACGGGGCATGGCCTGCATAGACTGTCATACCAGCCGCGACATCCACGGAGATGGCAACATCTATTCCAAAAAGGAACAGGCTGTGGAGATAGAGTGTGTGGACTGCCACGGCACACCTTGGAAACGCAGTGACTACACCACATCCCGCGGACGAAGGATCCCATGGATGTGGGAGGACAAAGGCAAGATCCTCTTGAAGGGAAAGTTGGATGGGAAGATACACGTAGTGCCACAACTGGTGGACCTCTCACAGGGTGGAAGTGAACGTGCCAAGGTTGCCATGGGCATCGAAGGCCACATGAAGAGGCTAGAATGCTACACATGCCATGGTGTGTGGGCGCCCCAATGCTATGGCTGCCATGTACAGCAAGACCTCGGTGAGAAGGCACCAGACTGGGTAGAAAACAAACAACCTGATGACCCCTCAAAGGCAGGGGAAGAGGCCAACCTCGTAAGAGATACCTTCAAGTGGAGGGAGACAAGGTCTTTTCTAAGGTGGGAAGACCCTGTCCTTGGTATCAATGCAGAGGGGCTCGTAGCCCCATATATTCCGGGATGCCAGGTGATCTTCACCCAGGTAGGGCCAGGGGCCGATGAAAAGTTCAAATCATACGTGTTCCGCACAAGGGATGACACATCTGGCATCTCTTCAAATCCGGTACAACCCCATACAACTAGAAAGGAGGCGAGAAGCTGTGCCTCGTGTCATATGAACAGGAAGGCCCTAGGGCTTGGGACGCCATTTTTCATTTCTAGGCAAAATGGCATACCAGTGGACTTTTTCATGGATCAGATAGTGGATGACCAGGGGAAACAGCTCCAGTCGACGTCACACGTAGGGGCCAGGCCTTTTAACAGGGTAGAGCTCCAACGTATCAGCAAGGCCTCTACATGCATCGGGTGCCACAGGTTCATGAGCTCTCCATCCAAGTGGGAGGCCATAAAAAAACGCCTTGGAAGTGCAGAAACAGACCGCATCCACAAGGAGATGATGGGAAGGCTTTTAGAATGATGAGTACACTTTTAAATGACGGAGAAAGGGGAGGCACGAATGTTTCTCTCGAGGGATGAGGTTGAAAAACGGATAGAGGGGATGCTCAAGAGTGGCAAATCTAGGAAAAAGATCGCCCGACTCCTAAAGGACAAGGTGGAACATGGAAAGCTCCTCTTCTACCTCAACAACATCCCCAACCCAGAGGACAAGGCAAGATACCTCATACTCAATATGTTCCTTTCAGGGCTCCTCGCCTTTGTCACTGCCAGAAAGGTGGCCCTGGCATTTTCCTTTGGGGGATTCGACATCTATACGCTCATGGCACTGGTGGTCCCGGTGATAAATATCTACATCTTTATGGAGATCAGTAGGTTTAGACGGATTGGGTACCAGTTCCTTGCAGTACTCTCTGTGTTGTCCCTGATAAATCCAGAGAACCACCACGTGCCAGAGGTGGTCATTTTGCCCATTATGGCAGGCATATCTGCATTTCTCTACTTTAAGATGTTCCCAAAGCGGCAACTCTTGAAAGAGATACCCTAACTAACACCCTTGAGCCAGGCCTCTACCTCCCTTTTGAAGATCTCCTCAAACCGTTCTAGCCCCCCTATTCCAGCAAGACCAAATGTGTAATTGATCTCGAGGAGCCCAGGCTTGCCCCCTTGAAAGTATAGGTCAAAGCCCGCAAGGTTGATCCCAGTGGCCTCTACGATCTGCCGAACCAGTGCCTCTCCAAGGCCCCTTTCCATACCCTCTATCTCCCTTTCAATACGTGCACCACGGGCTACGTTGGAGTAAAATCCTCCACCCTCGCCTACCCTCCAATAACTCTCTAGGTGTCTGCCAATGACAACAACTCTTAGTGTCCTATCGAGTCCAGGGAGAAATTCCTGCACCACAAAGCCCGATCTCCCCATGAGTTCCTCTTTTTTTAGGGCGGCAATGGCAACATCCAGATCTCCTTTCGACCTGATGAGCCAGGTACCACTCCCCTCTCCTCCTGAGTTGGCCTTGATGACAAAGGGCATCTCAGGGAGTGTAAATGGGGGCTTGCCCACCTCTGGATGGTCCCCAATCAAGGAGACCACCTTGGGAAAGACCGTGGTAGGCGGGTGTGGTATGCCCAGTTTCCAGGCCAGGAAGGCGTCTCCCACCTTGCCCTCCCACATAAAGCGTGCATCGTAGTTTGGATAGACACAGGGGCACTGAGACCTTATAAAGTAATAGGTGGTACGCGCAATCGTCTGGGGAAGGACAACGGCCCTTGCCTCTTTCAGCAACTCTTGTATCCCAGGATCGATCCAGTGATTTAACCAGATAAATCTATCGCCTGTATAGATGGGGTTGAAGCTGACTATCATGTGAACCTCTCGTCTTTCGAGGCCCAAAAGATGTGTTCTATGGTGCGCCAATCTCTACCCAAAAGCCCTGCTCCATATGCATCCACCTTCCAACACGATTTTCCTCCACACACTATCCCAGGGGGTGGGTGCAGCTCAGGCCCAGAAAGATGACTCGTTGAAAGACCCCGTCGGGCATCTAAAATGGTGAGATCTGGGCTTCTAAACCTATTCAGCTCATAGATGGCACGCTGGATGTTTCTATGGCAAAAGGACTTCTTCCAGTGACCCTTTTCCTGGTAGAGTTTAGGTGGTAGTAGTCCAACCATGTTCTTCATGGATAGGGTTACCCCTGCAAGGGTGTGCGCCTTTAAGACCGGAACAGATATGAGGAAGGCATCGAACACCACCTTTGGGAGCCACATCTCCTTAAAAAAGGAGTGTCCATCATCCTCCAACCTCAAAAGCCCCTCTTCGTTGAGGTCGAGGAGCTCCACCCCCTTCTTGGAGGAGAGATCGAGATAGCCCAGTCTCGAGAACACCTCCCAGGTGTCCAGCGAAATGGACGCTGTCCCCTCTCCGATCAAAATCTGGGCAGAGGGTGCCCACGATCTTATGGCATCGATGAGCGCCCCCACCACGTCTGTGGGAGTGGTGATGGGTGGCGGATAGTCAGAGACCAGGTTTGGTTTTATGATAAATGTACCATTTTGGGGGACCTGGCACTCTTCTTTTATTCTATTAAATAGGGTGAGGACTGCCCCTTCGATTGGCTCGCCCTTAACCACTACAATGCCTTCTTCCATACCCAAGTACCTATTTGCCAATTCCTTCACATCTCACCTTTAGATTGACACAATAATATTGAGATCTTACTTATATGTCTAGGATTCCATGGGATGCTCTGAAGGATTATCCATGTTCGGGCAGCGTGAACTCAAAGAATTGGAAAAGGCTACACAGATCGCCGAGGAAGTGACCACTGACCACTTCGCCCTAACAGACAGGGAGTGGGCCAAGTCCCCATTTTTCGTCAGCACTGTAGGGCAATCAACTCCCATGGTAGAAGTGCCTGACGACTGTTTTGCACACCTTGTCTATTTTGGCAAGGATGCAGAGAAAAAGGATCATCCCGTGGAACGGTGTGGCTATTTCAAGATCTTTGTGAATGATCCGACGATTCTTAAATGGCTAAAAAAAAGACCCGGTTT
>WGBU01000076.1 GCA_015494155.1 Deltaproteobacteria bacterium | reverse complement strand
GCCCCATGTAACCTCACATGTCCTGGGGGAATAAACGTACAAGGCTATGTAAATCTGGTGGCTGCTGGTGAATATGAGGCGGCCCTTAGACTCATAAAGGAGAAAAATCCACTGCCACTTTCTGTTGGACGTGTCTGTCCCAGGTTTTGTGAGACACGCTGTAGGCGGGTCCTCTTGGATGAGCCCATAAGCATAAACCACCTCAAGAGGTTTGTGGCAGACTATGTCCAGGCCAAGGGTGGGCTTAAAGAAGAGGTGGGAGAACCAACAGGAAAGAAGGTAGCCATTATAGGTGGTGGACCAGCAGGGTTGAGTTGTGCCTATTATCTTCGAAAGCTCGGCCACGATGTCACCATCTTTGAGGCAGAGAACAAGCTGGGCGGCCTCTTGAGGTTTGGGATCCCAAACTACAAGCTTCCCAATAAGGTCGTGGACGATGAGGTGCAGAATATCCTGGAATTAGGGGTCCATGTAAAGCTGGGTAAGAAGTGGGGCGAGGACTTCACACTGGCAGACCTAAAAGACAAGGGCTTTGATGCCATCTTTATTGCTGTGGGCCTCAATCGTCAGCGATCTTTAGACATAAAGGGCAGTGAGATGGCCATAGATGGCCTTGAACTGCTCAAGAAGGTAAATTGTGGGGAAAAGGTTTCCATGGGCCAGAAGGTGCTCGTGGTAGGCGGGGGTGATATAGCTGTGGATGCCGCCCGTTCTGCACGGCGCCTGGGCGTACGAGATGTTACAGTGGTCTATGAGAGGAGCCGTGTGGAGATGCCTGCCCAGCAAAGGGACGTAGAGGAGGCGGAGAAAGAAGGCGTCCAGTTCTTCCTCATGGCAACTCCCCTCTCTATTGAGCGGCTCGAAAATGGACGATTCAAGGTCACCATGGCCAGGACGGTGCTGGGTGAACCAGACCAGAAGGGGAGAAGGTACCCTGTGCCAATGGCTGGCTCAAGGCTATTTTGGGAGGGGGATGCAGTAATTGCAGCACTGGGCCAAGAGGGCGATGGAACGCTTTCTGCCTTTGGTGAGATAGAGTCAAAGCTCAGGTTGAGTCCCAAAAAGACCATTAAGTCCAATCCCAGCACTATGGCTACCAATGTACCAGGCATCTATGCAGGCGGCGATTGTGCAAGTGGCCCAAGGACCGTGATCCAGGCGGTGGCTGCAGGCAGACGTGCTGCAGAGGCCATGCACGAGTACATGACCAAAGAAAAGGCCGGTATAACAGAGCCCAGGTTCAATTTCACAAAGGGCAAGCGTTTTGAAGACGTTGACATGCACAACTATGATGGGTTCCAGGTAAACCTTGCCCAGTCTATGCCAGCCAGGCCTCCTGAAAGGCGTCTTGGCGACTTTTTTGAGGTGGAGCTGGGATTTACCGAGGAGATGGCCAGAAAAGAGGCGTCGAGGTGTCTTGAATGCGGGTGCCTTGGGCTCTCCAAGTGTACATACAGGGAACTCTGTGTGGATCACAAGGTAAATGCTGCCCGTTCTGAAAAGCGGCTAAAATATCCAGTGGATACATCCCATCCCTTTATTGTGATAGATCCCAACAAATGTATTGGCTGTTCCAGGTGTGAGAGGAGTTGTAAATACGATGCGCTCCACCTCGCCTTTAAGGAGAATGAGGAGACCCAGCACCTAGAAGAGATTGAAATACGATTTAAAGATAACTGTGTGTCGTGCGGTGCGTGTGTAGATGCATGTCCCACTGGTGCCCTTTCTAAGAAGGGACTCAAGGTGCCGCTATGGCCAGAACAGCTCAAGACCGTAAAGAGCGTTTGTACCTATTGTGGTACAGGGTGTAGTGTGGATGTAGTGGCCAACCTTGGCTCCATCATCGAGATAAAGGCAGCCCCAGAGACTGGCCCAAACCATGGCGATCTCTGCATTAAGGGGCGCTTTGGGTTTACCTTTTACAACCACGACGAGAGACTCAAGAGACCCCTTATAAGAGATAGTATTGATGAACCATTTAAGGAGGTCTCATGGGACGAGGCACTGAGGTTTGTTGCCACCAAGTTTTCCCACATCATACAAAATTTTGGTAGCGACAGTGTAGGGGTGCTGGCCTCTTCCAGGTGCACCAATGAAGAGAATTTCTTATTCCAGAAATTCGCTCGTGCCGTACTTGGCACCAACAATGTGGACAATTGTGCGCGGGTCTGACACGCCCCATCGGTCGCGGGTCTCGCGGCCACACTTGGAAGCGGTGCTGCCACAACACCCTTTGCCCATATACCACACACTGAATGCCTCCTCATATGCGGTTCAAACACCACAGAGGCCCATCCCATAGTGGGCCTAAAGGTAAAGGAGGCTGCCAGACGCGGGGTAAGGCTCATAGTCATTGACCCCAGGCGCACAGACGTGGCCCAGTTGGCAGAGGAGAGCCCAGAGGGCCTCTGGCTAAGGCTAAAGCCAGGGACCAACATCCCCCTATTGAATGGCATCCTCTACTCTATCTTCGACAAGGGGCTATACCACAAGGAATTTATAGAGAACAGGGTGGATGGACTGGAAGAGGTAATGGAGTTTGTGAAGGACTATCCACCAAATCGAGTGGAAAAGATCACTGGGGTGCCAGCAGCGGACATTGAACGTGCTGCAGAGATCTATGCTACCTCCAACCAGTCTCTGATACTCTATGGCCTAGGTGTGGCAGAACATAGGGGTGGGACAAATGGTGTCATGGCCCTGGCAAACCTGGTCCTGGCCACAGGCCATGTGGGAAGGCCAGGGACCGGTATCAATCCCCTGCGCGGTCAAAACAACGTCCAGGGGGCGTGCGACATGGGCACCCTTCCCTATACGCTACCTGGATATCAGCACACAGACGACCCAGAGGTGCTTGAGAAATTCGCCAAGGTGTGGAATGTGGCAGAACTGCCATCTTCTCCAGGTCTTCTCGAGCCCGAGATGTATGAACAGGCCATTGAGGGGCGCTTTAAGGCCCTTTACTGTATAGGCTATGACCCTGCCCAGACCCAGGGTAATGTGGGATTTGTGCAAAAGGCCTTAGAGTCCATGGAATTTGTGGTTTACCAAGACCTGTTCCTCACCAAGACGGCCGAATATGCACATGTGGTGCTGCCCAGCGCCTGCTTTTATGAAAAGGATGGTACCTTTACTAGCGGTGAGCGCAGGGTAAGGCGTATCAGGAAGGTGGTTGAACCTCCTGGAGAGGCACTGCCCGACTGGGAGATAGTTGTGAAGCTCTCGAATTATATGGGGTATCCCATGGAATATTCTCATCCAAAGGAGATCATGGATGAGATAGGGCTTCTCACACCACCCTACAGGGGGATCAACTATGACGACATGGGTGACGAGGGAATGGTGTGGCCCTGTCCGGAAAAGGGACATCCAGGGACTCCCCTGCTCCACCAAGAGTCGTTTCCCAGAGGAAGGGGCCAGCTCCAAAAGGTGGAATTCATCATGCCCGAAGAGGATGCAGACGATGAATATCCCCTTGTACTCATAACTGGTCGGCGTCTTGCCCACTACAATAATGGTTCAATGACCAGGCGTGCCAGGGCCTTTGACCAGGTTGCCCCCTGCGAGGAACTGGAGATACACCCAGAGGATGCAAGCCGTTTCTCCATCCAAGATGGACAGATGGTGCGGGTCCATTCGCGCCGTGGATCAGTGAAGGTAAAGGCAAAGGTCACAGACAAGAGCAGACCTGGGTCTGTGTTCCTCTCATTTCACTTTGAAGATGCCCTTACAAACCTCCTCACCAGCCCTGGAATGGACGTAAAGACACTCACACCTGAATACAAGGTGTGTGCCGTCAGGGTCGAGGGGCTTTAGGGAGCTCTACAGAGATGGTGGTGCCCTCGATGGAGAGGGCACAACCAAGCTCTTGTGCGGTACTTTGAAGGACGTACGCACAGAGCTCAAAGAAGTGTGGATCTGGGGAATCTCCAGATTCTAGCGATCCCTCTACCGATTTGAACCTAGGGCCCGTGCGGTCGAACATGATGGTGATAAATCTCTCCCCAGGTCCATCCACGACTTGTAGGGTAAATATCAGTTCTTCGCCCTGAGTGATTTTGAGCATAGCAATCTGTAATGCAAATGCCGCGTCAATAAGGTCGATGAGGGACGGGGCATTGACGATGACGACATTTGATCTGTCCCCAATCATGATATGTTTTTTTATGTTGTGCTTGAAAAAGAGGTCCGAGATCCAAAATTCCAGTTCATTCTTGAGGATCTCTTCTAAGATGACTGCAGTGGACTCCCCTTCACGATATTCCTTCCTCTTTACCAAGATGTTAGTGATGTCCTGGATGCGGTCCACGGATTCTGTGATCTGCTGGATCCGATCCCAAAGGGGCTCTGGGAAGGAAGGGTCTGATTCCTTTTTCATCTTCAAGATTTCAAGGTTCATGGAGACGATCTGGAGTGGGCTGTTGATGTTGTGTACTACCCCCTCCCAAAGACGCCCCATGAGGAACTCTTTAAAGTATTGCGTGCAGAGTTTCTTGTAGAGATCCGTCATGACTTCAGATGGCATCTAGCCTCTTGTTTTTGTATGCCCTAAGAAATACCTCTACGAGATCTGGGTCGAATTGGGTCCCTGCATTTTTTACAATCTCTGCCACTGCCTCGTCTGGGTCTCTGGCAGGCCTGTAAGGCCGATTTGTAGTAATGGCGTCGAAGGTATCTGCTATGGCGAGAATCCTTGCGAGATATGGTATGTCAGTACCCCTAAGGCCATCAGGATACCCTTTTCCATCCCATCTCTCATGGTGATGACGTATGATCAATGGTTCAACGCTCAAAAGACCCAACTTTTTTACTATCTTTTCCCCAATTACAGAGTGGGTCTTGATGATCTCATATTCCCTATTTGTGAGCCTCCCGGGCTTCATGAGAATCTCATCCCTTATGCCAATCTTTCCAATGTCGTGGAGTGATCCTGCAAACTGTAGTATCTCCAGCTCCTCGTCCTTGCTCCTGGCCTCTTCTGCGATCTTTATGGATATGGCAGTCACCCGCTGGGAGTGTGCCTTGGTATAGGAGTCTTTGGCTTCAAGGGTGCTGACCAGGGCTGTGAGGGTGGAGTACAGATTATAGCTCACGCTTTCATAGAGGAGGAGGTTTTCGATGGTAAGGCTTGCCCGCTCTGTCAGGAGGTGGAGGATGAAGACGGCGTCATCTTCCAATAGCACCCCTGGCTTGGGCCAAGATACTGCCAGAACTCCAAAGATATTTTGCTTTATGAAAAGAGGTATTGCAATGAGCGATGCATCAAGCCCACTTGAATCTGCGGCAGGAATGAGGGTGGGGATACCGTCTTTTGCAACCTTTGCATAGGGAAGTGGGCTGTCTGCATAGTTTATGGTCTCTAACTGGGGGTCGTATGGACCCTTGTGTGCCATGAGCATCATGGCGTCTTGGTCTGGATTGATGACCCAGAAGAGCCCCTGTTCTGTCTGAGTGAGGGTACACGCAAGCTCTACCAGGGCATCATAGAGTTCCTTCGTGCTCTTGGTCTTGTTCAGTGTCTCACTGATGGTAAAGAGGATCGCCTGTTCACGTATCTTTTGTTCGAGCCTGCGATTGGTCTCCTCCAGCGCCTTTTTTACCTTTACCTCTTCAGAGAGATATACATTTTCCTTTAAGACAAGGCGCTCCGAGACAAGGCGCTCTAAGGAGACACTGAGTTGGTCTAGGTTGAATGGTTTTGCCAGGAAGTCCGATGCCCCTGCCCTCATTGCCTGGATGACCTTTTCCTTGGAGGGGTAACCAGTTATGATAATTGCCACTATGGAGCGGTCTTTTTTCTTTACCCGCTTTACGAACTCTATACCGTCCATCCCTGGCATATTGATGTCCACAAGGACCCCGTCTAGCCCACCACCAAGGCGGTGAATGGTGTTTAGCCCTTCAAAGGCATTTTCTGCCAGATGGATCTCGTAGGGCCCTAGCGCCAGCAGGTACTCCTTGAGGGTCTCCCTTACAAGTTCCTCGTCGTCAACAATGAGCAGCTTGAGAGGGGTATCCAACCTCGACCCTATGAGTCCGTTTGGGCCTTGTTGAGTTATCGCAGACTGTGCAATGGTCATCTCTCAAAGGGCCCCTATGAGTTTCTTCTTCAGGGTCTGAAACTCATCTTCACTTATGAGGCCCTGCTGGAGCAGCTTTCCCAGGCGCTCCAGCTCTGTAAGGGCCGCAGAAGGGGTAATAGAGGGGACCTTGTAAGAGTCTGGTGGTATCCAATCGAGGCCATAGAGCGTGGGAAGGGCGGTTCCCTGCCCACTGGAGGCCAGGTTTGCACCCTGCTTCTCCACCTCTTCTCCTGCCTTGGCCTTTTTGATCTCTTCTAATAGGAGCTTGTTTTCCCTGATGAGGTATATGCGTTCGCAGGCATTGTCCACACTGATCTTGAGTTCATCCAACCTGAATGGCTTTCTGAGATAGTCGTAGGCCCCTTCCTTGACGGCCTGGATTGCCGTCTCCAACGAGGCATATCCGGTAATGATGATGACCAGGATGTCGGGGTAAAGCTTCTTGGCCCTGTGGATCACCTCCATTCCATCCACTTCAGGCATCATGAGGTCTGTAATCAGCAGGTCATATGGGCGCTCTTTCAGTTTTTTTATGGCCTCGAGCCCATTGTTCACTACAGTGATCTCCCGGTCCTCACTCTGGAGGAGCTCTACTAGGAGATCGCCGATATTTTTTTCATCTTCTGCGATCAATATCTGTAGCTTTTCATCGGGCTTTAGCACCTTCGATTCCATCAAAGACACCTTTTCTGTATGGAAATTATTGGCGGTTTCATACATGTAATGCCAACTCTCCTATTGTTCTTAAGAGTAACTATGATTATTGTCCCCGTAAACTTGGTAAAAAGTTTATTTCCTTAAACTTCATATCGGCAACAGAGGAGAAGGCCTTGAGTGTTTTTGCGGAAAAAAATTTGGATACTCTCATGTCCCTACCAAGGGCAGAGAGGCGGAAAATAGTGGAACAGATGGACCCAGTGGAGGTCATGGAACTCTCCCTTGCCCTGCCCTGGAACGAGCGGTTGAGATTGTTGGAAGAGAGTCCACATTTTCCCGATATAGTCAATTCATATCCCATACAAGAACTCTACTGGACCATAAAGGCAACAGGTCCAAGGGATTCCCTTTCGGTGTTACGCGCTCTTGGGCCAGAGGGCCTCCAGTTCATCTTTGACCTCGAGTGGTGGGAAAGAGACACCTTCATCCCCCAAAAGGCCCTAGCATGGATAATACTGTTGTTCGAGGCCTCTGAGGAAAAGGTGGTACAGTGGGTGCTACACATTACCCAAAAGGACGAGGCGCTCATTCCCCTTTTATTAAGGTCCTTTTTAAAGGTGGTGAAGAGGCCAGACGACATGGATATCCAAGAGGCAAGGGATGTATTGCCCCCATTTACCTTGGACGATGTCTATTATGTAAAATTTCTGAATATGGAGCTCCAGCCACTCTGGGGCAGGTTCCTGGCCCTTCTATTTTCCCAGTACCAGGGTCTTTATCGAGACTTGATGGAGGCCATCTTGTGGGAGACTGCCACTGAAGAGATGGAAATGGCATACAAATGGCGCCACTCAAGGCTTTCAGACCAGGGTATTCCAGACTACTTTGATGCAATAGATATCTTCGCCTTTGCCCCTGGGCTGAAGGTGAGGGAGATAGGGCGCGAAGAGGTGGAGGTACTGGGGCATGACCAGGACCTTCCCATGACATTCGTGCCCACCCTCTACGTAGAAGGGGCCGATACACTCTTAAAGGCCCTCCAGGAACTGCGTGGTACCCGATTCATGGACCGTGTGGTCCAAGAGTGGATAGGTGTGGCAAACAAGATCGTGGTGGCAGAAAGGATAGACCTAGACGAGCCAGATGCACTTTTGGGTGCCCTCATAGAGGCGAGCAGTCTCATCAATCTGGGTCTAGAGTGCTACATTGCCCAGAGAAATGTGGAGCCACACGTAGCACTCAAATATGCTGTCCTAGAGGACCTGGTGAGATTAGGCATCACAAGGGTAAAGCTGGCCTCTAGGCCCATAAGGGACCTTTTGAGGAGGGAAGGGGTGTCGGAGGAGCTTTTCATACTCCCAGACGGCCTTAGAGAAAGGGCGCTATCTATGGTGAAGGAGCCTCCCAAGGTATGGGATGAGGGTGAGTACAAGGAGCGGCCCGTTGTAAATTTAAAAGACTTGGAGAGGATGGAGGCCGATGCCCTCGCAGTCCAAGACCTCGTTAGGGCAGGGGAGATGATAGAACCTGCCTGGCCCAAGTGGCCAGATGAGATAGGTCTTGAGGGCACGAATATAAATGACATAAGGGAACTCGATCTACTCAAGGGTTTAGTGACAGCACTTGGTAATTACCTGTTGCGTGGAAGGGCAGTAGTAGAGCCCATAGAGGAGGGCGAGCTTGGGACGCTCTTTGAGGCATTTAAAAATGTGGACGATCTTGAAGACCTTATTAAAGGTGCTCTAAACTGGCAGGGCACCACCCCTTCCACCCCATTTTTGACCCTGGTCTCCAATGCCATATCATCCATTGTGGAGGAATGGGTCTCTACTGGGAGTCCAGATCGAGTGGACGGGCTCTTTGTAACAGGCCTGTTGGTAAGGCTGGGCTCATACAGGGCATGAGAGTTCATCTCCGTCTTCAAAGGAGATGGGCACTGCCTTTTTTATCACCTCTATCACCTGTTTTGGGTCGTCCAGTACATGAAATATGGCCATGTCTTCAGGGGAGATCATGTGATTGGTGAGCACCCTCTTTTCGATCCAGTGTACGAGTCCCTTCCAGAATTCACTCCCCACGAGTATCACAGGAAAGGGTTCTATCTTTTGGGTCTGGATCAGGGTGATGGCCTCAAAGAATTCGTCCAGTGTCCCAAAACCCCCTGGCATACAGATGAAGGCCACTGCGTACTTCACCAACATGACCTTCCTGATGAAAAAATATCTAAAATTGAGGCCAATAGAGGCATAGGGATTGGGTTTTTGCTCATGGGGCAGCTTGATGTTTAGACCTGCCGATATACCCCCTGCCTCCCTGGCGCCCTTGTTGGCAGCCTCCATGATCCCAGGGCCACCCCCTGTAACCACACTGTACCCCTCTCGCGCAAGGCCACCAGCTATGGTCTCTGCCAGTTGATAATATGTGGACTCAGGTGGGGTGCGCGCTGAACCAAAGATGGCAACTGCCGGATAAATCTTACAAAGCCCTTCAACACCATCTACGAACTCGGCCAGGATCCTGAAGAGACGCCACGACTCCTTGATGTTCAGGTCTCGCAGCACGAATCTGTCATGGAGATTGTGATTGGTGATCTTCTTCAATGGACGACTATCCCTCCTTGGGCCATTTGCCTTAACACATTATAGGAACGCGGTTCTTTTTCAAGGTACTTGATATGCAATGACTTTATGAGAGCCCATGCCTCCCTCATATACCTTTTGGACAACCTGAGCCTGTCTATCCTGTCTAGTGGAGTCTCTTGAATGAAGGCAAGGCTTTTGATGGTGCCCTGGGAGACCCTCAACTTGGTGGCCTCTATCCGGCCCCAATCTGGACCATAGCCAACGATGGAGAGGAGGCGGGTCTTAAACAAGAGCGTGAACAGAAAGGGCTCTTTGGTCTGTTCCAGTGAATGTAAGAACCAGAGGAGTAGTGTAAAGGCCCTGGCCTCTGGGGAGTTCTCCCTAAGCCAGAGGTCTAGGAGTTCACACGCAAGGCTTGCAAGGGTAAACTTCAGAACATCGCGCCTTATTTGTGAAAATGTCTCCTTGGGGGCCATGGCCTCAAGGCCTGCCATGGAGTCTATACGGGAGGGGCGGACTATGGCCTGGCCATGGGTAAAGGGTTCAAGGGCATTTTGAAACCTCTTCTTACTCCTCTTGGCACCTCGTGCCACTGCCTTGAACTTCCCCTGATCCACTGTGAGGAGCGTCACGATGAGGTGTGATTCGCCGAGGTCTTGGCCCCTAAGGACAATGGCCTCACTCTTTATGAGATTCTCCATCTTGTGGATGGTCCTCGGAGACCTCTGTGGAGTTGTTCGTAGAAGCAAGGGGTTGAGTCTGGGTCTCTATCTTGCTCTGCCCGGGGAGTGGCTCTTTTTGCCAGAATGCGCTGTACGAAATATAGCCTAAGATTGCGAGTGCAACCAAGATCAGAACCGCGATTAAGATGCCCTTTATGTGCCTCTTCTTTTCTTCACTATCTGGGCCGGGCTCTCCCTCTGAGTCCTCGAAGGACTTTTCTTCTTCAAATCTCAAGAGTATTTCTTCTGGGGCAATACCTATAAATTCTGCGTAACTCTTTAAAAAACCCTTGGCAAAGACCTCTCCAGGGAGTTCCTCCCACCTCCCGCTCTCCATGTAGACGAGTAGTCTCTTGGAGATCTTAGTCCCCTCAGAGACCTCTTCCAGAGAGATCCCTCTAAGCTCCCTCTCTCGCTTAAGATATTCTCCAAGTCTTTCGGCACCCATACCCGATCTTTTCCAACCTATAGGAGAATCCTGATAGAGGCATTTCGCCTGAGCTCTTTAAGCCACTCTTCGAACCTTGCGTTGAGTTTTTCCTTCATGAGTTTTCTCCTGATCTCTGCCCTCTGGGCCTTCAACGAGTCTTCATTGGAGAGGAGGAGATCCTTCACCCTTATGATGTGAAAGCCATTTTCCGTGGAAATGATCCCTGAGATGTCCCCCTTCTTTAGCCCCTTTACGTGTTCCTTTAAAAATGGCGCCATTTCATCCAGGGTAAACGACCCCAGATCCTGGAACTGGGACAGTGCCGTTTCATCCCTCTCTGGTTTATTTAGGCCACTGTATATGGCGTGGATCTTCTTCTCCGCCTCCTCTTTGGATACATTGGAACCGTCAAAGCCTACAAATATGTCCTGGAGCACATAGATCGGGCCACTTTGTGAGCTGGAGACAGGGTGTTTTTTGAGGTAATCGTCTATCTCTTCATCTGTGACCACGATCTGCCCCCTCACTTCCTGTGATATCAATCGCGAGTGTTCGATCTGGGTCTTTATCTCGTGCCTATACTGGTCCAGGTCCTTGCCCTGTTTTTTCAAGATCTCCTTCAGCTCCTCCATGGTGACACCGTTTTGTTGGAGGATGTCGTGGATCGTGAGATCTATCTCCTGGTCTGTCACCTTTATGCCCCTCTTTTTTACCTCCTTTTGAATGAGGTACTGGTCAATGACCTGCGGGAGCAATTGTGCCAGAACAGTATCGTCCAGGGGCTGATTGGGGTGCCCTGCCTGGGCCAGTAGGGCCTTGGCACGCTCCTTGAGCTCTGAGAGCGTGATACAATCGTCGTTGATGATGGCCACGATCCGGTCCACTATCCGCGCCTGGGTGGTGGACGCTATGGCCAGCGAGAAGAGTGCAGTAAAAAGGACAATATAACGCCCTAAGATCTTTTTCATTCTCTATTTTGCCCCCATTTTTCCCTGTTCAATGACTCTAAATACCTGTTTAAAGCAATCTCCGCAATATCTCTTTTAGTTCGCACAGGTCCTTTACAAACAGAGTGAGTCTTCCATCAGGCGAGAGCCTTCCGTGGCCTCCCTTTGTAAAGGCGATGATTTTATCGGGGTTGCTGGGCCCACTGGGGGCGAACGAGAGGGTAAAGCGCCTCTTTTCTCCAGCAGGTGGCCCCTCGTCTAGCCTAATGCACTTGAGCCCTTTTAGGATGATCTTGAGCCCTACGACCTCGAAGAGCCTCTCTAGCTCCTGGGGCACCGGCCCATATATGTCTTCAAGTGCCCTTTTCCGATCCTCCAGTTCTGAGGCGTCCCTTGAGGCACCAATGAGCCTATAGAGTCTTAGGCGTTCAGACACATCACTACAATAGGATTCTGGGATGAAGCCAGGGGTCTTCAGGTTCACCTCTGGGTGTATAAATTCGTCTGTGGGTACTCCCTTCATCTCGTCCACAGCCTCCTTCAAGAGTTCGAGAAAGAGGTCGTAACCCACCTTGGCGATCTGACCCGATTGGGCAGTACCCAGCAGATTTCCCGCCCCCCTTATCTTTAGGTCCTCCATGGCGAGATTGAGGCCACCACCCCTTTCCTCCATCTCCAAGATGGCGGTAAGCCTTTTTCGCGCGTCCTTTGGGATGCGCGAGAAGTCCGAGACCAGAAGATATGCATATGCCTGCTCATGACTACGCCCAATGCGTCCCCGCAACTGGTATAGTTGTGCAAGTCCAAAGGAGTCTGCCTTGTGGATGAGCATGGTATTGGCAGACGGTATGTCGAGCCCAGACTCTATAATGGTGGTGGAGACCAGGCAGTCTATCTCTCCCCGTATGAAGCGTATCATCACCTCTTCGAGCCTCGCGGCCTCCATCTGGCCATGGGCCACATCGATGGCCAACTCAGGTACCATGGCCTTGAGCCTCTCTGCCATACGTTCGATCCCCTTTACCCTGTTGTAAACGTAGAAGATCTGTCCTCCACGTTCCATCTCCCTCAAGATGGCCTCTCTGATGACCGCTGGGTCATACTCTGCCAGGAAGGTCTTTATGGGGCGCCTGTCCTTTGGCGAGGTCTCAATGGTGGAGAGATCCCTAATCCCAAGGAGCGAGAGCTGAAGGGTCCTGGGAATGGGGGTGGCAGTGAGGCTCAGACAGTCCACATTCTGCCTAAGTTGCTTGAGCCGCTCCTTGTGTCTCACGCCAAACCGGTGTTCTTCGTCGATTATGAGGAGCCCCAGGTCCTTGAAGACACAGTCTGACTGTAGGAGCCTGTGGGTGCCAATGACTATGTCCACGTGGCCACTCTTTAGCCCCTCAAGGATGGACCTCTGTTCACGCCTCGACTTTAGCCTGCTGATCCCTTGAATGTTTACTGGAAAGCGCCTGAAGCGCTCCTTAAAGGTCCTTTCGTGCTGTTCTGCAAGGAGTGTGGTGGGGACCAACATACATACCTGCTTGCCATCTTCCACTGCCTTAAAGGCAGCCCTCATGGCGACCTCTGTCTTGCCATAGCCCACATCTCCGCAGAGTAACCTGTCCATGGGCTTGGGGCTCTGCATATCGTCTAGGATCTCTTGAATAGCCCGTTCCTGGTCAGGGGTCTCTTCAAAGGGGAATTCGGCCTCAAACTCCAGATACATTGGGCCAGGTGGACTGAATGCATACCCCTGCTTCACTTGCCTCAAGGCATAGAGGTCCACTAGCTCATTGGCTATCTCCTGGATGGCCTTTTTTACCCGCTTCTTCGTGGCCTGCCACGATGTTCCCCCTAGTTTGTCGAGCTTAGGTGGGGCACCTTCTGCGCCCTTGTATCTCTGGATAAGAACAATTCGGTCAACAGGGAGATAGAGCTTGTCACCATCCCTATATTCCAGCAATAGGTATTCGCCAGTGATATCACCTGTGGTGACCGTGACGAGCCCCTTAAAGAGCCCCAATCCAAAGTCTCTGTGTACTACAATATCGCCTTCTGTAAGTTCTTCGATGGAGACAATTTGGTCTTTTCTAGACCTTTTATTCCTTTTAGGCCGCTCTCTTGCCTCCCAAGGGACCCCAAAGAGTTCATGGTCTGCCAAGAAGATGAGACCCTGGTCCTTTACCACAAACCCGTGGCCAATGGCACCTTCTGCTATGTAAATGCCAGGCGAATCGGGGAGTGCTTCTACACCGTTAGTCAATTCCCTCAAGGTCCCTTTCTCTTCTGGTATGTATTGTGAAAAGAGTGAAAGGATGCGTCTTTTGCTCTTTTCTGAAGAGGTGGCCACCACTATTCGAGTCCCTGCGTCCACCTCTTTTTCTATGGATTGGACTAATGGCCTCAAAGACTCCCTCCCTCTCTTTGCGCCAGCGAGAAGGGATATGCCCGTCTCTGGCCTTATGCCAGGATCATTGGGAGGGAGTTCTAGTTGTTCATGGTCTTCTCCTAGGCATTCCCTTATTTCTCCAAGGTCTATGGGCGTAGGCCGGTGTAATAGGCCTATTGAATGGCCCCTCAACCCCTCCATTAGGCGTGTGGGGCTCAGTACATATTCTTCGAGGTGCCCCATTGGGGGTGTTGCCCCTTTTTGGGACTGTTCATAGGACGATTCTACCCTCTCCCAAAATCTATTGGCCGCATCCAGGGTGGAGGAGATTTCGTCCATTACGACCAGTGAATTGGGGGGGAGGTAATCTAGGAGGTTCCCACACCGCTCATATACCACTGGGAGGAGTGAGAGGATGTTTTCACTAAAGATGCCCTGGCGCAACTGATTCATGGCATAGACCACGTCCTCAGACGACCACCCAACCCCCTCTGCACGCTTAATAAGGTTCTCTACTCCCCTTTCCACCTGCCTTTCTCCAAGGATGACCTCAGATGCTGGCACTAAGATGAATTCCTGGAGCCTTGCTTCAGACCTTTGTGTAGCAGGGTCAAAGACTCGGATCTCTTCCACAAGGTCTTCAAAGAAGAGTATCCTCACAGGTAGAGGGGATGTAGGTGGAAAGACGTCCAATATCTCCCCACGCCTTGCATATTCTCCTACCCTCTCTACCCTCTGTGTCCTCTCATAACCTGTCCTTACGAGCCACTCTTCAAGGGAATCCCTCGGGGTCTCCTCTCCCACCTCGATGTATTCTAGGATTCGCCCGAGTTCCTCTTTTGGCACCGTAGATTCCATAATGGCATTCACTGGCGCCACCACGTTGAGGAGAGAATCAAAGCCCGTCTGTGAGAGGGTATAGAGGGTCTTCATGCGTTCACACGAGACATCAGGGCTTGGTAACATGCTCAAGAATGGGAGTGTAAACCTGTGGGGGAATATGAGTGGGACCTTCCCCAGAAAAAATTCTATCTCATCAGCCCTTTTTCGGGCCGCATTCATGTCTTTTGTGACCCAGAGAAGACACTTGTACTCATTGAGCGGTCCACTGACCCCAATGGATTGCCTCAAGAGCCAAATAGCGGAAGAGGGCCTACTTGATAGGCCCTTTATGAAGATCAGCCTCTTTTTACCACTCAATTTCTAATTGATTGCGATCTTAAAGGATTCGGACGGGTGATAATAGTCCTCATCAGAGGGAAGTTCAAGGGTCTGGAGGGCATGTACCACCTTTTTCGCGATGGCGTCTGAGTGGGTGGTGGTAGCCCCGCCCCTCTCCAACAGGTGCTTGAGTGCCTCTTCCTTAGACACCCCCTGTTCCTTCAACAAGGTGTCTAGTACGTGTTTGATCTCCTGAAATTCCCTCTCCAGCAAGAGGCCCAGATACTCTTCACCGCTGTCGGTCAGGCCCTTTAAGATGAGATTTGGCCTGGATGAAAATGCCTTCATTAGTGCCTTTAAGAGGTCTATCTTTGCCTCGTGGGCCTCCTCAAGGCCTTCTTCCAGGCAATAGAATGCGAATTCGTGACAGATGAGATACGCTTTTAACAATCTATTGGTGTCGTCAAAGTGGTTGATCAGTATCTCTTGGAATAAGTCGTTTAATTTATTAATGATGGAATAGATATGTTCATCTGATTTATGCATAGATTAATTAAACAAAAGAGGGGGCTATCTTGTCAAGATAAAGTTTGTTTTTAATCAATATACTATGGCGATTTCCACGTCTTTGGGTTTTTTCAATACAGTGACATTGACACTGTTGTCTTGTCTTTGGATGGTGAGGTCGATCTCGCCTTCTCTGGTCCTGAGGCCTTTTATTGACAGGCTTTCGATATATGAGGGGAGTGTGGGTTGCTCGAATCTCACCTGTGGCCTCCTGTGTTGAAAGCGGATGCCAAGGATGGCCTGCAACAACATAAAGACCGAGGCACTTGCCCATGCCTGTGGGAGACACGCCACTGGAT
>WGBU01000075.1 GCA_015494155.1 Deltaproteobacteria bacterium | reverse complement strand
TCCTTGACCTTTTGGCTATGTTCCTTTGTGGTGACAAGGACTGCATCCTTGGTCTCCACCACTACCATGTCTTCAAGGCCTAAGGCGGCAATGAGTCTACCAGTGGAGAGGAAGAGCGAGTCTTTACAATCCTTCTGAAGCACGTCCCCATAGGAGACGTTTTGCCACTGGTCCTTTTCTCCGATCTCCCAGAGTGCCTTCCATGAGCCCACATCACTCCAGCCAATGTCGCCAGGCACCACAGCCACCCTATCTGTCTTTTCCATCACTGCATAATCGATGGAATCCTCTGGCGATCTTGAAAAAGCGGCCTCGTCCAAGTAGAGAAAAGGTCCTTCTCTTTTGGCATTCTTGACGGCCTCGTCCACTGCGCCATAGATGGCAGGGGCATGGCGCTTGAGTTCTTCTAGGAATGTAGATGCCTTCATGACAAATATGCCTGCATTCCAGAAATAGTCACCAGAGGACACCATCTCTTGGGCGCGAGACCTGTCTGGTTTTTCTATGAAGGCCTCGGCCTTAAATTCCTTTCCCTTCTTGATGTAACCAAAACCGGTCTCTGGCCCTGTGGGTCGAATGCCTATTGTGACGAGATAACCATCTTGGGCAAGCTCCTTGGCCTTGCCCAGTACGATCTCTCTAAATCTGTCGCCTTTCCTTATGATATGATCTGAGGGTGAGACCAAAAAAATGGGGTCCTTGGCCTGGTTCTTCGCCCAAAATGCAGCTGCTGCCACTGCTGGGGCTGTATTTCTCCCGCACGGTTCCACAATGATCAGCCCACCCCTTTTAAAAAAGGTATCGTCATGGATCTGTTCTTTCACCAGGAATCTATGTTCGAGCCCTGTAATGATCCAGGGCGCTACCCCCCCTGAGACATCGATAGACCTATCCAAGGTCTGTTGTAGAAGGCTTTTTTCCCCAGTGAGATTCATGATCTGTTTAGGGTAAAGTGCCCTTGAGAGTGGCCAAAGCCTTGTGCCAACCCCCCCTGCCAATACAACTGGTTGAATGTCTGTGGAATCTGGCCTTGTTGTCATGAAGTCATTCTCCATCCGCTATTTTGTGTCTGATAATTAACCAAATACCCTAAGAGAGGGGTAGAGGCAAGCTGGGTTTGAGGTGAAGAACAGGTTTTTTGGCCAGATGGCGTTGGCCTACGGTTGCGTTGTGTCTGGTGGAGATGGGGGGGATCGAACCCCCGACCTCCACGTTGCGAACGTGGCGCTCTCCCAACTGAGCTACATCCCCACTGGCAAAAATCTCGAATCTGAAATATACACATAGGTGGAAAATGCGCAATAAGGAGATGTCCCATGTTGGCAATGGTGCTTCAGGAGGCGAACTCACCCCTTGTGGCCCAGGAACTCCCCGTCCCCAAGCCAGGCCCTAAGGAGGTACTCATAAAGGTAGAGGCATGTGCGGTGTGTAGGACTGACATCCACATTGTGGATGGAGATCTTATAGCCCCACACTACCCCCTCATCCCTGGTCACGAGATCGTGGGAAGGATCGTTGAGCTTGGCGAGGGTGCCTCTCGCTTTAAGGTGGGTGATAGGGTGGGGGTACCCTGGCTTGGAAAGACCTGCGGCAAGTGTGAGTTCTGCCTTTCTGGCAGGGAGAATCTGTGCGACGAACCAGAGTTCACCGGCTTTAATCGCCCTGGCGGATTTGCACAATATACGCTGGGACACGAAGACTATATCTTCCCCATCCCAGAGGGCTACAGCCCGCTCTATGCGGCACCGCTCCTCTGTGCAGGTCTCATTGGGTTTCGCTCTTATAGCATGGTCCGTGACAAAGGTTTGATCGGCCTCTATGGCTTTGGGGCTGCTGCCCACATCATCGCCCAGGTGGCACTTTTTGAGGGCCATGAAGTGTATGCCTTCACAAGACCAGGGGACAGGAAAAAGCAGACCTTTGCCGAGAAGTTGGGGTGTACCTGGTCTGGTGGCTCAGACAATGAACCTCCAAAACTCCTGGATGCAGCCATAATCTTTGCACCCGATGGAGGGCTCGTACCTGTTGCCCTAAGGGCCGTAAAGAAAGGCGGCATAGTGGTCTGCGCAGGTATCCACATGAGCCCTATACCCTCTTTTCCATATTCGATCCTGTGGGGAGAGAGGGTCCTTCGTTCTGTGGCCAATCTGACCCGCAGAGATGGAGAGGAATTCTTTAAGATTGCCCCTAAGATCCCGATTAGGCCAAATATAACCGTATATTCTCTTGAAGATGTCAATAGTGCCATATCTGACATAAGACATGGAAAGCTCCAAGGGGCAGCAGTCCTCAAGGTGGAGTAGGTAGCAACTCTTTTCACAATTCCTCTCAAGATATAGGCCCCTAAAACCGATAAAAGTCTTAGCCATAAAATCGGTACAGGAGGCTAATATGAAGCTTTGGCAGAAGATTGGAGCTGGATTCCTACTGATTGTCCTTGTGAACTTAGCGAATTTTGGCGTGACATTGTACCTCGACCAAAAACAGGAAGCTCTTCAAAGACAAGTTGACGAGGCAGTGGCCAGTCAGATTTCACTCAAGCAGATGGTGGCAGACCACATCAGATGGAAGGTCAACGTCCTTGTGGCGATCATGAACGAACGACCACCAAAGGTGGAGGTAGACCCCAATAGGTGCACCCTGGGTCGTTTTCTCAATATTGTAAAGGCAAAAGACCAGGAAGAGGCAGGACTTTTGGAGAGATTGAGGGTCGTGCATCAAAAGATGCATCTGGGTGCCAAAAAGATGGAGGCCCTTTTTGCCCCTGGTAAAGAGGTGGATGATGTATTCGACGCCATGACAGAGATCTAT
>WGBU01000074.1 GCA_015494155.1 Deltaproteobacteria bacterium | reverse complement strand
TTCCCAGTATCAAACAGGATCTTTAGATCCATCCAAAGCCCTAGATTTTTAATGTAATAAAGGTCATATTCGAGCTTTTTTAGGGCATCCTCTTCTGATGCACCATATGGATAAAAGATCTGTGCCCAGCCTGTAAGGCCAGGCTTTACACTGTGTCTGAGGGCATAGTAGGGGATCCTTTCCTTTAAGACCTCAACAAATTGCGGCCTTTCAGGCCTCGGTCCCACAAAGCTCATTTCTCCCTTCAACACATTCCACATCTGTGGTATCTCGTCTATCCTATATTTGCGCATTATTCGGCCATAGCGAGTGACCCTGGGATCGTCTTCTGTAGCCCACCTGGCCTTTCCGTCCTTTTCGGCATCCTGGACCATGGACCTAAACTTTATGACCTTAAACGTCTTTTCATCCAGCCCAACGCGCTCTTGCTTATAGAAGACCGGCCCCTTAGACTCTATTTTTATTATTATGGCGCTAATGGCTATTATGGGAAGGGCCAAGACAAGACCAACCACAGAGAGCGATATGTCCATGGTCCGCTTAATAAAGAGGGTAATCTTAGACTTCTTAAAACCTTCAGAAAAGATCAACCACGCGGGATTGGTCCGCTCCACCAGGATCTTTCCTGTTAACTCTTCATAAAAGGTTATACCCTGAACCACTGGAATTCCCTTAATCCTGCACTCAAGAAGTTCCTTGACCGGGGTCTGGCCTCTCCGATCATCCAGGGCCACAATGATCTTTTCAGCCTTTTTTTCCTGGGCCACTGGATAGAGCCGACTGGCCTCTTCATAGATGGGGACCTCGCTATGGACTTTGGCCCCATCCTTTGGACCGATAAAGGCCTCTATCCTGTAAGGGGCGTCCTTTCTAGAGCTGAGTTCCGAATATATGTCATTGGCAAGTCTGCCTGTACCAACAATTATTGCAGGGCGCGTGAAGAGCTTTTTATCTAGGACAAGCAGATATCCCCATCGCCACAGTGCAATACAAAGACAGACAAATGCGTAGGCAAGGAAAAAGACCTTTGACGGGATACTTATATAGGGTACGAGCATGTAAATTATCCCCAGTATGATGCAGCCAAAACCAAATGCCTGCATAGAACGGGTAGTGAGCTCGGTCACCGATGGAATTGAACGCAGGTCGTACAGCTCGAAGTAATAAAAACAGACCTGAAAGATAAGGGTTACAATGAGTGCCCGAACCATGTGGTGAGTAAGGCTTGCGGGTCCAAAGACACCAGGAGAGACCTCTTCAAAGAAATAGCTCACCCCAAGGAGTGACAAAAAGATTATGAGCCCCTCGCCCAAGAAGAATATGATATTCCTGGGGGGATAATATTTTCCGAAGATATATGGCATTTACACTCCGGTATCAATACGCCCTATATGTGTATCCATCGTAGCCATAGTAGCTTCTATATTTCTTTTCCACAAAACTCATCTCATAGGCATTGAAGATCACCCCAAGAAATTTGTCGCGGCCAATGGTGTCCACTGCCTTTCTGATCAGCTCACGCTTACTCTTGCCCCAACGTATTACAAGGACCGCTGTGTCAACATATCTCGATAAAACCGCAATCTCTGACGCAACCTGTGTGGGGGGGCTGTCGAGAATAACAAAACGATCATCATAACGGGTGACGATTTCATGCAGGCACTCTGCCATCCGTTCTGAACCCAGTAACTCAGAGGGGTTGGATGGTGTTGGGCCACTTGGGATGATAGAGAGCTTCTTCATCCCAGTCTTTTTTATGAGCTTTCCAAGGTCCACACCCCGCTTCAGGTGATCTGTAAGTCCTACTTCGTTTGACAGGCCAAAGAATTTGTGGAGTGCAGGCCTTCTTAGATCGCAGTCCACAATGAGGGCGTGTTGTTCTAGGCCCTGGGCCATAATGATCCCGAGATTGGCTGCAATAAATGTCTTACCCTCCCCGGGCAATGTGCTTGTCACAAGGATACTTTTAGGGGGTGGGCCTGCTGGGGGATATAGTATCTGTGCCCTCAACACCCTGAGACTCTCTGCCACACCTGTGGTCCTTTCATGGACCTCTATTAGGATGTCATCCCATCCCTGGGTGTTTGGGCGCTCAAAATCCACATCCTCTCCCCTATCTTTACTGGAAGCCCTATTCTTCTCTACACTCCGTCCGCGTCCTTCTATTGGGCCCTCGCCTTCTACGTTTAAGAACTCAGGGACGTCCAGGTCCTGTTCCTTTGCCTTCCTTGAAAGTGCATCAAATACCTTTCCCACTATCCGTACCTTTCCCTAGTCGTAATATTTAGTTACATACCCAAGAGTCGACCAAAAAACCCCTTTCTCTTTTGGGGTGCTGGTCCAGCTAGCTCTAGCTCGCGGGCACTGTCTCTTATTATATCGGCATCTATCACGATTTTATTAGCCGCATACCCAGAAAGTAGTGCGTGGTCACACAGTATATTTATAAGTCGTGGGCACCCCTTTGAATACTCATGTACCAGTTCCACGGCATCATAGTCGA
>WGBU01000073.1 GCA_015494155.1 Deltaproteobacteria bacterium | reverse complement strand
GAGGATAGACCAACCGACAGCACCAGTGCCACCACGAACCACTTCGGGAGGGCAGAGTTCAACAGGTCCTTTTTCGAAGATCGGTTCCACATGATGATCTCTCACCAGATTTCGCGAAACATCACCAAATTTGATGCCAACGCATCACCTGGAAGGCCAGTGGAGGCAAAGGTCCACCTAAGCGAGGTCCTGATCGGCAATGACGATACACCAGAAGATGGAAGCCTACCAGTAGAGACAAGACTCTGGGATGACGATAGAGACACCCTTGTCTTTACCATTAGCGATCAGGAACCCACTAACATCGGGTTTAACACGAGTTTTAAGGTCATAGACAAGGTATATATCTACACAGACCCCGACCCTATGAATCTCCTATCCCTGTCAGAGGCGAAACAGACCAGTTGGGACATGTATATTAGCTCTGATGGCAACTCCTGGACCCTGATAAAAAATGACGTCCCCTTTTCCTACGATCCAACTGAAAAGAGATTTGTCTTCTCAATGGCCAACGTAAAGTCCCTATATGTGAAGTTGGTCATCACCAATTGGCCAGAGCTCAAGGACATTGGGATAACAGAGGTTGAGGCCTACAGGGTCTTTAACCCTAGTGGTTCAAACATCTCGAGTGAAGACAAATTTACCCAGAGGATCACCAACCTCACCCTCTCTGGAAGGCCTACTGAGAGGAGCTCTTTTAACTACTCTCTCATCGTTGAGTCTGATACAGCTAGTTCTGGCATATCTCAGGACTACTTTTCACAGGCTGGGAGCATCAACTTTGAACTAAACGACTATTTTAACCCAAGTATAAGCATAAATCATTCGAAGGTGAATCCTAGTGAAGGAAACGACACTGAGAACCGCTCCTATGCCCTAACGGTAGTTTCTAGGCCCCTTCCCACCACCAATATCAGCCTTGGGATAACCAGGAATGAAACCTTTGTGGATGACGCAACGACCTCAGTGAACCACGATGTAAACCTCTTGGCCACGGCCATCCTCTACCCAGACCTCACCTCCAGCCTGGATTTCATATATTCTCGCACCAAAAATTATGACATAGACACTCTCGTTCAAAGTTACTATACGAGGCTAACGTTTACTGCCCGTCTCAGACAGAGTCTCACAGCAGATCTCACTACTGAATATCGTATCCTTAGAGAGAAAAAGGGCCACGAGGGCGGTAGAACTACTCTATCGCTCAACTGGAGGCCATCGGACATCTTGTCGGTGATACTCGATACAATGCGGGGCTACGGGGACCAGTCAGACACCAAGGTTATCAACCTCAACGTCTCTGCCTCACTTGTGAGGACCAGGATGTCCCAGCTCACCCTTACCTATTTGTTCCAAAAGTCGGATCGACTCAATCAATATTTTAATTTGAACTGGTCTTGGGATATCAGTGACTTCCTTACACTCAATACTAGCTCAACAGTTCAAATGGGAGAGGAGGAAGATCGATGGAATATACAAGCAAATTTGTCTGCGAGGTTCTAGTATCATGAGGGATCTTATAAAGAATACAATAACTTTACTCTGTATTGGTCTTTTACTCCAGGGCTGCGCCGCCAAGACGAAGATAGAGGAGTTTTCTAGGGAAGATGTTGACCTCAGTTACATAACCAAAATAGCAGTGCTTCCCTTTGAGAATCACACAAAGGATGAGTTTGCTGCCCAGCGTATGCGCGATATCACTATCACCCAGGTGCTGGCCATGGGCCTTTTTGACGTGGTGGACAAGGGTGTCGTAGATAGTGCCCTTATGGATTTTGCAGTAGAGCCTGGGAAACCCATTGATTCCCCAATACTAAAGCGCCTTGGAAAGCGGTTAGGGGTGGATGCGTTTTTGATGGGTGAGGTAAATGAGGTGGGCGAGGACAGGCGAGGCAGCATGAGCTTTCCGCTCGTATCGCTCACTATGAGGCTGGTGGATAGCAAGGCAGTATTAGTGCTCTGGAGGGCCAGTGGCCACAAGAGCGGATATTCCACTATGTATCGGCTCTTTGGTATCTCTCCAAAGGACTCCTTTGAGGTCTCTATGGAGCTCGTGAGAGACATGTTGCGTACCATTCCCGTGTCTGGGGTAAGGGGTGGCATGGAGCCTGGAGGAGAAATGCCAGAGGCAGGGCCAGTGGTGGAACAAGGAGAGGACAACGCGACCCAATGATGCCCCGTCTCTTTGCGCCATTTGTTGCCACCATCGTCTTTTGTCTCGGATATGCCATCACTGTAAGGGCATATAATGTGGCAGTCTTCCCTGTGCTTGATCTCACCAAGGACTCGAATGGCGTAAACTTTGAGATTACCAATGGCCTATTCCATGGGATTGGATCTCTGGGGGTGGACCTTGTTCCAGAAAAGTCCATTATCTCGTTTATGGCAAGGCACAGGATACGTGTTCTGGGGCGTCTCACAACCCAAGACATAAGGAGGTGTCGTGAGGAACTGGGGACAGACCTCATCCTCATGGCAACGCTATGCGAATATGGCCAGGGTGCCAACGGTGTTTCCATTGGGATGGTACTCCAGCTTGTGCGCACTGCAGACGCCAAAGTAATCTGGAGCATGGTCCGCGATTTGACTGAGCAGGACTTTACACACATATTGGGGATTTCAGAAAGCGGCGGGCTAGGAGATCTGGCAGAGAGGCTCATTGGAGAAATAGTAGAAAACTGGCCGCAGGAAATAGATGTGACTGCAGAAGAAGAAGAGGCCATAGAGTTTGAGGCGGCGCGAATCTTTCCCCGTTATGTAAGGCCAGGACGTATGGTCACTTGTTCCATAAAGCCAAGGGAGCGGTCCATGGGAGAAAAGCTACCCACCATGCGCCTCAAAGTGGATGGTGGACAGGTTTTACCGTTAGAGGAAGACAAGGATTTCCCAGGGGTATTCAAGGCCATGTGGAAGGCACCCAATCAAGATGGAAGATATGCAGTGGTGCTTGTTTCGCGCTGGCCGTCTGGATACCAAGAACGCAAGTTGATTGGCTCCTACTATGTGGATTCTAAACCCCCAATACTAGAACTCACCTTTAAGAATGTGATCCTAGAGGACATCCCTACATTCAATGAACGGCTGGTGGTCATTCCCAAGATGAAGGAGCCAGAACCCACCCGCTTCTGGCGCTTTTCAGTGGTATCAGAGGCGACCAATGCCACGATCCTAGATTATGACGGTGCCGGACAGTTGCCAAAACGCCTCTATTGGCATGCGAGAAATAGTGATGGTTCAGCAGTAGATGACGGCATCTATACTGTCACATTGAGGGTCTGGGACAGGGCTGGCAATGTGGCTGTAGCGAAGAAAAGGGTGAGGGTTAGAAGGATGCCGCCTGAGGTGGAGATACAGTTAAAAAAAAAGCGAGATGATATCATGATGTCACTCATAGAAAAAAAGGGGCTTCCCATAGCATTTTGGTGGGTGAGGGTTTCGTTCGCCAATGGAAAGATTGTGGCAGAAGACGACGGAGACAAGCTGCCTGTTGAGATCAGGCTCGCCCCAGAAAAGGCCATATCAGGAAAGAATCTCTTGGCCACCATCACTGTGACCGACATCGTGGGGAATGAGTTCAGGCGACGGATTCCAAATCTCCTTGATCTCCTGCCTGAAAAGAAGCAGGAAGAGGATCAAAAAGGCCTCATAAAGGAGTGGATAGAAGAGTTCTAGCCCATGGATAAAATCTTGAGATATAAGCACTATAAAGAGATCGCCTGTGCCCTTTGTCTATTATGGCTCATTGCAGGATGTGCCAGGGAGAAGGGGCCTATCTTTCACCAAATGGCGCATATTGAGAGGGCCGAAGGGTGTAGAGTGGCGGTCCTACCATTGGAATATACTGGTCGGTACCCCCAGGGCGAGATGTTATTTTACAAGGTATTTTCTAGTGAGTTGGCCCAAATTGGAGATGTGTGGCTCATAAGTGAGGGGGACATCATGAAGATCCTCCAGGATCTCATGATATACCCAAATGAAAAGCCCAATTTTGAGGAACTCCAGTTCATTGCACACAGGTTGAGTGCAGACTATCTCGTTGCCGGCACAATCTATGAATTGAGGATGTCTGGCAATGGGGGGCCTCACATAAGCGTCTATCTCCAGGTATATGATGGTGAAAGCGGGAAGATTTTGTGGGATACCTATCACAATCGCTCTGGCACAGACTATCAGAAGGTCATGCACTTTGGCGAGATAAATACCATGTTGAGATTGGCAAAACAGGTTTCAAAAGAGATTGTTGACACCTGGTTGGAAAGAGGAATGGCACAATGCAGAAGGTAAGATTTAGGTTCGTAATGGGGGTTGTGGCCTTGGTTCTATGCCTGGGCGTATGTTGTGGAGGCCGTGTGTGGGCCGGATGGTTCGGGCCTGATACGCTCGTCACCATAGATGGTAAAAAGTACACCACTAAGGACTTTGAAAATTGGTGGGAAAACTGGAAGGAAAAGGGGATGAAGGTCCCTGAAGACCCAGAACCTTTTATAGATTGGCTCTTACTGGTGAGAGAGGCAGAACGAATGCATCTGTACGAGGACCCTGAATTCAGGCACAAGATTATGACCTTTCTCAAAGTGCGGGGTCTCCTCCTATTAAAGAGGGATGAGGTCGATTCAAAGATCAACATCACAGAAGAGCAGGTGAGAAGACGATACCAGGAAAAATATGTTCCAAGATGGCATATAACTATCTACTATTTTAAGGATAAGGAAAAGGCAGAGAGCTTTTATGACAAGGTGACTAAGGGCGAGCTCATACCTTCAAAGACAGACCCAAAAGAGCTAGAGGCATATGGGCTCATCCAGGTGCAGAGAAAGTGGTTAAGACCCTTGGGGCTTACACCAGAGTGGAAAAATAGGTTATCCCAGTTGAAGAGTGGTAGTTATTCAAAGCCATTTAAGTGGGAAAAGCTCTATGCCCTCATCCATATGGAACAGGTGAAAGGGGGCGATGACCATGATTTTAAACGTGTGGCCAGGAGGATCAGAAGGGAGCTTAGAAAGGCAGAGGAGGCCCGTCTTACCACTGAGCTAATAAATCGCCTGAAGAAGAAATACCACGTAAAAGTACACCAAGACAGGATAATGGCCATAAAGATGGGAGACAACGATACCAACTGCACTAATGAACCAGTTATAGAGACTGATAAAGGCATTGTAACCGACTGTGAGTTCAGGCGACAGATAGACAAACTAAAGGGATTCAATAAAAAATATGGATTCAAGAGTGAAGACGATGCACTTGTCAAGTCCAGAATCCTCAATGGTATCCTTGGGGAGACCCTTACTTCATGGGAGGCCATTGACAGGCACTACGAAAAGAGGCCACCGCTTAAGGCAGTGTACCAATTTTATAGGGGTCACAGACTGATCAAGGCCCTGGAGAAGAAGCTGTTTCTACCACAGATCAAGATAACTGACCAAGAGATGCAAAAATATTACAAAGAGCACATTGGGGATTACACCAGACCAGAGATAGTAAAGATTGCCATAGTAGATGGTAATGAGACACAGATTAAACGGTTTTGGACAGACGTCATAACAGGAAAGGACTTCTTCATAGAGGCCAAAAAGATCAGGCCTCAGGGTGCAGTTGTTCAAGACGTGCCATTCAATCACTTGGAGGCCACTACAAAAAAGGTGGTCCAAGGTCTATCCAAGGGCGACATCTCAGACCCTGTGGACATAAAGGGGCACCTGGCAGTGATCAAATTGTTGGAAAGGCGGCCAGCCACCCCCTTGCCTTTAGATAAGGTCAAGGGTCAGATACGAGAGCGGTTGCTCCACGAAAAACTGGCCCAGTTAAAGCGGGATTTCTTGTCAAAGATTAAGGCGAAGAGCGAGATCAAGATAGATCAAAAGGCATGGAAGGACTTGAGAGATAGGATGGTGAGGAATGATGAGAGACAAGGCAAGTAAAAGGCATTTCTGGACCGTATTTGGCGTTTTGACCTTCCTATTAATCTACGGGCCCTGGGGATGTGCACCCCCCACCAAGGTGGAAAAGAGGGCTCCTAGAAAGACCTGTATCGATTGCCATAAGGATATGGCCGCCAAGTATAAGACGGGCATCGTACACGAGCCTGTAAAAAAGGATCGTTGTAGTGCGTGTCATCTACCACACGGTCTTATAGGTGGCCTTTTTCTCAGGCAGAATGAACCAAAACTCTGCCTTACATGTCACAAGGACCTCCGGTCATCCAAAAAAGATGTCTCTAGACACAGGCCCATGAAGGGCAAATGCACCAAATGTCACTCTCCACACAACAGCGAATACCAAAAGCTATTAATAAAGGAGAAGGACCAAATCTGTTTTGATTGTCATGATAAGGGTGGTTTCAACAAAAAGATGATCCACGCCCCACTCAAGCAAGGTGGGTGTAATACGTGTCATGTCCCACACAGGTCTGGCCATAAGTTCCTACTCAATAAAGATGTGTCACAACTCTGTGCCTCATGCCACGATGTGAAGGCACCAGCCTTTAAGAAGAGTCACTTCGGCTATCCTGTGACGAGCGGCTGTGACCAGTGTCATACGCCCCATAGTAGTGAAAAGGTCGGGCTTCTCAAGACCAATGTCCATGGTCCTGTGACAAAGGGCGCGTGTAGCAAGTGTCACTATGTGGGGAAGGATGGTCGAATTGGTGAGAAAGACCAGGCAGACAAACTCTGTCTCCAGTGCCATAAAAAGGAAGATTATCCTGAGGGCCACATACACACCCCATACAGTAAAGGTAAGTGTACGGATTGTCATTCAATACATGCAAGTGATTATAAGTTATTGTTGGCCTCTCCCCCCAATAAGGTCTGTTTAAAGTGTCACGATAATAAAAGGGAGAAAGGAGATCTGTCTTCCCATAAACCCTTTGACAATGGAGCGTGCTTGGAGTGTCATAAGGGACATGGCTCGAGGGAAAACCTCCTTCTAAATACATCCCAAAAGGACCTCTGTTTCAAGTGCCATAAGGAGGCAGAATATGGCGCTAAGGCCCGATCCCACACAGTTTCTGCCAATAAGCCATGTGGCACATGTCATACGGCCCATAAGTCCAAATACAGGAGCCTCTTTATAGAGCGACAGGGAGACCTCTGTTTCTCATGTCACGAAAGCACCAAGGAGGAATGGGGAAAATTTAGTCTGCACAAACCCTTTGCCTCTGGAAATTGTGGGGGTTGTCACAAGCTCCACCACAACACCAATCGGTCTTTTCTAATGGCAATAGATCAAAAGGCCCTCTGCAATAGATGTCACCAAGGCATACTTGAACACCAGATGTCTGGTTTCATTACCCATGCGCCGGTGGAACAAGGGCGTTGTCTAGAGTGTCATGCCCCCCATGCAGCAGATTACAAATATGTGATCAAAATGGAGCCGGGGGAGCTTTGTCTGAGTTGTCATGGTAAAGTAAAGGGGGACCTCAAGCTTAAAGATGTCCACAGACCATTCAGGGAGAAGAGGTGCGATAGCTGCCACTCGGCCCACGGCACCATCCATAAGTATATCCTTAAAAAGTCACAGCCAGTCTTGTGCCTGGGGTGCCATGCCGAAGTGGCCAAGGACTGGCGCCAGGGCACTGTGCACAAACCTGCGAGGGAGAGTTGTCTCAACTGTCACAAGGCCCATGGCTCCAATCACAACCCCATTCTAAAGACGGCAAAGACGGGTCTTTGCAATAGCTGCCACGATACTGGAACACGGCAATTCCTGGCGGCCCATAAACAGGTGAGACCTGGCCCCAATTCATGCCTTGGATGTCATGATCCCCATGGAAGTATTGAAAAAGGCCTGTTATTCCCAGTGAGTCATGCACCATTTGAACAAGGAAATTGTAGGCCCTGTCACCTGAGGAGGTCAAACTAATGGTGGAAAGATTGGGTATTAAGATGTTTTTCCTGGTGGTTTTGATCTGTTTCCTGTTCCCATTTTATGTAAATGCCTCGGATGAGACCTGCTTCAAGTGCCATAAAAAGGCCGCCTTTTTCAGTGCAAAGGTGGTGCACCCTCCGGTGCGCAGTGAACGATGCGATAGGTGCCACAGCCCACATGTGGCGCGCTACAAGGGGCTTTTAAGGATGCGTCCAGTGAAGCTATGCTTTTCATGTCATGAAAAGGAGAAAAAGGGCTTTTTTGAGGGACTGGTTCACATGCCTGTGGAACAAGGCCTGTGTCTAAAGTGCCATGCACCACACAAGAGCTCCTCTAGTATGCTGCTAAGAGAGTCCGTATCCAAGACCTGCGCCCAGTGTCATGAGAAACTCTTTGAAAAGAAAAGGTATGCCCATGCGCCTTTTAAGAAAGGGCAGTGTTTGAGGTGCCATATGCCACACAACTCTAAGCGTCCCAATCTACTGGTGGATGACCCCAAGAAGTTGTGTGTAAAGTGTCACAACAAGAGGTGTCCAAAGCTCTCTAGTGTGAAGGCATCTATTAATGTGGCGAAAGGGCAGGTGGATTGCCTCTCGTGTCATACCCCCCATGCCAGCAGTCAGGCAGCACTCTTGAGGGAATTCATACATGATCCAGTGAAAAAGGATTGTTCTACCTGTCACTCTGGTTCTGGCCCCAGTCCTGACAAGTGTTTTAAGTGTCACAAGGGGGTGAGGGACCAGATGAATATGACCCATAGCCATTTTTCTAGTAGGGTGGGTATTAGTTGCACAAGGTGCCATTCTCCACATGCTGGTGATGATAAGAATTTGCTAAGGGGTAGCGAATATCAAGTGTGCCGCAACTGCCATGGCGGGACCTATGAGCGCTACAAGATGAGTCGATACAAACATCCCGACATCAAGATATGCAGCGGTTGCCATGAGCCTCACGGTAGCAAGCACCTAGCCATGCTAAAAGGAAATGGCACCACTATGTGTGTGAGGTGTCATGAGAGTCAGGGGAAGTTTACACACCCCATTGGGGAAGACGTGCTCGACAGGCGTACTGGCCAGGAAGTGACATGTGTTACCTGTCACAATCCCATGGGAACTGAGTTTAAATTCGAGCTGGTAAGAGAGGGTAAAAAGGACCTCTGCATCGTATGTCACAGGGCATATTAATGTGAAATAAAACGAGAGAGAGGGTAGATCTATGCGAAAGGCAAAACTCATCACGGTAATGTGCTGCATATCCATAACCATGTTTTTCTGGCTTATACCTCCATCCTGGGGGAGGGGCCCGTGGCACTGGGTGATGACATTGCGGCAGCCTAAGATCAAAGACGCCATGATCAATCCCACGGCCCTCTATATCGACCCACACAAAGGGAACTACTATGTGGTGGACAGTGGAAAAGACAGGTTGTTGTCATTTGATCATAAGGGAAAGCTACTCCACATCTTTACTGCTGGAGACGAGCTCGACCTTCCCATGGACATGACCCGTGGCCCACATGGCAATGTCTGGGTGGTGGAAAAGGGAAAAAATAGCCTTAGTCTCATCGATCTCAAGGCAAAAAAGGTGGTCCGTCATCACTTGAAAGTCGATGGAAGGAAGATCTATCCCCATAGGGTAGAGCTAAGTGGAGGACTATTCTATATCTTGGACAAGGAGAGTGGAGACGTCTTTGCCTTTACCCCAGAGATGGAGTTGGAAAAGAGGTATAGCTGTGGAGATTGTAGCCAGGGCTTTATAGATTTTAAGGTCTATAAAGACATTCTTTTGGCCCTGTCCATGGACCAGGGCGGTACCATCTATGAATTTTCACTAGATGGTCAGTTGAAAAAAAGGCTATCGTTGGATGGTAGGGCCCTATTTCCAGTGTCGGTATGTAGGGGGCCCTCTGGATATTTTTATGTGTTGGACCGGCACGATTCGAGGGTGCTGGTATTTGATAAACAGGGGGTCTTCAAATATGGCTTCCTGGAGTTTGGCTCGTCCCAAGGTCAGCTATATTATCCCATTGAGATAAGGTTCGACCCATGGGGCAGGTTATGTGTGGTGGAAGAAGGCAATGCCCGTGTGGAGGTTTTTGCCAGGTAAAGGGTGAGGCCTATGATGCGTAGAACAATTTTATTGGCATTAGTCACGACTGCTTGGTTAGGCCTGGGTCACCTTGCCCACGCCTCTGTAACAGGGGTCTGTTCCAATTGTCATACAATGCACAATTCCCAGGGAGGGAATGGAGTGGTTACTGGTGGAGGGGGGCCGCAGTCTGCCTTACTTGTCACAACCTGTGTAGGTTGTCACCAGGGCAGAAATACGTCCAATAGTGAAACTCCCTATGTCTTTGACCCCAATGGCCCCACATATGGGACCACAGGCACAGAAACCAATACTAATACCCTCGCCGGTGGAAATTTTTACTGGGTCTCCATGGGAAATGACGCCAGCGGGCACAATGTCCAGGGGATTGCCGGACAGGATTCAAGGCATGGCAACACCCCACCAGGGGGTAGTGCCCTACCGGCACAACTGACGTGTGCAGGCGCCTATGGCTGCCATGGAGATCGGACCATACTGGATCAGGCCAAATCCATTGCAGGCGGCCATCACAATCATCAGGTGAGTGGATGGAAGAGTGGTGCATCTATTGAAGAGAGTTATAGGTTTTTATTGGGTATAAAGGGGCTTGAATCTGCCTCTTATGAATATCATCCAACTACTACAGACCACAACAAATATTATGGAATCGATAGGAGCGTAGAGACAGACACGGCAACAGGGAGTATAAGTTCTCTATGCGCCCAATGTCACGGTCAATTCCACGACGGGAGTGGTGAGATGGTCCCCTCTGGGTCTTCCTTTGGAAGCGGAATATGGCTAAGGCACCCCACAGACTTCGACATGTCAAGGGCAGTAGCCAGACGACAGGAGTATGAGGCGTACAATGGTGGCACTGGTACTGATAATCCATACAGCGTGGTGTCCCCTGTGGCCACAGCAGATACGACGACAAATCTGAATACCACTGTATTTTCACAGAGTGACGATGCAATAGTGATGTGCCTGTCGTGCCACAGGGCCCATGGGACCCCATATGATGCAATATTGAGATGGGACTATAAATCATGGCCAGGAGGAGGATACAACGGATGTGCCGTATGTCATACGTCAAAAGATTAGTTTTGTTATCGATCTCTTTGTTTGTTCTGGCCTCGTGTGCGCCTACTACCAAAGGGGGTGGTGGCGCGAACCTGGCTGTAGATCGGCCTACAAAGACCAGGGGGCTACTTTCCATATTCCTAACCCTAAAGGACCCCACCGCATACGACATCGGCCTGGTATGTGATGGTATAGATGCACTGAGCGGGGAACAATGGTATCCGGTAAGCGGTGCCATCACCATAGAAGCCGGTAAGATTGGTACAGGACAGGTGCTCTTGGCCAGGTCTTTGGTACCAGTGGGTAGTTATTCTGCCATCAGACTGAGGATCAACAAGGCATTCTTGAAAAAGGGAGATGGTGAATCTCTTTACCTGTCACTTACAGGGGATCAGGTTACTCTGAGATTAGCCGAACCTTTACACATAAAGTCCTGGGGGAGTGCCTCGCTCTTTCTTAAATGGAACCTGGGGGCATCACTTAAAAATCGCATCTATCTCTCCCCGGCCATATCTATTGCCCCAAAGCTCAAGCACCTTGTTGCAGATCTGGCATATGTTGCGTGTCCTGATATCGATACGGTCTATATCGTGCGGACTGATAAAAATTGGGTCTACGACTCTTTCGGAGTCCGCTCTCGTCCAATCTATATCCGAAAACACCCAAGATTACAGGACCAAATACTTTATATCCTTACTAGGGGCGACAGTGGGATCAAGATCTTCTCCCCTGCGTCAAACCACGTGATCCAGAGTCTCACAATACCCATGACCACTGACCCAGTGTTTTTCGTAGTGGGGCCAAAGGGTAGGTGGGCCTACGTACTGGACAGGCAGGGAGACTACCTGGTGAAGATGGATCTCACTACAGGGGGGCTGGGCGCCAGGGTAAGACTGGGATACTCGCCTAACTATCTCCTCTATCTGGAGGATAGAGATCTTTTGGCTGTGTCTCAAGGGCAGTCTCAAAGTGTACTCCTTTTGGACCCAGATGATCTGCGGCAAGTGGGGCGAATTTCCACAAATAGTGGCCCTGATGGCCTTGCCTATGGACAAGGGATGCTATATGTGGCGGAAAAGGGTTCAAATTCCATAATGGTGTATGATCTAGAGCAAAATAGACAAGTGAGGCGGGTAAATGTGGGGTTTGGGCCCAGGCGACTCCTCTATGGAAAGGGTTATCTTTTTGTGGCCAATACCATGGGAGGGTATCTTTCTGTCATCATGCCGAGACAGTTGGGAGTCGCAAGGAATATACGCCTAGCCAAGGGCATATTTGAACTGGCGCTTAATTCCTCCAACAGATGGCTCTATGTTGGCAATATGAGGGAGGGGGTAATACATGTAGTGGACCCCACAGCCCTTTCCCATGCAACTGATATAGAATTAAAGACGCGCCTTATGGGACTCTCCATTGTGCGATAGCTGCCACAATATGAATCACCACTTGGTATGACAGCCCATACACAGCTCTGCCCGCCCTGGCTTTCTCAATAGAAAACTATAGCGGGAGCTGTGGGGATTGTGACATGTTGCACACATTATGGTGTGTGACTCTGTAAGGGGATACTCCCCGTCTTTGTTCATTCCCTTTTTTAGGGTGACATTCCGTGGATGGAGACAGTAGTCCTTTCTATGACAATTAAGACAGCTCACTGTTCCACTATATGATAGAGGTGCACACGCAGGATGGTCCTTTGGACACCGTTTCCTGATACCATTGGTTTTGAGGGAGAAGACAGTGATGTATGAGGGTTCATTGCACTTTGCCTTGATTACAAAGCTTTCCCCTGCATCCATGATCCTATAACGACATTTGAAGGTTCTATCCGATTCCGGTGGATCAATTTTGGGGCTGTCCTCCTCACTCTCTTTTTTGGGGGTGTATGCGCCTTGTGGTACTACAGTAATAGGTCCATAATCTGCTACATTCCCAAAGACATCCCTTGATCTGATCCAAATCCTATAATTTTTCCCCTTTTTTAGGTCATAAACTGCTATTTTGTGTTTGAAAGAGAGCCTCTCAGGGGACCCAATAAGTTCGCTATGTCCCCTGCTATCTTCGATTCGTACCTCTGTAGAGGCCAATTCATTTGTCGTCCAGGCGAGATTTAAACGCCAGAAGATGCCCCTCTGTAAAGACTTTTTCACCTCCGACACGATGGGTGGTTCAGACTCTTTGGCTATAGGTACGGCGTTCTTGAGTGCCTCATCCCTTATCTCGAAAAAGTCTTTTTCACCCTGTTGAGACCTAAGCTTAAGGATAATCTCTCCATTTATGGAGGCCTTGGGGACGAGTATCCAATGTTCATTGACCAATTTGTCATCACCATACAATAACTTCTTTTGCCTGCTTTTCACCATGGCCTCAATGGTTGTATTGGCCGTTTGGGCGTCAAATTCCATATGGCAACACTGACAGCTTTTCTGCCTAAATGGTTTGTGCACAAACTGTAACGACATGTCATGGGAGATAGTCTTTTTGTGACACTTGGCACAGTCTTCCACTACCATCTTTACGCATGTGAAATTACCAGCATAGCTGACTGTAGCAAAAGGCCATGTGAAAAAGACAAAAAAAGTAATAGCAATCAGAAACTTCATGACTATTTTTGCCTACTCTCCATGAAGATTTTGAATTAATCCTTGAAATGGACTTAAATTTATTACAATATTAAGTTAATATAAAAACGTAATTAATGTCAATGGGTATTAGTTTAACGAAATATCACTATTTATCGTCAATTCAGGGTGTTATAAAGATCAGCTTATTTAAAATAAGCTATCGCAATATACAAAATAAACACCCTGCCAATTGTGCCCTGGGCGGAAGGTTTTAAAATATTTTATAATGAAAAAAAGGATCATCAGAGAGGGTAAAAAAAGGGAGGCCTCGAAAGAAGATGCTATCAAAATCAGTAGAATCTTTTTTTCTAGGACTATCTGTCCTAATGTTGGTCGTAGGGGGGGTGGCGATTGAGCAGTCTTTTGCAGTCATAAGAGGGGACTGTTCCAATTGTCATACTATGCACAACAGCCAGAATGGCCAGCCAATGGCTACTTACTATTCTGCGAATCAGACGAGCAGTGGTCCCAATGATCTCCTGACCAGGGGCACATGTCTAGGGTGCCACGCCCAAGGTGGTAGTTCAGAGATCATCACTATTGGTCCTGATCGTATTCCACAAGTCTACCATAATGCGGCAGAAGACCTGGCAGGTGGAAATTTTGCCTATATTACAGGGGCCAAGGGTGATGGTGCATCTGACAACAAGGGCCACAACATCATTGAACTCACAGGAAAGGACGAGACGTTGGACGGAGTTGTCATTCCGGGTGGTATAAAACAGAGCTTTCATGATGCTTATATAATTTACGGTAGTCAGAGTCAGCACCTCACATGTGCTGGACCCAATGGGTGCCATGGTATCAGACCTGCTAGCTCCCCAATTAAGTCACTTCAGGGGGCCCACCATGGTAATGTAGATGGCAAGCTGGACAATCCCACTACTGTTGCAACAAGTTACAGGTTCCTCTTCGGGGTGAAGGGCCTTGAATCGCCTAACTGGAAAAATGAGAGCCCTACAGCACACAATGAATATTTTGGTCGCACCACACCAGTCAAACTGGGGTGTTCAGACATCTCATGTCATGGTAGTCAAAGTGTACGCCCGCCAGATGGCACAATGAGTCAGTTCTGTGCCACATGCCATGGCAATTTCCACACACTCAGCACCTCTACATCGGATGGTGTAGGTGCTGTCGCTTCATCACCATTCATCAGGCACCCCACCGATTGGGCCCTACCAAACGAAAGGGAATACGCAGCTTACACAAACTATAGTGTTGAGGCCCCTGTGGCACGAACTGGGTCAGTGCCTGATGCCCCCAGCAGTACTGTGACACCTGGTAGTGATGCAGTGATGTGTCTATCTTGCCACTATGCCCATGCCAGCAACTATGATGATATGTTGAGATGGGATTACAGTAAGATGGTGGCTGGAAATGCAGGGAGTGCAGCAGGGACGGGTTGTTTTGTCTGTCACACCACAAAGGATGACTAGGCTATACAGTTCGTAATGGGACTCTCCTTGTAAATAGCGTCAATAAAAAGGGGCGATATATCGCCCCTTTTTTTCATTCTAGATTATGTACACCAATAATCAGATATCTTGCATCTCCTGTAACTTAATTATGAGTTCTGTCCTCGATTTACACGAGAGTTTCTTCATGATATTGGCCAGATGCACCCTTACAGTCTTTGGACTTATAAAGAGTACCTCTGCAAGCTCTTGGGTACCATAACCTTTCAATACAAGACGACATATCTCTTGTTCTCTAGAAGTTAGCAGTGAACTCGATCCCTCAATGGTACCAGCCCTGTTAAGCATGTGTTTTATAAATTCAGAGCTTATCCCTGGGCTGATATAGCTCTCCCCCCTGGCTGCTATCCTTATGGCCCTCTTGAGTTCATCAGATGAATCACTTTTGAGTACATAGCCTTTGCACCCCGCCTTAAATGCCTGATAGACATAATTGGGGTTGTCATACATACTTACCATCAATATCTCTGTCTCAGGTGTGGTCT
>WGBU01000072.1 GCA_015494155.1 Deltaproteobacteria bacterium | reverse complement strand
TGACTACCCCATTTCTACTGGACCATTAGAGGGCATAAACAATAAGATCAAAACCATGAAAAGACAGGCATATGGATTTAGAGATAAAGAGTTTTTCAAACTAAAAATCATGGCAATTCATCAAGCGAGGTACGCTTTAGTCGGATGAACCGAATTTATTATCAGACGGACTAATTGAGCTCCCATCTGAGGATAATAAAGACTAGAGTTAGAATTCAAAGGTGCCGATCAAATAGTAAACGGATTTAATCAGTTGTAAGGATACAGGATGGAGCCCCAAGAGGTCAGAGACATTCTCCAAAGAGCGATAGATGGACTCTCCAAGATACTCCTTGGAAAGGAGAGGGAGATCAGGCTGAGTCTTTCCACCTTTTTTGCTGGTGGCCACCTGCTCCTCGAGGACGTCCCTGGTGTGGGCAAGACCACCTTGGCCAAGGGCCTTGCCCATGTCCTTGGTCTCGAGTTTAAGCGCATCCAGTTGACCAACGAGACCCTTCCAGCAGATATAATTGGTACCTCAATCTACAGGGAGGATGTGAAGGAGTTTGTCTTTGTCAAGGGACCGATCTTCACTCAAATCCTCTTGGCCGACGAGATAAACAGGACGAGCCCAAGGACGCAGAGTGCACTCTTGGAGGCCATGGAGGAGGCGCAGGTGACACAAGATGGCGTGACCTACGCGCTGCCCTCTCCATTTTTCGTCGTTGCCACTCAAAATCCCATAGAACAGGCAGGCACTCAGCCACTTCCAGATTCCCAGTTGGACCGTTTTGCCATGTGTATCACCTTGGGCTATCCTGCCCCAGAGTGGGAGAGGAGATTATACCGCCAGGAGCGAGGAAAAAATTTGGTGAAAGTGACACCTGTGCTCGAGGCTAAAGGGTGCCTTGATATAAGGGAACTCATGAAGGGGGTGGAGGTCTCTGACAAAATTTTAGACTATCTGCTTGGTATTGTAGAGTTTTCTCGGGATTCTGGCCGATTCTATATGGGCCTATCGCCCCGGGCCGGCCAGTGGCTCCTTAGGTGTGCTCGGGTATGGGCCTTTTTAGAGGGGCGCGACTTTGTGCTTCCAGAAGACATTCAAGCAGTGCTCCCATGGGTGGTAAATCACAGGCTTCGGCTCTCAGATAGCTTTAGGCGGCTTGATCCTGATGAGGCCCTTGAACACTTTAAAGAAATCGTGCTCTAGGCTCCTCTTTTTCTGTTTTCCCAGGTTAAGGTGGGCGTTTTTGGGGGAAGAGAAGGCCTCTAAAATCCCTTTAAAGATAGATGGACGACATGTCTTCATACTCCCCACAAGGCTTGGATTCTATGTGATGACTGCCATCTTCATACTCCTTGTAGGGGCCATGAACTATAACAGCAACATGACGTTCCTGGTCACCTTCCTCTCTGTGAGTATCCTCCTTTTATGGATGATAGAGACCTATATAGGCCTTAAGGGCCTTACTATCTTGGGCTGGTATTCTCCACCAGTATTTGCAGGAGAGAGTGTAGGGGTGAGACTCAATCTCCGGCCTAATGAAGGGGGCCTCCTCTCGTCATCTCAGGGTAAGGGGCAATTAAAGTGCAGTTTTTTGGGGTCTAGTGGGGCAGTAGCTGGGGAGGGCCTAAGCCCTATCATATCTTTAGAGACCAAAGAGAGGGGCTACCTTACCCCTGGACCTCTACTCATAGAATATCTACATCCCTCGGCCCTCTTTCGGGCCTGGTCATGCCCCAATCCTGGGATACGCATTCTGGTCTTACCAGCCCCCCTCTCCTATGTGCCCCTTAGAGCCACGGAGAGAGCACCTAGGAAAGAGATACGAGTGGATGAACGGCCCTTTGAGAAGGAGCCCAACCACGAACTCTCTGGGATTAGACCCTTTGTAAATGGCGATCCCAGGAGGCTCATCCACTGGAAGCGGTCCTTTTTAGGAAGTGGCCTCCAAGTGAAGACCTTAGAGGAAGAGGGGTGCACACCCCAACAATATGTGAGGCTTTCATGGTGGGACCTCGATGGTGCGGGGCCAGAAGAACGTCTAAGCAGGCTTACAGGAGGCGTACTCTGGTGCGAAGAAAATGGGGTGCCCTATTCTTTGGACCTTCCAGGGACCCACATAGAAACAGGCCTGGGTGAAGTACACAAGATGAAGGCCCTCAGGGCCTTGGCGCTGTATGGTTATGAAGAAGAAGCTGACGGTAGGTAGGGGAAAGTCGTTGGGAGCCCTTGCCATTGGTGGGCTCTTTTTCCTAACATATTTACCGCTTATGGCAATTTTGCCAGGTTGGGTGGGTGTCGTGGTTACATGTGGTGCCTTGGTCCGTCTATACATGGACTATTGGGATAGGCCACCTCTGGCAAAAATTGTACAAAACATCCTGGCACTAGCCTTCTTTTTTCTCACACTCTCTGACCTGGGTATGACCATCAATCGTGTTTCAGGAAGTGCGCTTTTGGCCTCAATGATATCACTCAAGATCACTGGTGGGAGAAGCACAAAGGACGACTGGGAGGTAGTGGCCCTCCTTTTCATCCTCCTAGGTGCAGGTTCATTCTTTAGAGGAGACCTATTGTGGGCACTTTATTTTGTATCAGTGTGCATTCTCCTCTTTTTATATATCTTATACCAGAACTCCCCAAAAGGGTTCACCGTGGGCTGGGTGGTATCTTATGGGATGCGTTCCCTATTTTTCTCTATCCCACTTACTGTTCTACTATTTGTTGTCTATCCACGCCTCCCATCAGGTATGGTTGGGATTGGCGTTGGGGGTGTCCAAGGTGAGACAGGGATATCTCCTGAACTCGCTCCAGGAAGGATCGCATCTCTTATCCCTTTAAATCGTATTGATTTTAGGGTGTTTTTTAAGATGAGTAGCGCTTTCAACCAGCCATACTACTGGCGTGTATATACCCTCGACAGGTACGATGAGGACGGGGTGTGGCGGCACGGGGAGGCCGGAGGCACTTTGAGGCCTGGCCTGCTAAACGAACCGGCTGTAGAAAAAAATGCGTGTTGCTACAGGGTAGAGACCGTGCATGGAAGAGGGGTGGTATTGGCCCTCGACTGGCCAGTAAAGACTATGGATAAGCACTTGATAATCCAGGATGATCTCACGGTCGCCCCAAGAAAAAAGGGGAGCCAACCCATAAACTATGAGATCTGCTCAACCCCAGACTACCCTATGCCCTCTGAACCTTACGAGGGTGCAGATCTCAATAAATATCTTGAACTTCCACGAACAGGTAATCCACGTACAAGACGCCTTGCAATGTCTATTTGCACAAATGCTTCTAGCCCCAGGGCAATGATCCATGCCCTCGAGGCCTTTTTTAGGGATGGGGAGTTCTCCTATACCCTCAACCCTGGACCACTCCCAAAGAAGGACGCCATAGATGCCTTTTTGTTCGATAAAAGGAGTGGGTTCTGTGAACACTATGCGTCATCCTTTGCCTACCTGCTGAGACTCTGCCAGATCCCCTCACGTGTGGTGGTGGGATACTTGGGGGGAGAGATGAATCCAGTGGGTGACTACCTAGTGGTGAAGAGTTCATCTGCACATGCATGGGTAGAGGCCTATTACCAGGGTAGATGGCACCGAATCGACCCAACGGGCCTTGTTGAAACGAGACGTATCATTGCAGGAAATGCCCTTGATACCAGTACGTCTCCCTTCACGTTTCACGGTATCTTAGTTGATGGCTACAACCTCGTTCTCATGGGGCTGGACGCCCTAGACCACTATTGGGAGACTACGGTTATGGACTTTGGTATTAGGGATCAGCGAAGTCTTTTGAGACACTTGGGATTGTCAAGAGAAAAGAGTTATAATTTTTTGATATTGTTTTCTATTTTATTTATTACCATAGGCGGAGTCCTGTTTTTCTATTTTTCTGTACCGCGCTTGTTTTCTTCAAGCCCTCTTCCCTACGCCATCGCCGATCACCTATTAAAGCTCTTCCTGTTGCTTTTGAAGCCATATGGACTTAAGAGGGGGCCTTGGGAGGGACCATTAACGCTTAGTGAAAGTTTGAACGATCTGCCTCAAGAGATAAAAAAAGAGGCCTCGATGTTTTTGGGTCATTACATCGAGGCCGTGTACGCTAAGAGTCATCCTAAGAGGAGGGATATTTTTATTTTAAGGAGGACAATTCGCCAGCTTTTTAGAATCACCCACCATCAATAAGGCTCGGTCTAAAGGAGAGGTGCATTGGCATAGAGGGGTTGGCCCTCTTCCTCCTGGTTGCCCTGTTCTGCTACAATCTCTTCTTTTGGAGGTGTAGGGACTGAAATGGGCAGATCGTCGCCAACGGGTCTTTCTGCCTCTTTCTCTCTTGCCTTACCTCTGGCCTCCTTCATAGCACTTATATAGACCTCGCAGTTTTCACACTGGTCAATCCCCCGTGCACAGGCACTACTGGCCCTTTCCCAGCATGGAACAGTCCTATCCACATATGCTGAACAGTTCTCTCGGACCTCCTTGGGGCAGTTCTTTATCTCCCAGCATGGGGACAATTCCAGGAGCTTTTTGATCCCTGGGATACTTATGCCTTCGTCGTGGATGAGGTGTCGCAGGCACTTTATCCAGTCAATGTCATTTTCCGAAAAATAGCGCTTGTTGCCCTGTCGAGCAGGTTTGATGAGCCCCTCTTCCTCATAGATACGCAGGGTCCTGGGGTGAACCCCTAAGAGTTTCGCCGCTACACTAATGGGATAGATAGGTTCGCTTTTGTTCACACTCATTTTTTCCACCTACCTTTTAGTATGCTAATTATAGTATAGAAAACTTCTCTTAATTGTCAAGGGAAAAGATTTTAATATCCTGCAAAAAATTGTTTGCATGACTTCCATGTAAATTGACAATTCACTTTTAATCACAGTTTCCATTACCCTGAATGGCCTTCAGGATCTCTGGCTCTGCCTCGTCCTCTGCCAAGATCACATGGCACAAGTCGCAATCTTGGCTTATGGTCTCCCCTGCCTCGGTCTCATGTTCATCGTCGTGGCACCTGAAACACCCAGAATCATCTCTGTGCCCTAGGAAATTCTTGTAGGTATTCCAGTAGATCCTCATTTCTGGGAAACAGTTCTCTGTGAAGGCCTGTTGGACGCCCTTTATCGCCTGTTCCAAAAGTGGTGCATTGTTTTCCACGAGGTCTGGGTAGTTTTCTTTGTACCAGGCCCTCAATTCAGTGGCGATGGTGTTCTTTGCCTCTTCTGTAGAGTCATATTTCTTAGTTATGACCTCGAGTGCCTGCCGTTTTATATAGGGAATGGAGGTGGGGATATCGCCTGTCACTAGCTTTGCATCCAATGCCTCGTCTGGAGATAGGTAGATGTGAGTTGGGCGATTGTGGCAGTCTATGCAATCCATAACCCTCACCCCAGCCTCTGATGTGAGGTTGTCGCCATTGGCATACTTTTCCCAATCGGCCCCCTTGAACACGATCTTGGTGCCATCTGGTTTCACCAGGTCCACTTCATAGATCTCTTCTCTTGCCCTGTCCCTATGTTTGTAGATGATTTTATTTTCTGGGGCTACGTGCCAGTGGATGCCCTGGGCACGCATACCCTTGAAGCCCCCGGAGCCTATCTTCATGAGGAGTACAGTGCGGACATGTGTGTTCTTTTCGTCTGGGAGGAACTTGTCTTTGATATACAACTTGTCCCCATGGAAGAGCTCTGGTCTATGGCACTCTTCGCACGTCTCTCTAGCTGGCCTTAGCCCCTTAACAGGAGTCTCAATGGGGCGCTCATATGTATTGAAGGCAACGGCAAAGAGCTGTTTAATCCCAGAGATCTTCGCCTTTACAAACCACTTTGCCCCCGCTCCAATATGACACTCTACACATTTTACCCTGGAGTGGGGTGAGTTTTGGTAGGCCGTATACTCAGGGTGCATCACTGTATGGCAGAATTGACCACAAAATTGCACGCTCTCAGTGTAGTGGTAGCCACTGTATGAGACCAGGGCCACAATAAAGATATTCAAGATTGTAAGGAAGACCGCTAAGAATATGATCCGCCTCACCCGTTCAAATCTAGTGGGGTCTGAAAATTGTTCTTTCAGATACTCATGGGTAAAGAGCCCCACCTCTTCCTTGCCCTTAAAAAAGAAAAGGCCCAGGAAGACCAGTATGAGCCCGAATATGAAAAGTGGCCCTAGAATTAAATACAGGATGAATCCGTAATAGGGATTATGGATCAGGCCCTGAATGTCCAGGATCACAGATATTAACAAGATAGGAAATGTGATGGTTGTAAGGATTGCGCCAAAGAGCGATACCTTACTCCTGGAGATTCCGCGAACAAATGCCTTAACTATGTCTATAAGCCTGATCATCAATCCACCTTGTCTAGTTGTCTAAAAGGTTTGTGAATAAAAGTTAGCACCTTTTTTGTAGGAGTTCAAGAAAAAAATAAAGTAATTTCAGTAAATTATTGTAAATTGCTTGATAAAAGAAAAGAGATATTTATTTTTTGAGCTTATATTGAAAATTGTAGTTTCATGCAATCTTGAGTATTGGCAATATCAGAGTCTGAAGAGTCCGATGGTCTCGGCGTGGCTTGTATGGGGAAACATATCGACCACCCTTACCTTTTTTAGGGTGTAGCCCATCTGTGTGAGAAGGCCTGCGTCCCTTGAAAAGGTAGCAGTACTACAAGATACATAGACAATGGTCTTTGGCCGAAGCGTCTCACCCAGACAGATTACGAGTTCCTTTGCACCAGATCTTGGGGGGTCCAAGAGAACCTTTTGGGGCCGTGGGCCAAGTTGCAAAATCTCTTGGACATCTGTTGTGAGATCCAAGGAAAAGAAACGGGTATTTTGGACGCAGTTTAGAGTGGAGTTTTGAATGGCCTTTTTCACCATTGCCTCGCTTACCTCAATCCCTACGACCTCCTTTGCACCACACTTGGCTATGGGAATGGTGAAGTTGCCGATCCCGCAAAAGAAGTCGAATATTGTGTCGTCTTGTAATGGCCCAAGGAACTCAATGGCACACTGGATCAGTTTCTCATTCACCATCCCGTTCACCTGGATGAAGTCGCCAGGGGCAAAGTGTAGTCTAATGGACATTGTGTCCAATTCATAGTAAGGCGCTGGGGGAGAGGTATTGGCCAATGGATGTATGCTATCGGGCCCTTTTGGCTGTAGGAATATGTATGCGCCAGTTTCCTTACCAAGAGACCTTAACAATTCCATGTCTTCCTGGGCAAAAGGGCTCAGGTGGCGTATGGTGCAGAATACGCCGTTTTCCACTCCATATACCTCTATTTGAGGGATTTCATCTGGTATGGATGTCCTGCCCAAGATCTGTCTAAACCTTGGGATGAGCCCTGATATCTCTGGTCTTAGGATAGGACAAGATTCCATCTCCTGGATATAGTGGGAGTATCGTTCCCTAAATCCCACGAGGAGCCCACCTTTTTTGGGGACAAAACGGGCACCCAAGCGGGCGGATCTCCTGTAGCCGCGGTCAGGACCGACAATGGGTGGAAGGAGTTCAAAGGGGGCCAATCCACCAAAGGACTGGAGTTGTTCAAGGAGCATCTGCTCCTTTAACTGGATCTGGTGCGAGGGAGAGATGTGTTGAAGGCTACAGCCTCCGCATGAACCAAAATAGGGACAAAATGGCGTTGCCCTATAGGGCGATGGCTCCACGACCTCTGTAACGATCCCCTCTGAAAATCTAGAACGTACCTTCAAGTATTTGAACTTAATCAGTTCTCCAGGGAGGGCGCCAAAGATGAAATGGACCTTTCCATCTAGGCGAGTTATGCCCTTAAAGTCATGGGAAAGTCCTTCGATCCTCGCCTCGAATTCTCCTTCTGGTATGCGTCTTTTCTTCTTTCCCATAGATAGATACACCAGTTGTACAGGGTTTAAAAAAGCAAACATACTATATATAATTGAAAAATGCTTGCACAGATCGAATCAGCGGTCCTTGTGGGGATCGAGGCAAGGCGTATATTGGTGGAGGTGGACGTAGCCCATGGTCTTCCAGCATTTAATATTGTTGGACTCCCAGAGGGTGCTGTAAGAGAGAGTAGAGAAAGGGTGAGGAGTGCCATTAAGAACTCTGGTTATGAGTTCCCCCAGAGGCGGATCACCATAAACCTTGCACCAGCAGACCTCAGAAAAGAGGGTACAGGGCTTGATCTCCCCATTGCCATGGCCATTCTGTGCTGTACGGGCCAGGTAGATCCAGAGCATATAAAAAAGGCCCTATTCCTAGGAGAACTCGCCCTGGACGGCACACTGAGGCGTACAAAGGGGGTCCTGCCCATTACTTTGGGTGCAAAAAAATGGGGCATTGAATACATCGTAGTAGCCCAGGAAAATGGGGGAGAGGCCGCCATTGTTAGGGGGCCGTCTGTATTGGCTGCAACCCATCTCTCTGGTGTGGTGCGCCACTTTACAGGCGAAGAGTCCATAATGCCCTATGAGCTCAACCTGTATGCCCATTCCAAGAAGAAGCCAGATGGTAGCATAGACTTTTTCGATGTGGTGGGACAAGAGCATGCCAAAAGGGCCCTTGAGATCGCCGCTGCCGGCGGGCACAATTGTCTACTTTCTGGGCCGCCAGGTTCTGGAAAGACCATGCTGGCCAGGCGGCTTCCCACCATCTTGCCTCGAATGACCCTTGAAGAGGCCCTTGAAACCACCTCAATTCACAGTGTTGCCGGTACCCTTCCTCCTGGTATCTATCTCATGGAGGAACGCCCCTTCTGTGCCCCTCACCACACCATCTCAGATGCAGGGCTCGTAGGGGGTGGGACAAACCCCAGGCCAGGCCAGGTGAGCCTTGCACACAATGGGGTGCTCTTTTTGGATGAGCTCCCAGAGTTCCGAAAGAATGTCCTGGAGGCCCTGCGTCAACCCATGGAAGATGGCTACGTGACCATATCTCGCGTGAGGCATTCTGTAGTCTATCCTGCCCGATTCACCTTGATTGCAGCACAAAACCTCTGTCCGTGCGGGAGACTTGGTGATCCCAGGGGCGGTTGCACCTGCACAGTGACCCAGATCAACAGGTACCAATCGAGGGCCTCGGGCCCACTCCTCGATCGGATCGATCTCCACATCAATGTGCCGCAGGTCCCAGTAGATGAACTGAGGGACGATGCCCGGCGTGAACACTCGTCTACCATTAGAGCCAGGGTGGAGGGAGCTCGCAAGTTACAGCAGAAGAGGTTTCAGAATACCAACAGAATACACTCAAATGCCCATATGGGGCCCTCTGAGATCAGGGAATTTTGTAGGCTGTCCAGCGAGGACTTGGACTTTTTGGAGGGCGCTGTAAGGAAATTGGGACTGAGTGCCAGGGCCTATCACAAGGTACTCAAAGTTGCCAGGACCATTGCAGACCTTGAAGGAGAGGCCTCCATTAAGAGGGTACACTTGGCAGAGGCCATTCAATATAGGCTGCAGGATACGGGTACGATTTAAAACAGAATACTTGCAACTAGTATAATTTGGGTTTAACACTCAATATAATGAGGATCAAATATCGATTTTAGGGGGAGCACGATGTCAAATCCAGTTTTTCAGAGGATCATCCAAAATGTGAAAGATGCGTTCTGGGTCCCTGATATGGAAGTCCAGTCCGAAGAAGAGGGGCAGGAAAGACCCGATCCGCTGGCAGAGCTCAAAAAGGCAGTGGCCCTGGTGGCCAAGGCCCAAGAGGGAGTGGAGGAGAAGATAAAGGGGCTAGAAGGGGGAGCCCTCAGCCTCCAGCAACAGATAGAAGGCCTTTCTAAAAAGACAGAAGAGGTGGAAAAGGGACTCTCCCTGGTCAAAGGAATTGGTGAGAAGGTAGAAGGGTTACAGGGTGCCCTTGAGGCCCTACAAAAAGAGACGTTAAATGGACTCCAAGAATTGAAGAACCTGGTCCAAGAGCGAGATAGCGCCCTTGATGCCCTGAAAAAAGAAATTTCTCAACTAGAGGCACGTATCAATGCCATACCCGCACCCAAGGATTACGACGATGAGGTGCGGGCCATCTCTGACAGGTTGGATGCCCTGGAGGCCTCCAAAGGGGAGATCTTGAAAGAAGTGGACTCACGCCTTAAATCCCAAGAGGAAAAGTTCGAGGGGCTTTCCCAGATGGAGGAGAAGGTCAAGGGGACCCTCGAGACCATGGAAGGTCTGCTTGAGGGGCTGAGTTCCTATGAGGGAGAACTCAAAAAGATCAAGAACTCCCATAAAAAATTGAGGGATCAGGTGAATGAATATCACCGTTTCATTGAGAGTATTCTGCTCGATAAGCTCAGGGAAAAATTGGCCGATGTCATCAGAGCTGACCTTTCCCTCGAGGAAGTGGCGACAATGGCCCGTGAAAAGATACAGGTGGGCGACGGCAAGGCAATAGAATTCGACCTCGTTTGCCATGGAAGACAAGATGGTTCAGAGGTACTTGTTACCGGGGCGTTCATAAAGCAATTGAAGAAAAAGGACCTCACCGATTTCCTAAAAAAGGTGGACAAGGTTAGGGCGCACCAAAAAGGGGATGTGGTGGCAGTAGTAGTTGCAAACCAGGCCCCTGCGCAGGTCAAGAAGTTTGCTGCCAAACAGGACGTGAGGCTCTATTTTTTGGATGAACTCTTTTAGGTAATCCTCTCTTGTACCCTGAGTCCATGCCAACTAGCGGGCCCAGGCTCGTCATGGTTGGTACGATACACCTCTATGAAGAGGCAAGGGAAAAACTGCGATCCATCCTAGAGGAGCTGCGTCCCGCCATTATTACCGTGGAAATCAGCAGGTTCTCTATAGAGTTTAGAGAGAACTCTAGGCGCATTTGGACTGAGAGATTCAACCTTGCCCTCTCGAGGATTGGTGTCAAGCAGCCCATTCCACTTGTCTTGGAACTCCTCCGAAGACAGATCTCTATGCCCTACGAGTGGACTGTATCTGAGGAATATGGGGGGCGTTATGGAGTGAGGGTAGTCCCAATAGATACATCTGCACTTTCAAGAAGGGAGCTACCATCCTGGGAGCGCCAACTTTTAAACGAGAAAAACCTTTGGACTCTACTAAAGAGCTCAGATCTAGAGGATCTAGAAGAAGGACACTTTGGGCCATTAAAGATGCAGGCCATTACCCTCATGAAAGATGGGATGAGACACGATACCCCAGCTCCAATACACCCGCTTTCGTGGCTTGGCGCCCCTTTTTGGCAAGAAAGGGAGCGGGTACTCTCTAAAAGGCTCGCCAGGATCGCGAGTATATGCCATAGGGTAGTCCACGTGGGCGGGTGGATGCACTGTGTAGAAGACAGCCCCTGGCCTACCCTCGTAGACCTCTTAAAGGGCACAGGGATGGAAGTAGAGGTTAAGTGCGCCTTTTAGAGGATATTTGTGCCTTTTACCTTAAAAAGATAAACCCATCTGAGAGACCCCGTTGTCGAGCGTCACTGACTGATTGAGCCCTCCAGAAGTGATGTCTGTGGCACTAGTGGCTGAAATATCGAGGTCTAGAGTGTTCAAAAAGGGCTGGTCTATGATGCTGACCGGATTTGACACATCTACTGGTGAGGGATTTATCCTGCTCCAGACCCTCTCTCTCAAAAAGAGATCTACAGGATCTGTACCCGTCACTGGCCCCTCCGAACACGTGGGCATGTAGAACGGCTCGTCCAATGGGCGAATGGTCACCTCTGCCCCTTCATATTGGAATTCCATAGTGAGCAGGCGTCTTATGGGAGAGTTGCCACTGGCTATCATGGAGTAGAGGAACCTCTGGTTGTTTTGAAAAATGGCGCACAGATTGGAGTCCATGGCATCGGTGCTTATAGTGTTACAGAGATCGTCTGTAAAGAGGTTGTATTCGGTATAGAAGGTGAACCACGTTTGATCGGGGTTGAAGCCTCCGGCAAGGATCGGGTCCTGCATCGAAGTGTCTATCTCCACCATATGTGGGTCTAAGTTTAGTTCAGACGAGATATCACTTGTTATATATGGCACACTACGGGTGGTGTTGGATCTAGTACTTGCAGGCCATTCCCACTCCTCCACGAAGTAACGTGTGATCTCTGAGGTGCCATCACTGCTGCCAGAACCAGACGGTACTTTTTGTGAGAATTCCTTTAGACCAATTTGTGGGGTGAACATCACGGCTTGAGGTCCTACACATACTGGATAGGGCCGTCTCATAAGAAAGTAGTAGGCCTTTCCCTGGAGGGTTAGCCCATCGAAGGACTTTTCACCCCTTAAATTAACTATGGTCATATGATCGGCAGTAGTGACCCTACCCTTAGAATATTCATTTTCGAGGTTATAGGATGAGATCATTATGGGTTCTTCCACTATATGAAAACCGATGTCTGTATCTGGTATGACCTCGCTCGACGAGTAATCAAAGCCATTCCAGCTTATGTGGGCCTTAACCTTATGGTTGGGTTTAAAGTCATGACTTATGAAGAAGTTCCCCTGTGAATCGCTCTGGGTAGAAGGATATTCAGACTCCCCATTAATATCAAAGACTATGTCCCCAGTATAGTATATCTCGGTATAGATGCGTTTCCCCTGCCTGAAGGTCTCGTCCCAGTCCACCACCCTTGCAGGGGCCACCTGTCCCCTGGCTGAGTCGTCGAAAAAGTCTACATAATCAAGGGTCACCTTCCTAAAAGGAAATGTGGGACTTACGGGCATTGAATTCACCGGTAGGGAGTCGAGCTTGGTAACCCTAATTTCATCCCCTTTTTGTAGGTCCACATCCCTAATGGCAAAATACCCATTGTTGTCTGTAGTACCAGAATAGGTAGATGAAGAACCACCCCGTGTCACAGTGATCTCCACAGGACTATTGGATAGCGGGGCTGGTTCACCATCTACCTCTGGGGCATCGAGGTCGAGTACCCTGCCCCATACTACCCGTCTGTACGCACATGCCTCATTGAAGCTCACGTCAAAGGTGCGAACCTCACCCGACGAGTCTTTGGAGGCAGAATAGACCTTTTGAAGCTGTGCCAGGATATAATGTTGTTTGAAGAGATCGAAGCTTTTTCCAACGAAAGTGAGGTAAAAATGTACAGGGATATAGAGCTCTGCATTTATCCTGTAGAAACCATCTGAGGTGATGTTACCATCACATGTGGCCCCGAAGCCAGCGAAAGCGCCTGCACCTGCCACATCCCAGCCAAACAATTCCAGATCGACCATAGGGCCAGCCTTGATCTCCCCATTGATCTCCCCTGCAAAAGAGGCGTCTCCAAAAAGGTCTTTTTCAAAGGATCCGATGGGCCTGAATGAGTGTGGTACGCAGAATTTTGTACCACCTCTAAGGCCAAGGGAGGCCTTGGCCCACTCACCCATGTTCACCCCAATAGTGAATTTGCCGTTGAGACCAACTATCAAATAGAGTCCACCCCTAACATCGCCGATCCCAGCGGGTACGTCTATTGCGAAAAGGGGAATAAACAATTCTTCATCGATGTTACTCTTTACATCTACGTCAAGCCCAATGCCTTCGCCAATACTCACTTGAAACTGATAACCCCCAAAACAGCTATATTCGCCATCTAGCCTGATCTTGTCTATTACCAAGACTCCATCGAGTACTACCTGTACTGTTGATCCAGTTGTCTCGATATTGAATGTCTGGTCCTGAAATTTCAATACGATCAATGGGTCTTGGAACTGGCCCTCAATGGCATCGCCTGCCTGCCCCTTGGCTGGGGTGGAGATTGCGTTTGAGATCTCTTCACTGGCGGCAGTGAGATTGTCACGGGTAAGATAAACGGCCTGTCTGGGTATCACATAGTCCTGAAATACCTCAAAGAGTTCAGGCCTTTCCACCTTGTAATACCGATTTCCTCCTTGGGTGGAGATCGATGCAATTTTAAAGGCAACCCTGTTTGTCTCATCGACTATTATGGAACCCACACCCAACGCCTGTCCAGTTTCCGCCTGAAGAGGTGCTAGGGCGTCTTTTGAGACGAGAGCGCCCAAAGACAGCTTCATCTGAGGTGTCATGGGGAGTGACGGCCCATCTATCTCTGCATCTAGCTTTAATTCCCTCTGAAGGGTAGCCTCGTTAAAGACACTATTTGCCACCACTACATTGGGCCTCAATTTGAAAGTGACTCCCTCGAAGGCCCCATAGTTTATCTGATCAAAGAACTGGGGTGCCTCATATGTTAGGTCGTCTATTATCGAGTCGCTACTGGTTACAAAGTCTATATCTGTTGACAGTTGAAGGGCTCTCAATCTTGAATGGACAGGTCCCTTGTCTTCGGCCACCGCCAGACTTTGAGGGAGCGCCAAAGAGAGTATCCAGATTATAAACATTAAAGAGGCCGTTACGATTTGCTGTCTCATAAAATGATCTCCCTAATTGACACTC
>WGBU01000071.1 GCA_015494155.1 Deltaproteobacteria bacterium | reverse complement strand
TGAAACTGGGTGGTGTGGTGGGGTATGTGAGGTATAGGGGGGCCACACTCAAAAGGTTTTTGCCTATCCTCAATTACGTGGCCACAGCCCACCTTGGAAAGCAGACGAGCTTTGGTCTTGGCTGGATGGAGCTAGACGTGGAGTAGAAATATTTCCACAGGTTCTATTTTATGACCTTGGGATGTAGGCTGGCAAAATAAAGGAGAAATCTTCGTGCATAATGAAATTATTATCAAAATTGTTCCCGCAAAATATTCTGGGAGGAAATCATGTATCAAACCACTCTAAAGGTTGCCCTAGCAGGCCTTCTACACGACATAGGAAAACTTGCAGAAAACGGCCTGGAGATAACCAGAGAGTACATCGACAATAACGCTGGCCTATATCGGCCCAAAAAAAATGGCCACTATACCCATAGGCATGCACTGTTCACCGCAGCCTTCATTGAAAAAATGAGTGAACTACTACCTCCAGAATTCAATAGCTCAAAATGGGGCGAAGGAGATAGCTTTATCAATCTTGCTGCTATGCATCATAAACCTGAAACTGCAATGCAGTGGATAATCACAGTGGCCGATAGGATTTCAAGCGGTCTAGACAGGGCTACTTTTGAAGAAGGTGAAAAGATTGCATACAAGGATTTCAAAAAGACGAGGCTCCTGCCTGTAATAGAGGCACTGGGGCCTGAAAGATGTCGTGATTACAATTCGGCTCATCGGTTCAAATATGAATATGCACTGGAACCAGTTTCCACGGCCTCGATCTTTCCAAGACCAAGGGCTGAACTCGACACAAAGGAGGCCTCAGATCAATATAATGTTTTGTTTCAACGCTTCGTAAAGGCCCTCTCCGGCCTTTACCATAGGGACAACGTAGAACTCTTCAGTCAACACTTAGATTCCCTGCTGATGATATACACTTCTTTGCTTCCAGCATGTAGGGCAGGGGATGTAGTGCACGACGTCTCCCTTTACGATCATCTAAAAACTACTTCTGCCATAGCCATAGCCCTTTTCCAGTATCACAAGTTCATGGGCACAATGAATGAAAAGCTCATACAGGACGACAAAGACGAAAAATTTCTGTTAATAGGCGGGGATTTCTACGGTATTCAAGATTTTATCTTCTCCATGCATGGTGATACCCGGAAATTACGATCTAAGCTCTTGAGGGGGAGATCATTCGGGGTAACCCTTTTAACAGAGCTTGCGGCAAGGCTCATTTGTAAGAGGCTCGGTCTTCCATACATGTCCATCCTTCTTAGCGCTGCTGGGAAATTCCACATACTTGCGCCAAATCTTGATTCCACTTTGGCGACTTTAGATCGGTGCGAGCAGGAAATAAATGACTGGCTCTTTGAACGCACCTATGGCGAGGCCTCCATTGGCATATCGAGGACTGTTTCTGCACCAAAGGACTTTACCAGGGGTTCCTTCAGAAGATTATGGGACGAACACTTACAGAACGTGGAAGAAAAAAAATATCACAAAATCGACTTGGAAGCCTGTGGTGGTGTCGTGGAACACTACTTCGATACCTTTGACCATGCTCTGGAACCTGAGGAACGGGTCTGTCCACTCTGCGCCAAAAGACCGGCTAATGCCAAGACAAAAGACGATTGGCTCCTTGCTAGAGAAGTAGCCGCCACCTGCTCCTTTTGCCGTGACCATGTTTATCTTGGAGAAAAATTGGTAAAAAATGACTTTGTTGCCATATATTTTAATGATAGAGCTATTCAGAAGGCTGGTGGTGGAGAGCTGCTTGAGCCTATCTTTGGTGTGTATCAACTGGAATTTCATAGGGATTGGCAACCTTCAAAGCAATTCAATCCGTCCCTCTCTTCTCTGTGGCAAATTGGGGTGAATGAAGATGGCAGCCTTCCCACTGGGGCTACTGCAAAGCCTATAAGGGGCCATGTCCCATGGTTCAGGGCTATAGACAATGACGACGACTGTCTCTTGGAGAGTGCAAAAAAAGAGAACAAACGGGAAGAGATGATAGAGCAGATACGGGAAGGGGCCATAAAGACCTTCAGCCACATTGCGGTCAAATCGAGAACGAGGGTATCGGATGGAGACAGGGTGGTATGCCATGGAATCGAGGCCCTTGGAGTCCTAAAGGGTGATGTGGATCACCTGGGAATGCTCTTTGGGTGTGGGCTTTCGGATGAAAGGTTCACCATTTCGAGGCTTGCCACCCTGAGTCGCCAACTTGAAAGTTTCTTTTCTCTGTATCTCCCTCACAAGTTGGCTGTGACAGATGAGTATTTCGATACCTATACGGTGTTTTCAGGAGGTGACGATCTGTTTTTGATCGGCCCATGGAATAGAATGGCGGCTCTTGCCCTGGAAATCAGAGATTCCTTTGCCCGATTTGCATGCAATAATGACGAAATCACCATCTCTATGGGGATAACCATCCGCAAGCCCAACACCCCTGTGGATGCCATGGCCGACGAAGTGGAAACTGCTTTAAAGTCGGCCAAAAATGAGGGACGAAACCGCATCACCATGTTTGGACAAACTATAACGTGGGATGATTTCAGAAGTCTGCTGGAAAAAAAGAAAGAGATGGAGATGTGGTTTGACCAGCGCTTCATAAGTGATGTGATGCTTTACAAGCTAAATGATTTTATCCATATGGCACAAATGGAAGAAAGACTTACCCAGGAAAAGCGTGTTTCCATCAAGGCCTTGGGCTGTCTAAAATGGCCTGCGCTATTTAGATATCATCTCGAAAGAAATGTCATGGGCGATAAAGATCGGAGAAAAATCGCCAAAGAAGAGGTGGGCAAGGCCTTTGAGTGGATAAAGACGTACAAGGGTGGTGTAAGGATCCCTTTGTGGCATATCCTTTATGAAAAAAGAAAAAATTAGAACTGGAGGTTTTAAGATATGAATTATAAACTCTGGAAAGATGTGAGGAGACGGGAATTGGACCCATTACTGTTTTCAAAAACGGCCAGGGAGCTTGCGGAAAAGATCGGCAAAGATGGAAAAGACAAAAAAAACAAGCAAGTTAAAAACAAGAATAGCCAGGTTAGAAGGTATTTCGACGAAGTGGTTCGACTAAACACCATTGCCCAGGAAGGAGACGAAGAAGACATGAAGTTCAGGGTCCTTCCACAACTCCACATGCTCATTTCAAAGGTGGCCTACGCAAAGGGGCGAAATCTAATTACTCCTTCATTTGAGGAGATGATAAAGGCTGGCATTGAGCAGGTAAAAGACAGTGAGGACCTACAGGTATTTACCAATTTTCTCGAATCCTTCATGGGATTCTATAAGGTTTATGGGCCAAAATAAAAAGGAGTGGGAGGTGTAAGAGGCCATGAAGCTTGAAAGGATTACTAAAATTACGGGCACCATACGCATAGTGACAGGTCTTCATATTGGTGCAGGGGATACAGAACTTAGAATAGGAGGGACTGACAATCCAGTTGTAAAACATCCCTTCACGAATGAGCCTTACATTCCTGGTTCATCGTTAAAAGGCAAGATGCGTTCACTCCTTGAACTCGAAAGTGGACTTATAGCGATTAGCGGAGAGGGGAAACCTATTGGCATGGACATATTGAAAAAACTTGATGGAGATTCCAAGGCCAGGGCACGGGCTATCAATATAATGAAGCTCTTTGGTGTGAGTGGGGCAGATTCGCAGGAAGGGGAGGCCATAGGACCCGCCAGGGCATCCTTTGCAGATGCCTTTTTGAGTGAAGAGAGCAGGCGGATGGTGCGAGACAGACACCTATCTTACTTTGAAATAAAGAGCGAGAACTTTATAAACCGCATCGAGGGCACGGCAGAACATCCCAGGTTCACCGAAAGGGTGGCTCCTGGGCTAACATTTGATTTTAGCATCAGCTTCAAGAAGATGGACTCTGATGAAGACGATTTGTTGGCGCTTCTCCTAAAAGGGTTGAAGCTTGTGGAATATGATGCCCTGGGCGGTTCGGGAAGCCGTGGTTATGGAAGGGTATTGTTTCAACTGGACGATTCAGTCCTTCAAGACAGGTATGAAAATCAGGAATTGTTTGAAGGCGAGGAGATGGCATGAATATTAAGACCTATGTGCTCACCATAAGGCCTGAGTCTGCCTTTGGGACGCCCCTTAAAGGCGATACACTCTTTGGTCAGTTCTGCTGGATGGTGGCAGAAGACCCTAGCCTTGCAAGATACGACCTTTCCACCCTGCTTGCCCCTTATGAAAAGAATCCATTTGTCGTATTTTCTAGCGCATGGCCCGTGGTGGTCCAAGATGAAGGGTGGGTTTTTGCCTTGCCCCGCCCTGAATTGCCTATGTCTGTCATAGGAGATGGTTCAGGTACATACAAGGGGTGTGCAGAACGTCTCAAGGCCAGAAAGGACCGAAAGGCAAAAAAATGGTTTTTAGTGGGTGAAGCCCTTAAGGAGAAACTGTCGTGGGAGCGTCTGGTAAACGACAGAGAACTTTTCGATATAATTTTAGGTTTCATGAGCGAAGCCGAGCGAGCAGACATGATACAGGCCGAAACAAAAAAGGCTGTGGAAAGGGTTGTTCAACAGCACAATACCATAAACCGCCAGACTATGACCACTGGCACGGGCATGTTCGCCCCATACGAGGTGCACAATATGTGGTTTTTACCAGGCATGGAGCTTTCAATATTCGTGGCCCTAGATGAAGATTTGATAGACATAGAAGGGGTACAAAGGGGGCTTGAGCGGATTGGGGAGTTCGGGTTTGGACGCGATGCCAGCACCGGACTTGGTAGATTTTCCGTTGGCGAAATAGAGGAGATCGAATGGCCCGGCCTTATGCATGGAGAGCCAGTCTTCACCCTTGGACCCAGTGTGCCAGAACAAAATCGGTTCAAAAAAGCGTATTTTCAGCCTTTTACACGGTTTGGGCGGCATGGGGCACAACTAATACATATGGGTAATCCATTTAAAAGGCCTGTGGTCATGGCAGATGAAGGGGCTGTGTTTTTCCCTGGAGATGATGACAGAATCGAGACTCCATGGATTGGTACAGGTGTAAAAGGGGTCTCTAGAACAATGAAAGAAACAGTATGCCAGGGCTACTCTCTTGTACTGCCATTAAAATTAGACGTTCCAGGAGCACAAATATGAGGGCAGAAACTCTTTTTTTGAAGATTACCCCGATTACTCCGGTCCATATCGGGACAGGTGAAGTGTATGAACCAGCCTCATTCTACATTGATGAAAGGGTTGGGGAGCTTGTCCACTTCGATCAGGGAATATTCATAAACATGCTCTCTCAAAAGGACCTCACAAAGCTTTCAAGGATATGTAAAGAGGGCACCCCTGCGTCCATCATTGAACTCATGAGGTTCGTGGACAGAAGAGCCAAGGGGATGCTACTCGATGGGGATCGCGTACCTGTCTCAAGGGCCTTTACAGAGCACTACAATAAGACGATCAATATGAATTTGCGTGATAACCGAAAGGTCAAAAACGAGTTGGCTAAGTTCGAGATATGGCGCACTTCCTTTGACCCACACACTTGGGAAGTATATATACCAGGAAGCGCAATAAAAGGGGCGATCAGGACTGCTGTACTCAATTTTAAGGGCCATGGGGTGACAGAGCGATTTAAAGGGAGCAATGGTTCAAAGCGTTTACAGCAAAAAATCTTACAATTCAGTTGGAACAATACCTCCACAGACCCATTTAGGCTTATAAGGGTTTCTGATTTCATATCCATTCCTCAAATGTCCAAGAGATTTATCTATTATGCGATCAATCGAAAGAAGGGGAATCGGAGGTCAGTGAGGAGTCTCCATCAGATATTCGAGACCATTGATGCAGGTACGGAATTTTTCGGCAAGATTTCCATTGAAGCTCAAAATCCTTGTGTGAAGAGCCCCTTAAACGCCAAAACCGTCATAAATGCCCTGGAGTATTTTTATGGAGGCGAAAATAAAAGAGAAAATAAAGAGTTGGACGCGCTTGGTATAAAAGGTGTGCATTTGGGGCAGGGTATTCCAATAAGAATCGGACGTCACAGCGGGGCTGAATGCGTCACGGTGGAAGGCCACAGGCACATAATGATAAAAGGTCCTGGCAGGCTCAAGGACTTTAAAGACCACTCCACTACCCTATGGCTAGCGAGCCCTAGTCGTATCTCTAAAGTGAACGATGCACTTAGGCCATTTGGCTGGTGCGTCATAGAGACAATAAGTGAGGCTGAATGGAAAGATGCCCTTGGCCGTTGGTTTGACTATAGGGATAATTTCGCACAACTAAAGTATGAGAACGCCTGCGATCAGGCCCAAGACAGCCTAGTTCATGGACGCATAGGACGTGAGGCTCGAGAGACCACTGCTGTTGAATGTGCAACAGAAATTTCTCCGGAAGAGGCAAGGAAACAGAGATTACAGGAGTTTGAAAGGTCTCTCCCCACTTCATCCAAATTTCCAGGAGAGGCATCAAAAATAATAGACAATATAGAGACCATAGACGATCCTGTCTTGAAACAGCAGGCTATTCAATTGGTCAAGGCCCGATACAAGAGTCAGATAAAAAAAGGGCGCAAAAAAGGCAAGAAATGGGCACTCTATCTGACTGATTCCGAAGGTTAAAGCCTATGGAATCAAAAATGTGATAGTTGCCACGACCACAGAGAGAAGCTTTTAATAGGTCCTACAACCTACGGAGTCCATTAGAGCGACCGTTTTGGACGTCATAGAAAAAAATGGAGTGGATAAATAAATGATAGAAACACCCAAGAACATCCTTGTTGTAACGGTTGGGGGCTCGTGTGAGCCAATAGTAAACGCAATTGGCACCCCTCCAGGTTATGACTTTGTCTATTTTATTTGCTCCAAAGGAGGTGGCAAAAGGGCAAGTGAGTTTCAGGTGGACGGAAGTGGTGCCCCATGCGTTGGATCAAAGAAGATGCCGTCCATAGTGGAACAGGTTGGTCTAGGGGAAGACCGTTATGAAAAGGTTACATTCGATGTAGATACCCACGTCGACAATCTGGCCATCTTATATAAAGACTTGAAAGGGGTCGCCCAGGCCATCAGGGAAAGGTTTCCAGGCGCCAGTGTGATCGCCAACTACACAGGGGGGACCAAGAGCATGAGCGCGGCACTTGTGCTGGTAGCCATTGAGGCGGGCTGGGATCTCCAGGTGAACAAGGGGATGAGAGAAAACGTTGTAAAGATAGAGACAGGAGACATCCCTGTGCCCGTTGCCACTAATGGCTTTTATTCTGAACGGAATAGAACCCTATTTCAAGATGCGTTCATTAATTTCAACTATTCCATGGCCAAGATGGTGGCTGATGCCACTCTCCGATCCTTGAGGCTTTCACCCACTGAGGAGTCCCAATGGCATGAGTGGCGTGCCATTGCCGATGGATTCAACTTGTGGGATTCCTTTTTCTATGGACAGGCACTAAAGGTGCTAAAACCTGTGGCAAGCCGAGTCGAGTTTTACATGCCGTTCCTTTCTTACCTCACAAGTGATAGAAAAGAGGCGAGGTATTACACTTGTCTCGACCTTATACTCAATGCCGAAAGACGTGCCCATCAAAGTAGATTCGACGACGCTATCTCGAGACTATATCGGGCACTTGAGCTTCTAGCCCAGACACGCCTTATGGAAAGGTTCAACCTCGACACAGGCCACTTGGACATAAAAGACACAAGGATTCCTGCTAGTTTCAGAGAAAAGTATGCCCAGAAAGCCAATGAAAAGGGCATATTCCATGTGGCACTAGTAGAGGCCTACGACCTTCTCCAAGAATTGGATGACCCTGTTGGACATGAGTTTGATTCCCAGAGGAGTCGACTATTAGATATGTTGCACAAAAGGAACTATTCATTTCTCGCCCACGGCTTTGGGCCAATCGACTTAGGCACCTATAAAAGGATGTACGAAGTCATAAAAGGGTTTGTGGATAAGTGCATAAAAGAGCTTGAGTTAAAAATTATATGGCCTCCTCAATTGCCCAGAAAACTCTGACGTAGAAACCATGACTACTTTCATGAGCAGTAAGCAGAATTTTTGTCAGGGAATATTCTAGACAAATTTGGTTGTAATTTATAATGAGATTCTAAGATCAAGGGTCAAGGACCTGTTTTCTAAAAAGTTCTTTGATAACAGAATATTAACTAAGTTGTCATGCTAATCTTTGTGTTTGTCATGTAGTTTTCTGTGATTTTCTGTGATTCCAATATATTAAAAACCTCTCGTTGCACGTGTGCATATCCGATTTTCCCCATCAGAGGTCATCAGGGAAAAACGTGTTGCAACTAACTGAATTTTCATTTATTGCTTGGGTAAGAGTGGATATGAACGGACCCGTTTGAGGGGATTGCGACAGACTCACCACGACAACGTCTCCCTCCTCAAGATAAGGGTGGATATGAACGGACCCGTTTGAGGGGATTG
>WGBU01000070.1 GCA_015494155.1 Deltaproteobacteria bacterium | reverse complement strand
GCTAAATCTTGGTGGTAGATATGGCCGATGCTACGTCTATGTCATTGGATCGGTATCTGGAACAGGCGATCTTGCCGTTATTGCAGAAAATGTCTCTACTGGAAGGCTTTACTGGGGTGTTTATGACAATACTGGTAGTATCAGACACTTTTCACCCTTCCCATACCTGTCTGGCTGGCACCATCTGGCCTTTGTGGCATCGGGGACCAAAACATCACTCTTTATCGATGGGACTTATCGTAGTGATGTGCCCTTTGCCACGTCTGGCAATGTGGTGATCTTGATGTCGTCTACAGACTATACGAGCCGCGAGACACTTGGTGCTGAGGCAGATGAATTCATAATGTTTAATAGGTCTTTGAGCCCTGCTGAGATAAGCCAGCTATACTCAAACCAGGCCTCAGGCAAGAACTGGGATGGTACAGTGCGCAACTGTCCCATGTGTGGGGTCTCAATAGACCACTATGAGATACACCATCCGGGTACAGGGCTCACATGTACCCCTGTTGAAAATATAGAGATAAGGGCGTGTGAAAATGCGAATTGTACAGCCCTCTATTCTAGTGGGAGCTCAACTGTAACACTCTTTCCCACAGGGTGGGTGGGGGGTGATACACGCACCTTTACAGGGAGCACCCTTTTGGACTTTGCACACACTACAGCCGAGACTGTATCCATTGGTCTCACCAACTCAAACCCAGTGGCAGACTACTGCTGCGTCAATAGTAGCATAGGTGGTGCCTCATATTGTACACCAGGGGACTATTCACAGTGTGAGATCCTGTTCCAGGACTCAGGATTCTTATTCGAACAGGTAAATGCCACCTCGTGTACAGATGGCCACGGAATCATAATGGCACGTCGAAAGAGCGATCCAGGGGAACCGGACGCCAAGTGTGTGCCTGCATTCTCAGATACGGATAAGGTGCTCACCCTATGGGCAACCTATGACAATCCCTCAACTGGGACCAAGACACTCAGTGTGAATGGTACAGAAGTGGGGCCGCCCTCTACCCTGGCTGCCAATGTGACCCTACACTTCGATTCCAATGGAGATGCACCATTCAGTGCCCACTATGCCGATGCAGGGCGTCTCTGGCTAGGAGTGAATGGCACTGGCAATTACACGTTTATGACAGGGGGGAATTACCTCCTCTTTACACCAGCAACCTTTACTATCTCCACTGCACTAAACAATTCAGGGCTTACTGGAAGTCCGCGGATACGGGCAGGCCGCCCCTTTACGCTTACGATCCAGGCAGAGTGTGCAAATGGTACCATAACCCAGAACTATTCAGACAATGCCACACTATGGGTGGAGCAGTCAAAGCCCGCTGGGGCCTCGTCGGGTACCTTCTATTTTAAGGGAAAGAATTATGGTGTGGGCGGAGGAGGAGCAGTGGTGTCCTTTGAAAATGGAGTGGCACAAGACGCCAATGCCACCTACAGTGATGTGGGTGTCTTGACACTCCATGTGAAAGACGACGACTATTTTTCAAACTCCATCCCCACTGCCAATGCCACCCTGGGTAGGTTCTATCCCGACCACTTCACACTCATCTCCTCTTCCATAGGCCCAGGGTGTGGCACATTCACCTACATGAACCAACCATTCTCCATTTCGTTCACCCTGAGGGCAGAAAATGCGTCTAATGCCACTACCCAAAACTACGACACAGCCCTTCTCGGTGGGTCAATTACAGCCAATGTAACGCTCTATGGAGAAGACTCGTCCACTGGAACAGATCTCACTACAAGACTGGACCCTACGGCCATTGGCGGTAACTGGACGAGTGGTCATTTTACGTACAGTGGAAATTTCACCTTTTCCCGACTTTTAAGCCCTGATGGCCCCATTGCCCTAAACTTGGGCCTAAATACTACAGATCAGGATGCGATTCCCATTAAAAATCAAGACCTGGACTGTGCGTCTGGGACGTGTAGGGCAAAGCTCCTTCCAGACAGCCCAGAAGACTTTCTCTATGGAAGGCTTGACATCTACAACAATTATGGCCCTGAGACAGATAATCTCACCCTAGAGGTGGAGACACTTTACTGGGATGGAAGTGGCTGGTCTGTGAGCAGTGGTGACACCTGCACCAGCCTTTCAAAATCCACATTTTCCCTGGGAGACTGGATGGACAATCTCGACCCTGGGGAGACGGACATCATCGATAGCAGCGTGACGGGCATCTCACTAGGTAGCGGGAACATCACTCTTAGCGCCCCTGGAAGTGGGAATTGGGGTTCTGTAACAGTGGACCTTAACGCCACCTCCCCATATTCTCAGTGGTTGAGTGGTGGACTGAATGGGACTGCCACATTTGGCTTATACAGGGGAAACGATCGGTTGATCCACTGGATCGAACTCGATTGAGATTGGCATAAAAGGCCGTGGGTCCCCTTTGGACGGACCTTCTGGGGACCCACGCATATGAGAGAGTACGGGTAAAGGGTCAAACACAGAATCACTCTTCCCAGCTAATGGCCTCTGCCGGACAACTAGCAATGGCCTCTTCACAGTCACAACTGTTACAGCCTTCTTGATCCTTAACCACAGATTTTTCCTCTTCGTCTAGTTCAAAGACATCTGGGCAGAGTTCCACACAGGTCCCACAACTGATACACAGGTCTCTATCTACTACTAATTTTGCCATATGATCCACCTCCTTCCTTTAACTGTCCATCTTTTCACCACAATTCATACAGAACTTGGCGGTTATGGGGTTTGGCACACCACAGTGGGTACATTCGACTTGTCGCTTTACACGCCTTTTTGCACCAGTCTCTTCCACCTTTTTCCCCAATACCTTTGCCTCGTAGTCCTTGATGGCCTCGTTCAACGCCTTGGCCCCAAGGTTTGAGCAGTGCATCTTCTGCTTGGGGAGGCCGTCGAGTGCCTCTGCCACTGCCTTGTTGGTTATGGCCTTGGCCTCTTCAATGGTCTTGCCCTTGACCATTTCACTCACCATACTCGAGACGGCAATGGCCGCCACACACCCAAAGGTCTTGTATTTGACGTCTTCTATCTTTCCGTCCTTGACCTTTATGTAAAAGGTCATCATATCGCCACAGGCAGGATTGCCAACCTCACCTACACCATCTGCCTGGGTGATCTCACCAGTATTTCTCGGATTTGCAAAGTGTTCCATTACTTTTTGACTATACATCTTATCGTCCTCCACTTTGTTTCGTGTTGGTCTCTCTACCTCCACCCTGTTCAATAAGTTCTGCCAGGGTGGTATTTTTTAATTCCTCTATTATCTTTTCATTTATCCTCTGCCAGAGTACCTTGGTCTCGCAATAGGGGAGCCTTTCGCACTCTGGGAATTCCTGTGAACATGGGGCGATGGCATCGCCCTCAAGCACCTTCATTATGTCATATACTGTGATCTCCTCTGGGGAGCGGCCTAGCATATGGCCGCCACGCACCCCTCTAATGCTCTTGATGAGGCCTGCATCCTTAAGAGGCATCACTATCTGCTCAAGGTACTTCACTGGCAGGGCCTGTCGTCTGGCGATTTCATTTAGACGCATAGGCCCTTGGTGATAGTGTTTTGCGAGCTCCACCATCATACGCGTTCCATATCTCGTCCTGGTAGTGAGTTTCATCTAGTTAGGCGGCCTCCTTCCATACAGGGCTCATGTCTCGGAGTCTCTGTGCCACACCGGGCAGGACCTCGATCACCCTATCAATATCTTCCTGTGTTGTGGATTCTTCAAGGGTGAAGACCACTGAACCCTGGGCCACAACATCGGGGAGACCTATTGCAACGAGCACTGGAGATGTCTTTAGGGCCTTTGAGGCACATGCAGAGCCAGTGTTGGCATAGATGCCATTGGCAGCAAGAAGGAATATGAGCGCCTCACCCTCTATCCCTTCAATACAGAAGCTCGCATGGTTTGGGAGTCTGTCCACTGGGTGACCTGTAAAGTGTACCTTTGGGATCTGGGCCGTCACCCCTTGGACCAAGGTGTCCCTCAATCCCTTGAGATACTCCATGCGTTTAGCCAGACGTCCAGCCCTTATCTCAGCGGCCTTCCCAAGCCCTATTATGCCCGGGACATTCTCAGTGCCCGCACGCCTTCCACGCTCCTGAATGCCCCCATGTATAAGCGGCATAAAGCGTGTATTTCTCTTAAAGTAGAGTGCCCCAGTACCCTTGGGTGCACCAAGGCTTATGCCTGAAAGGCTCAGGAGGTCTACGCCCAATTCCTTCACATCTACTGGAATGTTTCCAACAGTGGCCACTGCATCGGTGTGGAAAAAGGCGCCTGCTTCATGTGCCACTTCGCAGAGCTCTTTTATGGGCTGAATCGTGCCGATCTCGTTGTTTCCGTGCATGATGGATACGAGTACAGTGTCTTCGCTTATGGTGCGTCTCAGCCTCTCCGGGTCCACTACTCCATGATGGTCAACGGGTAAAAAGGTCACTTCATAGTCCAATCTCTCAAAGAATCGGGCTGAATTGAGTACTGAGTGGTGTTCTATTGCAGATACTATGATCCTCTTTCCCTTCTTCGGGTTGCCAAAAGGGATCCCTTTTATCGCCATATTATTCGCCTCTGCCCCAGAGGAGGTGAACACGATCTCTTCGGCCTCTGCCCCGATGAGTGATGCCACCTTCTCACGCGCCTCATCCACCTCTGCCTTGACCTTGGTCCCCAGGTCGTAGACCACAGATGGATTGAAATACAACTCGTCGAGGTATGGCAGCATGGCCTCTTTTACCTCTGGGAGGACCGGTGTGGCAGATGCGTGATCGAGATATGTGATCCCTTCCATTATTCCACCTCCTTCTTCTTGCGGATATAGAGCTTGTAACACTCGTCGTCTTCTTCTATGCCAATGAATTCCTGGCCACACTTTTCACACCACTGGGGTATGTCCTCTAAGGCCCCATCATAGTCTGTAAGGATCTCGAGGACTTGCCCAGTCTTGAGGCACCTGAGCTTCTCCCCCGGCTCAAGTAGGTGTAGCGGACACATTCTGCATACAAGGTCCAGGGTATCGTCTGCCTTTATGCCTTGAACAAATTTCATATTTTGGCCTCCTATTAATTCCTATTTTCTTAGTAGGAATTATAGGAGACAAATTCCTATTGTCAAGATAGGATTTTTTTAAAACGGCCCTGTCACTTAGTCTGTGGCAGGGCCTTTTTCATTGCAGTAAAAGGTATGGTAGGGATTAATGTGCCCTGATCTCTTCCTGTTGCTCCCGTGGGAGTGAGAAGAGGTCTGGGGCCTCCTGTGGGCTCGGGCCTTTAAAGAGGCTCTTTGGATCGTCGAGCCTCAGGGCCTCTACGAGTACGTCGTCCATGTGCTCCACGAACGATATCTCAAGACTCCTGGTGATCTTGGCTGGGATCTCCTTGAGGTCTTTTTCATTTTCTTTGGGTACCAGGACCTTTTCAATACCCATGCGCTTTGCTGCAAGGAGCTTTTCCTTTAGGCCACCAATGGCCAAGACCCTACCCCTGAGCGTGATCTCTCCAGTCATGGCTACCTCGTGGCGTACAGGTATCTTCAAAAGGGCTGAAGTGATGGCAGTGGCCATGGTGATACCTGCACTTGGGCCATCTTTTGGGATGGCACCCTCTGGCACATGGACGTGGATGTCCACCTTCTGGTAAAAGTCCCAGGGGAGATCGAACTGACAGGCCCTGGACCTCACGTAGCTCATGGCAGCCTGGGCCGACTCCTGCATCACATCGCCCAATTTCCCAGTAATGGTGAGGTGACCCTTTCCTGGCATAACTGCTGCCTCTATGTGGAGCACAGTGCCGCCCGTCTCTGTCCAGGCAAGCCCCGTTGCAACACCAATGAGGTCCTGGTCCTCTGTCTCACGGTGCTTGAACTTGGGCACACCGAGGTACTTTTGGAGGGAGGTCTGGTTGATCTTTACAGACCATTCTCCCTGGTCCTTCCCCTTATTTTTCACATACTCCTTGGCCACTTTTCTGAGGACAGAGGCGATTGAGCGCTCGAGGTTTCTCACCCCTGCCTCCCTGGTATAGGAGCGGATGATCTCGAGGATCGCCCCTTGACTGAACTGTACCTGATCGGGTGCCAGGCCGTGGGCCTCTAGTTGCCTTGGAATGAGGTAACCCTTGGCAATCTCTAGCTTTTCTTCCTCTGTATATCCAGGGATTTCAATGATCTCCATCCTATCCTGGAGCGGTATGGGGATGGTGTGCAGCGTATTTGCAGTGGTTATAAAGAGTACCTCTGAGAGGTCGTAGTCCAGGTCGAGGTAGTGGTCGTTAAAGGCAAAGTTCTGTTCTGGGTCCAGTACCTCTAGGAGCGCTGCTGAGGGGTCTCCTCTAAAGTCTGCACTCATCTTGTCCACTTCATCTAGGCAGAACACTGGGTTTGAGCTCTTTGCCTTTCTGAGGCTCTGGATGATCTTGCCAGGCATGGCGCCTATGTAAGTGCGCCTGTGGCCCCTAATCTCGGCCTCGTCCCTCACACCGCCAAGCGATAGGCGCACGAAGTTACGGCCAAGCGCCCTTGCCACTGACCTTGCAAGGGAGGTCTTGCCCACCCCAGGTGGCCCCACAAGGCAGAGGATTGGGCCTTTCATCTTCTTCACCAGGGACTGGACTGCCAGATACTCCAGGATGCGTTCCTTGGGCTTTTCGAGCCCATAGTGGTCTTCGTCGAGGATGCGTTCTGCCTCTTTTATGTCGTGTTTGTCCTTTGTCTTTTCAAACCATGGGAGCGCCAATATCCAGTCTATGTAGTTTCTCACCACAGTGGCCTCAGCAGACATTGGGGCCATGAGCTTTAACTTTTTAAACTCCTGGCGCACCTTCTGGGCCGCCTCTTTGGGTAGACGCTTCCTCTTTATCTTTCGTTCAAGCTCCTGGAGGTCGCTCTGGGCCTCATCCTTTTGGCCCATCTCCTTCTGGATGGCCCTGATCTGTTCGTTCAGGTAGTAGTCGCGCTGGTTCTTTTCCATTTGCTGTTTGACGCGCTCTTTTATTCGCTGCTCTACCTGTATGATCTGGGCCTCGTTCTTCATGATGGTATAGAGGCGCTCTAGGCGCTTTGCAGGCTGGGTGATCTCCAGGATCTGCTGCTTGTCACTCACCTTTAGTGGCACGTGGCCAGCAATGGTGTCTGCCAACCGGTCCGGGTCTGTTATAGATGAGATGGAGATGGCCACCTCTGGTGGGATCTTCTTGTTGAGCTTCACATACTCGTCAAAGGCCTCAACTGTCATGCGAATCAAGGCCTCTACCTCTGGCCCTTGGGCCTCCACCCTGGGCAGTGGTTCCACCTCTACTGCAAAATAGTCTGTCTCAGGCAGGAATCTCACGATTCTGGCCCGTCTCTGGCCTTCGATGAGTGCCTTTACTGTCCCATCTGGGAGGCGGAGGAGTTGTAGAATGGTCCCAAGGGTACCGATATGATAGATGTCTTTCTGTTTGGGGTCGTCGATCTTGGCGTCCTTCTGGGCAGCCAAGAAGATTTCGTGCTTTTCTGCCATGGCCTCTTCTATGGCCTGGACGCTCTTTTCACGCCCCACAAAGAGTGGTGCCACCATGTTGGGAAAGATGACTATGTCCCTCAGTGGCAAAAGGGGTGCAGTTATTGTTTCATGGTGCTCGAACATGTTTGACTTTGCGAGTTTTAGGGCTCGCCAGCCCATAGAGTTTTTGAGATAGATTATCCATTACTTTTATAGTCGGCATAAACAACCGTTTTGGCAACCCCAAAATTCACTACGAGGCCTTCTTCTTGGCCTCGGTCTCCTCGCCCTCCTCAAAGAGGAGGATAGGGTCTGCCTTCTTTTCTATAACATCTTCACTTATGATGCATTCTTTGATCCCAGTCATGGATGGGACCTCATACATGAGATCCAACATACACTCCTCCAGGATGGCTCTTAGCCCGCGCGCCCCTGTCTTTCTCTTCATGGCCTCACGGGCAATGGCCCTGACTGCGCCATCTGTGAAGTTTAGCTCTATTCCATCCATGGCGAACAACTTTTGAAACTGCTTTATGATGGCGTTTTTGGGTTCCTGGAGGATCTTTACCAGGGCGTCTTCTGTGAGCTCTTCGAGGGTGGCCACAACAGGAATCCTTCCCACGAGCTCAGGAATGAGTCCATATTTTATGAGGTCTTCTGGTTGGACCTGGCTCAATACCTCACCAAGGGTCATATCCCTTGCACCCTGGACGTCTGCGCCAAAACCAATTGAGTGTCGACCCAACCGCGCCTTGATGATGGAGTCGAGCCCGACAAAGGCGCCCCCAGCTATAAAGAGTATGTTGGTGGTGTCGATCTTAACATATTCCTGTTGAGGGTGTTTCCTCCCACCCTTGGGGGGCACATTACAGATCGTACCCTCTATGATCTTCAAAAGTGCCTGTTGAACACCCTCACCAGATACATCCCTTGTTATGGAAGGGCTGTCGCTCTTTCTTGCGATCTTGTCTATCTCATCTATATAGACAATACCCCTTGAGGCCAGCTCTACATCGTAGTCTGCTGCCTGTAAGAGGGTCAAGATGATATTCTCCACATCTTCACCCACATAACCTGCCTCTGTGAGAGTGGTTGCATCTGCAATGGCAAAGGGCACGTTGAGGATCTTGGCCATGGTCTGGGCAAGTAGGGTCTTACCACTACCAGTGGGCCCTATGAGGAGGATATTGGATTTTTGGAGCTCCACATCTTCCATGTCCACAGAGCTGTCTATCCTCTTATAGTGGTTGTGTACAGCGACACTAAGGATCTTTTTTGCCTGCTCCTGGCCCACGACATATTGGTCCAGGAGGGCCTTTATCTCTGAGGGTTTCAAGATATAACCGCTCTGGGACTCGTCTGTCTGGTCCTCATCCTCTGCGATGATATCGTTGCAGAGCTCTACACACTCGTCACATATGTAGACGTTTGGCCCTGCAATGAGCTTTTTAACCTCTTGGTGCCCCTTGCCGCAAAAGGAGCACTTTAGCTTTTTCAATAATTCGATGTCCTTTTCTTCTGTGGCCATCTTCTAAGATTCCTCCTCGGTAGTCCTTTTTTCTATCACATGATCCACTATCCCATACTCCTTGGCCTCCTCACCACTCATAAAGAAATCCCTTTCGGTGTCCTGCTTTATGCGGTCGATGGGCTGTCCTGTGTGACGCGCCATGATCTCGTTTAACCTCTCCCTCAGCCTCAAGATCTCTCTGGCATGGATGTCGATATCTGTGGCCTGCCCCTGAAATCCTCCCATGGGCTGGTGGATGAGGATGCGGGCATTGGGGAGTGTGTAGCGCTTTCCAGCAGCACCAGCAGCTAGGAGGAGAGCCCCCATACTGGCTGCCTGCCCCAGACACAGAGTGGACACATCTGGCTTGATGTACTGGATCGTATCGTAGATGGCCAGTCCAGCAGTGACAAGGCCACCTGGTGAATTTATATAGAGTGTGATGTCACGTTTTGGGTCTTCTGCCTCGAGAAATAGGAGCTGTGCAATCACAAGGTTTGCCACCTCGTCGTCTATGGCAGTGCCTAAAAATATGATCCGCTCCTTGAGTAGTCGTGAATATATGTCGTAAGCGCGTTCGCCCCTTGAACTCTGCTCTATTACAATAGGTATTAGTGGCATATCTACTCTACCTCCTCATCCACAATCTCGGCATGTTTGAGGAGAAAGTCAATGGTGTTCTTGGCCCTGAGTTTGGGGAGTACATACTCTGCTATGGCACTGCTCACCTGGGCAGGATCTATGTTCCTCATCTCGGGAGAGACTTTTACATAGTCCATGAGCTCTTCGTTGGAGACAGAAATATCCTCTTTCTCTGCAATCTTGTCCAATACGATCTCCATCTTGACCTGGCGCTCAGCATCCTCTCGCATCTTTTCCTTGAGCCTTTCCTCACTCATACCAGTACTCTCTAGGTCCATGCCCCGTTCGTTCAGGTGGGAGATCACATTGTCCACCATCTGGACGAGCTTCTTCTCCACCAGGGACTCTGGAAGGGGAAAGTCCACTTCGCTCAGGATCTTGTCTATGAGTTGCTGCCTCATGGCCCTCTCCTGGGCCTCTTTTTTGTCTTGTTCGATCTGCTGCCTCAGCCTGTTTCTGAGGTCTTCAATGGTCTTATACTGTGGGCCAAATTTTTGGGCAAACTCATCGTCGAGTTCGGGCATGACACGCTTCTTTATATCCTTTACCGTCACCTTGTAGAGTATGGTCTTCCCAGCCACATTCTCATTCAATGCATCTTCTGGATAGCTCACCTCTATCTCTACTTCTTTGCCCTTTTCTGCCCCAATGAGCTTTTTCTCAAACTCCTCGTTAAAGTATCCAGAACCCACTTCCAGGTAGTAGTTTTCCTCACTGAGCCCTTCCACTGGTTCGCCTTCGTGGAAACCCTCAAAGTCTACTATCACTATGTCGCCCTCCTCCACAGGGCGCTCCTCTTCTACAGATTCGATAGCACCAAAGTGGCGTCTTAAGGCCTGTAACTGTTCATCCACCTCTTCTTCAGTCACCTCTATTGGGGGCCGCTCTATCTTCACACCCTTATATTGTGGGAGTTCAAACTCTGGCCAGAGATCCAGTAGTGCTGAATAGCTGAAGGGTTCGCCTTCCTTTAACTCTCCTGCCTTGTCGAGCCTGGGTTCTGTGATGAGTTTTAGGTCTGTCTCCTCAAGGGCCTTTGGAAATGTCTCGCGTATCAGGCTTTCGAGCACCTCTTCCTGGATGAGGTCTCCGTGGTATCGCTTGATCAAAGACTTGGGGGCCTTTCCCTTCCTGAAACCGTCGATCTTTACATGCTGGCCAATTCGCTTTGTTGCCCTGTCGAATTCAATGGCCACTTGTTCCCCAGGTATCTCCACCTGGAGCCTCTTTTGAACTGGTGATACGTCTTCTACTGTTACCTTCATGTCAACTCATCCTCTTTTTTATGTATTTATAAATTTTTCAACTAGTCCAGAGTCGTAACTTTTTACCACATAACGTTACCTTTTCAACAATTGCTTGAGCTCTGGGAGGGAACGGGTGTTGATGCAATCACCCTTCTCAATCCATCCGCGCCTTGCCTGGTTTACCCCATAGCGCATGTAGGCGAGGGTACCTATGCTGTGGGAATCGGTGGATATGGCAATCTTTACGCCTATCTCCTTGGCGAGTCTCAGGTTTACATCGTTTAGGTCCAGACGGTCTGGTTGTGCATTGAGTTCCAGAAAGCATCCACGCTCCTTTGCCCCTTCAAGTACCTTTTGGACATTTATCTTATAAGGCTCCCGCTGTCCTATGAGTCTACCTGTGGGGTGTCCCAGTATGGTGAAATGGGGATTGTCCATTGCCTTTAAGACCCTGGCAGTCTGCGCCTCCTCAGAGAGCTTGAACTTATGGTGTATGGAGCCTACAACGAGATCCAGTTCCCCCAAGACTTCGTCTGGAAGATCTAGGCTTCCATCCTCCAGGATGTCCACCTCAATGGATTTTAAGATGGTTATCCCATCGAGCCTCTCATTCAACTGGTCTATCTCTTCCATCTGTTCCCTGAGCCGCTTTTCATCAAGCCCCTTGGTCACTGTGAGCCGCTTGGAGTGGTCTGTAATGGCAATGTATTCATAGCCAAGGGCCTTTGCCGCAGTAGCAATGGCCCAGATGGTATCCTTTCCATCTGTATAGTGGGAGTGGCAGTGGAGATCCCCCCGTACATCCCCGAGACATATGAGATTTGGGAGCCTACCCGCCTGGGCTGCCTCTATTTCGCCAGAGTTTTCTCTTAGTTCTGGCTCGATGAATGGAAGACCTACGGCCTTATAGACATCAAGCTCCTCTTCACCGCCAATACGTTCGTCCCCTCTGAAGACCCCATATTCATTGATCTTTAACCCAAGCTTCACACCCATGGTCCTTATGGCGATATTGTGTGCCTTTGAACCAGTAAAATAGGCGAGAGCTGCCCCATAGCACTGCCTGGGGACAGATCTTAGATCCACTTGTATGCCAGGGGTTAGAATGACCGTGGATCTCGTCTTGCCCTTGGAGATGACCTCCTTTACGTGGGGGTATCTTACAAAATGGTCTGTGACCAGTTCCCAGTCTTCTGAGACCACCAGTACATCGAGGTCTCCCACTGTCTCCTTTTTACGCCTGAAACTCCCTGCAACCTCTATGACCTCAACACCCTGTGCCTCATTGAGGTATTGAAGGAGGTCTTCTACGTACTCCTCTGCCACTGCCCACTTGAACCGCCTTCCCTCCTTTTTTGCAAGCCTAGTGCCCTTGAGGATGGTCTCTACGATTTTGGGACCGAAGCCTGGGAGCTTTTCGATGGCGCCACTTTGGGCCGCATCCCTCAATTGATCCAGGTCTTTTATGCCCAAGTTTTCATAAAGGACCCTTATCCTCTTAGGCCCAAGGCCCTCTACAGACAGGAGTTCGAGGAGTGGGGCAGGGATCTCCCTTTCAAGCTCTTCAAGTTTTTCTATGCGGCCTGTCTCGACGAAGTCCTTGATCTTCTGGGCGAGGTCTTTGCCTATACCTGGGAGCTGTGTGAGGTCTTCGCCTGCCCTCACCATCTCTTCTACACTCCGGCCGAGCCCCTCGATGGTGCGGGCTGCGTTCCTGTAGGCCCTTATCTTGAAGGGATTTTCGCCCTTGATTTCAAGTAAGTTGGCCAGCCTGTTAAAGGCGGCTACCAGTTCTGCATTGAGTTTGGCCATAAGGGGTTGCCAATTACCTTAGTAAAAGGATCTTGCCGGGACCTTAGCTTGCGTGTAGTGATCAGATTCCTCGCCTGTGAATGGTCAATTGTGTGGTGCGAGAGGCGAGAGTCGAACTCGCACGGGTTGCCCCACTGGATCCTAAGTCCAGCGCGTCTACCAGTTCCGCCACTCTCGCACGTCTAGCGAGAATCTAATATAGCCATATTTTGACGTCAAGGGATTAGTCGGCCCTCTATTGTTCCATATTACAGATGGAAGTTACTGGGTGACAAGGATTCCCCCTCTGGATCGCCCACCGAATCATAATGTGGCGGAGGAGACATGGTGGCGGCTTAAGCCCCTTAGACGATGCGGTAAATGGCCTCTAAGACCTGGTCCACTGTGATACTCTCTAGGCAGGGAAATGAGTCTTTACACTTAAACCTGGGCCTAGAGCCCCTAAATGGGTATTCGAGGCAGGGGGCACATGGGATTCGCTCCCTGGACGGTCTTATGAAATGGGCATGTGGCCCGTATGGTGCAGTCCTTTGCCAGTTTGTGGGTCCAAATATGCCCAAGACCTTGGTCCCCACTGAAGCTGCAATGTGCATGAGCCCTGTATCGTTGCTTAAAAAAAGGTCACACTCCCTAATGAGTCCGCCCACTACATTGATTGGTGCACTTACTATGTGAGCCCTCCCACTCCCCATCTTCTTTGAGAGCCATACCTTTTGTGGTTCCTCCTCTGGCCCCCCAAAGATGAGTACCCTGTCAAAGACCTTCTCTGCCATAAGTGAGGTCGCGACCTTTAAAAAGCGCTCAAGGGGCCATTGCTTTCCCCTCAAAGGGCCTGCCCCAGCATGGAGCCCCAAGAGCCTATCCCCTGGCTCAATCCCCATATCTCTAATGGCCTTTAGGGCCTTCTCAGCATCTCCTTTAGGGATCATGAAGGTCAATCCATAGGGGGCAGTGGGGCGGGCGATTTCGAGGCAAGAGAGGAGGCCAAGATTTTGTTCCACGTCGTGTATGCCGTCCATGGCAGGGACCTTTTTGTTGGATAGGCCGGATAAGAGGCAATTGTGGACGCCGTAGTCGTGGATCACCCTCGTCTTGGCCCTGATCATGAATGGGAGGATGTGAAAAGGTGGCCTGTTCGATGGAAAACAGGCCACAGTGAACTGGTATTTTTCAAAAAGGAGTGTACGGTAAAGCCCCAAGAGCCTCCCCATCTCCTTTGGGAGTACAAAGGAGCGCCTTATATGGGAGTGCCCCTTGAAGACACTTGCCATGGCACTGCTTCCAAAGAGGCAGTCCACCTCAAAGCGCCCCGAGTGTAAAATGGTCTCAATGAGCGGGCTCTGTAAGATGGTATTCCCGATCCCCGAAACAGAGATTATGAGGCACCTCGAACGCCCCATGGGTGTCTAATCTCTTATGACCCTTTGGCCCAACACATCGTCCTGTTGCTCCACCCGGTCATATCTCAACTGGGTAATTTGTTCGGAGATGAGTCCCATCAAAAAGATCATGATGCCTACACTCAGGAGCAGGGCAGACATGTTGGTGAACCTGTGCATGGTCCAAAACGTATATGCATAATATCCTGTCCCCAGGAGGAAAAACATGGCACTTATGGGTAAGAAGATCCTGAGGGGCGAGAAAAAGGTGGCTATACGCAATATGATGAGGAAGAACCTTGAGCCATCCTGGAATATCCTGATCTTGCTCTTTCCCACACGACGCCTGGCCTCAATGGGTACATATTTGATGGTTAGCCCGCTCCTCAGATAGGCAAGGGTGCTAGTTGTAGGGTAGGAAAAGGTATTGGGAAAGAGGTATAGGAATTTTAGCACTGTCTCGCGCCTGAAGACCCTGAAGCCAGATGTCAGGTCCTCAATGGGAAACTTCCCCACATAACTTGCAAGCCTGTTATAGCACCAGTTTGCAATTCGCCTCCCCAAAGAGGCCTGGCTCTTTGAACTCCTGGCCCCAACTACCAGGTCATAGTGGGAGGCGGGCTCCAAGAGCCGCTTGATATCCTCTGGGGCGTGTTGCCCATCTCCGTCCATTAGCACCACGTACTTCCCAGAGGCGGCCCTTATGCCCGTCTTAACTGCTGCCCCATTTCCGATGTTGTAGGGGTGCTGAACCACCCTTGCCCCACTTTCCCTGGCAATACGTGCGGTATTGTCGGTACTTCCATCGTCTACTACCACCACCTCGAATTCTGGGTAGAGCCTCTTTATCTCCTGGATCGTAGTACCAATGGCCTCGGCCTCGTTATATGCTGGTATGACGACACTTACCTCTGGGGCCTTGGGGTTATCCATAGATTAAATGCCTAAAGGGTGTCTCCCTTGACCTCCCAGATCTGGTGGGAAGGCGTCATGAGGCGTATGGGTTTAAAGTATTTTGGGCTGTATGTGTGGCGTAGAAAAAGGGTATTGAACAAGGAGTTCGCCATGTTGAAGTCCATTATCGCCCCAAAGCCTGCTGGTCTGAAGACCTCAAAGTCAAAGCCATTTTTTCTGGGATATGTCTTGGTCATGGGGCTTTTGTCTATGATGACGAGCTGTCTGAGGGGTATCTCCTTTCCTGCACCAAGTCTCACCATCCCTCTTTCAATATCGACCAAGACCCCTGGTCCCTTAACGAATTTCTCTGTGACCTTGAGATTGTAAAAGGCCCTATAGACTGGATGGATTCCATTGTGGACCTGGATGTCCCAGCTTCCAAGCCAGTACCACCAGTAGCTCGTAACTGTAAGGCGCCAGTCCACAAAAAGATAGACGGGTCTCGCCTTTTTTGGGAAAAAGTATTCGAGCCATTTTTCTGGGGTGTCGTATTGTCCAACATCCTTTAAGGGCGTCTTCTTGATGATCTTGAGCCCTTCCTCTGGCCCTACCCTCAGCACCTGTCCCATCAGTCTCTGGGCCTTGGCCTTGTCACCATCACAGGCCTTATAGAGCTTTGAAATGCCCGTTAGACCTCGTGCCACGTAAAAGCGCATAAAGTTTGCTGAAAAGCGTTGGCTGGAAGAGGCAATGGGCACCCCGTTATAGACAGATCTTTCAGGGGAGTGGGCAGAGCCATCGTTAACAGTGCCCCTGTTGGAAAAATAGATCAGGGGATATCCATGGTCCCACCAGGCCCATATCACTGCATCCTCTGGCGTGTGCTGGCCGGCATAAACCATGCCATCTATGAGGTGTGGCGGCTCCTTGGGCCAAAATGTCTTTGTCATACCCTTTTGGAATGGAAAGTAGGCAAGCACTGCAACCAGTACTGGGACAGCAAGTCGAATTGGCCCAAACTTCTTCCCCATCTCCCAGAGGAAATATGCAGTATAGCCAAGGCCCATGGCAGTGACAGGGCTCATAAATATTAGGAAGCGCTTTGCAAAGAAGAAGCTAAAGGTGGCCAATACCACAGGGACCGATAAAAAGAGGCTGTCTTTTGGCCTCCTATAGAAGAGCAGTCCAAGGCCTATCAGAGACAAAAAGAATGCAGCCTTGCTGTCTGTGGTCTTGGCTACCAGTTCTTCAAATGTTGGGCGTGCTTGCTCTGAGATAGTGAGGCCCAGGTTTGGAAAGTCTGGAGAGGCCTCCTTTGAGATGTATTCATATTGGTGTATTACATTCTCCACCAGCCTTAGGGGAAAGTCCACTCCCTTCCATGCAATTACAACGATTGCCATCAATGCCAGTGCACCCAAAAACGCCAGGCCCTCACGCCTAGTTGGGCGATAGAAAAAGACCACTGCCACAAAGAAGGGTAAGAGCGAGAGGACCGTTGCCACATAAGGCGTCTGGTCCCACCACCACATGAAGAGAAACCAGACCAGGAACCCCCCAGCACAGTAAAGGTAGCGTTTAGCAGTAGAGACAGTACCAAATTTTAGAAAAAGATATGCTGCTGCCACTGCCCAGGTGACATTCATACAGTCTGTGTCAAACCACCCGACACTACTCCTATAGATGTAGTAATGAGAAAGGAGGCCCATGAGGGTCCCTGTAAAGGCCATGATTGGCCCACCGAAATATCGGCCCATTAGATAGAGCGGTATCATAAGTAACATACCCAAAAATGCAGGTGACACTGCACCTATCCAGTTGAACGATATGTCGGTTAGCTTGTGGACCATTGCACCAATAACAGACAAAAGAGGTGGAGGCGAAGGTCGCTTGGGATAGTCTGGAACTGCACGCCTGTAGTCGATGGGGGTATAGGTCCCTTCAGCCAGGTCCCTGGCAAGGGTGAGGTAGTAGTAGCCGTCAAAGGTAGTGAGCAGCGGTTCCCCCTTGTACATGGCAAGGTCAGGGTGTGCCTTCCAGTCTGAAAGGTCCTCAAGCCTCACCAAAAAGCCTATGATCAAGAGGAGGATAAGGCCTGCCAGTTCGAGGAGTCTGGCGTGTTTGCCGATCGCATCAAGCCCCCCTGCGCCTAGAGCAGTTGGTTTGAGACTGTCTTTTTCATTGACCTCATCTTTAGGAGTAATGACCTTTTTGGATGGCCCGACCCTCTTTTTTGCCATTTTGTTCCCCTTTTCGATAAGACCCAGAGATTGAAGATGATTTTACACATCAAACTAGATATGTCCAGGCATTAACCTACATTAGGAAGAGACTTGTGGTATTAATTTGTATACGTAGGCCCTCTGTTTTGGCTTGACACTTTTTTTTGATTGTTTACTTTGTAATGAAATCCCATTTGTAAGCCTGCCTAGTGATTGGCCTACCTTGGGAAATACACATTTCGGAGTTTTGTTTTATGAAGGTTTCAGAAGACAAGTTTGTAACCATCGACTACACCCTCAAACTCACCAATGGTGAGCTGGTGGAGACATCTGAAGGGGGTGCGCCCTTTGGTTTCGTCTTTGGTAGGAGTCAGATCATCCCAGGCCTTGAAAAGGGCCTTAAGGGGCTGGAAGAGGGCGAAACAGCTACCATTAAAGTGACCCCTGAAGAGGGCTACGGAGAGAGGCGCGAGGAGCTCTTGCAGGGAATCCCCAGAAATTACTTCCCACAGGATGCAGACCTGAGGCCTGGTGCGGCATTTCAGACCATGGGGCCACAGGGACCTGTGACATTTACCATACATGAAGTGCAGGAAGACACAGTGATAGCCGATTTCAATCACCCATTGGCTGGTGAGACACTCCTGTTCGACATCAAGGTCACAGAGGTGAGAGACGCCACTCCAGAAGAATTACAGGCAGCCCTAGGCGCATGTTCCACAGAGTCCTGTGGTACGTGTGGCGGTGGTTGCTGCTAATAGAAGGGCGTCCAACCAAAAGGATCAGGGTACAACAAACGGCCTTTTTTTGAGTCGTCGTATGGCAATATGACCTGCTAGATCAAGAGATGGGCCACCTCGGATGAGTATTGTTGAGTCTGAGGTGGCCCTTACACCACGGGCATTCTTTAGCTTAAAATCCACCCTTTGAGACAACAAGACCTGGCCCTGAATGGAGTATTCCTCCATCCATATCTTTATGGATCTAGCCAACTGAGCACTCTTTGAGTAGGGTTTGTCCAGAAGGACAGTGGTGAGGCCTGGTCTGTACTGGGTGAGGAGGCGCAGGATCTCTCTCCAGCAAGCTTCCGTGAGGTCAGATTGTCTAAACCCCCTGAATGTGCCAGATATGTCCCGAATAAAGCCATTGTTTCCCCTGATGATGGGGTGACCCTTCATGGCATTTTCAAGCGTGATGGTTACATTGTATCCATCCACAAACAACTCCTTGCCGCAGATGGCCCCTGGTGTGACCCTGTTTGCCTTGATGGCCTGGGCAATGGCCCTTGGGAAGACGCCCCTAAACAGGATATTTCGCTCGTCCCTTGTCAGTTGATAGTGGTTGCCAATGAACTCTACAGAGGACTTTCTTGGATAGCCTCGCGTGAGGAGATAGCGCAATTCAGGTGCTGCTGCCCTTAGTCTATCCATCCTTACGAGAAAATTTCGTGACTTTGGCATAGGAGACATTTATATTATTTTAAAAAAATAAAGGGGATTTTTGTATCATTTTTTAGAACGAGTCCTATGAAGGTACTTATTTATCCACACGAAATATTGAAGAAGGTCTCAGAGCCAGTGCGTAATATCGACGGGGCCCTCCAACGCTTCATAGACGACATGATAAAGACCATGTATGAGGCAGAAGGTGTCGGTCTTGCGGCAAACCAAGTGGGAGAACCTATCCAGGTCATAGTCTTCGACTGTGAGACAGATGATAAGCGGGGTAAACACCCAATGGTGCTCTTAAATCCCAGGATCGTGGAGGCCGTAGGTGAGATGGTGGGAGAAGAGGGGTGTCTGAGTGTACCAGGTTATGGGGCGAAGATAAGGAGGGCAGAGTCCATACTCGTAAAGGCCTTTGATCGCGAAGGCCGTGAGGTGGAGATCGAGGCCCAGGGAGGGCTCTTGTCAAAGTGTCTGCAACATGAAATAGATCACCTAAATGGGATCTGTTTTGTAGATAGGCTCTCTCCAGTAAAAAAGACCCTGTTTAAGAAAAAGTGGGCTAAGATAAGGCCAAAGGATGAGTAATCTGAAACCAGAAGAGACCAAGATAGTCTTCATGGGGACCCCTGAATTTGCGGTCCCGTCCCTAAGGTCACTCCTTGATGCGGGCTTTAAGGTAGAGGCAGTGGTCACTCAACCAGATAGGCCTCGCGGGCGGGGTAGGAGGCTAAGGCCCTCACCTGTTAAAGAATTGGCCCTTGAGATGGGGCTTAGGGTGCTTCAGCCAGAAAGGGCCAGTGATCCCATGTTCATACAGGAAGTGGCTGGAATGGGCCCAGACTTCTTGGTGGTGGCTGCATACGGCCAGATCTTAAAAAGGCCCCTTTTAGAGTGTGCCCGCATCATGCCAGTCAATGTCCATGGTTCGCTTCTCCCAAAGTTTAGGGGGGCAGCCCCCATCCAGAGGGCGATCCTGGAGGGCGAACGCCAAACCGGCATAACCATCATGGAGATGGATGAGGGTATGGATACAGGCCCAATACTCCTCATGGAGGGGCTTAAAATAGGGGAGAACGAGACCTTTGGCGAACTTCACGACAGGATGGCCGCCCTTGGGGCACGGCTTTTAATAGAGGCCCTCCATGGCATATTGACAGGCGAACTCCAACCGAGGGAACAACCAAAAGAGGGCATCTCCTATGCCCCACCCATAAGAAAGGAAGAGCTTGAGATCGACTGGGGGCAGAGTGCCCAGGTAATTCATAGGCAGATTCGCGCATTTGATCCCGTCCCTGGGGCATATACCACCTATGGGGATGAGAGGGTCAGACTCTTCACACCAAGATTGGTCCATGGACAAGAGATCGAGGGTCCTTTTGTCCCAGGCGAGATAATAGATGTCTCAAATAAAGGGCTCACCATCTGGACAGGTAGCGGAGCCATCTTGGTAAAAGAGGTCCAATGGCCTGGTAAAAGGCGCATGGCTGTAGAGGCCTTCATCAGGGGAAATCCAATCCCCAAAGGGAGTGTATTTGGGAAGGCCTAGTAGCGCTAAGGGCCTTGGAACAAGGCTTGCTGCAGGGAAGGCACTTGGTGCATGGCTCTCGACGCCACTTTCCAGGCGTTTACCCCTTGGAGAGTACATAGAAGATGAGGTAGGGCCATTGGGGTTGGACCAGCGGGATCGTGCCCTTGTCCACGAGATGGTGGTGGGGACAGTGAGGTGGCTTCTCCTCTTGGACTGGTTGATAAGGGAGAGGCTAAGGTCCAAGAAGTACCCAAACTCAATAGTCCAGTCATTTCTGCTCATCGGGGCATATCAGATCTTGATGCTCGACTCTATTCCACCCCATGCAGCCATCAATGAGACAGTGGAGGCGCTAAAAAAGACCCGCCTTGGGCGCCTTAGTGGGCTATTGAACGCGGTCCTTCGGGGGATTGCGAGGGAGCGTGACAAGCTCTTAGGTGAAGTCATCCCCAGTCTTCCTCTACACCTAAGGTATTCCCACCCTCAATGGATGGTGGAAAGATGGTCAAGGGCCATGGACCAGGAGTTGGTCAAAAGGATCTTAAAGGCAAACAACGAGCGTCCACCCCTCACCCTTAGGGTCAATTTCCAAAAGGTCAAAAGGAGCGTCTTTTTGAGACGCCTCAAGGCATCTGGTTATGTGGCCAGGGAGGGGCTGTGCAGCCCTTCTAGCGTGATAGTAGAGGATAGGTGCGACCCAAGGGTGCTTCCTGGGTTCGACGAGGGCCTCTTTGCAGTCCAAGACGAGGCAGCCCAACTCGTAGGGTATTGCCTTGACCCAAGGCCAGGCGAGTGTGTCTTGGATGCATGTGCAGGCGTGGGTGGAAAGACCGCCCATATTGGTGAACTCATGGGTGGAAGTGGCGAGATATGGGCCTTTGAACCATCTTTGTCGAGGCGTCAACTTCTGAGGTCCAATCTAGAGCGCCTGGGAGTGAAGGCAAAGGTGATTCTACCACGAGATGGAGATGTGTTGAACTATACAGGCGATCTAAGAGGGCAATTTCACAAGGTCCTGGTGGATGCCCCTTGCTCAGGGCTTGGGATCATAAGGCGCCATCCAGACATAAAGTGGAACAGGAGACCCGGCGACATAGATTCTCTATCTAGACTTCAACTAAGACTCCTTTCCCACGTATTTAAGTGGCTAAGGCCCAATGGACGCCTGGTCTATGCCACTTGTACCTATGAGAAGGAAGAGACAAGCGAACTCATAAGGGCGTTTTTAGAGGGCCAAGAAGGGGCCATACCCTTAGATATAAGTGAGGTCTTGCCCAACATGGGGCACTGTGAAAAGTTCATTACCCAAGAGGGCTTTTTGAGGTGTTTACCCCCAGAGACCGATGGGTTTTTTGTGGCACTCATAGGCAAGGCCTAAAGAGGTCAACTCCCCCCCTTCGACAGTGCCTTTTCCACTGCCCTCTTGAATCCCTCCCTCGATCTTTCGATCACCTCTTCCTCCACGCAAAATGCGATCCTGATATGGCCTGGGCAGCCAAAACCAGAGCCTGGTACTGAGAGGATCAACTCTTCTTGGAGGATGGCAGCAAACTCCTTGTCGTCCTCAATGGGGGTCTTTGGGAAGAAGTAGAATGCCCCCTTTGGGAGTTCGAATTGAAGGCCTGCCTCTTCAAGGATCGCTGAAAAGAGGTCTCTCCTCCTCTGATAGACCCCTACATCCACCACCTTGCCCAGTACCTTTGAGACCACACGCTGCATAAGGGCTGGGGCATTTACAAAACCCAAGATCCTGTTGGCCAAGGTCATGGCCCCTGCGAGCTGGTCTTTGCCCTCAAAACTGGGGTTTATGGCACAATACCCGATGCGCTCTCCAGGTATGGAGAGGTCCTTGGAGAAGGAGGTGGTGATGATGGTGGGCCCATAGAGGTCGAAGAGGCCGGGCACCTCTTCTCCGTCAAAGACAAGCCGCCTATATGGTTCATCACTCACGAGATATATGACTCGACCTAGTTCAGAAGATTTCTTCTCCAGGATCTCTGCTAGTGCCTTTAAAGACTCTTTTGAATAGACGCACCCAGTGGGGTTGTTCGGAGAATTTATGAGTATGGCCTTGGTGTTTGGACCAATGGCAGCTTCTATGGCGTCGAGATCGAGTGAAAAGTCCTCTTTCGCCTTGACTGGTACGAGCTTTCCCCCATGGTTGTCTACATAGAAGCCATACTCTACAAAGAAAGGTGCTGGTGTAATCACCTCATCCCCTGGGTCCAGGATGGCCTTGAATATGCAGTTGAGACCACCTGCTGCCCCACACGTCATGATGACATGGTTTGGATCAGGGCGGAGCCCATGGTCCCTTTCCACCTGGTCTGCCACACGGGACCGTACATCCATATAGCCTGCATTCTGCATGTAGCTGTGTACTCCTGGGCCTGTCCGTTGGGCCTCATCTACGAGTGCCTTGTCGAACTCGGTAGGTGGAGGCAGGTCTGGATTGCCGAGGCTAAAGTCGCATACCTTGTCCGCCCCATGAATTTCCTTTAACCTCGCCCCCTCTTCGAACATCTTTCTGATCCAAGAGGCCCTTTCCATGAATGAGAGCATTTTTTGGGCTATCATCTTTCCCTCCTTGACCCAGTGGGGATTTGAGTAGATATTAGTGCAATCTTTTTAGATTGCCAATAAATTTAACAGAAGGACGGTCTATAAGTGATGAAGGAGAAAAGACAGATCCAAATCGCCCCATCGATATTATCTGCAGATTTTGGAAGGCTCGCTGAAGAGGTTAGAGCAGTCGAAGGTGCAGGGGCAGATGTGATACACGTGGATGTCATGGATGGCCACTTTGTCCCAAATATCACCATTGGTCCCCTGGTGGTGCGGGCGGTCAGGGCAGCCACAGGGCTCCCTGTAGATTGTCACCTCATGATCGAACAGCCAGAGCGCTATATTGAAGAATTTAAAAAGGCAGGGGCAGATTGGATCTCTGTACACTACGAGACCTGTCCACACATACACAGGACCCTTTGCGCCATCAGAGACCTGGGGGCCCGGGCTGGGCTGGTGTTGAACCCCGGTACACCTGTTAGTGCAGTAAAAGATGTGGTTCGGGCAGCGGACTATTGCCTGATAATGAGCGTTAATCCGGGCTTTGGCGGGCAGAGCTTCATTGAATTCTCACTCGAAAAGATAAAGGAGCTTAAAGTCCTCATCTCTAGCCTAGGTCTCAACATACCCATAGAGGTGGATGGAGGCATCAATAGGGATACAATAAAAGAGGTCGCTCGTGCAGGGGCAGAGATCTTTGTGGCAGGGTCGGCCATATTTGAAAAAGGGGATTACAAGGAAGAAATCGACACACTCAGGGCATTGGCCCAGGCAGGGTAAAATAAAAAGGGTAGCCCCATAGGGCTACCCCCTTCACAAACTAGTCTACACTTAAGTTATTAGCAACCTTCTACTGCGGCCTTCTTCTTTGTCTTGATCTTAACTTCGTCACCAGCCTTGGCCTTGCACTTGCCCTTAAGCTGGATTACCATTTTCCCGCCGTCAATGCTCTCTACAGTGCCTTTGCACTTGGCAGCATAACCTACCCCTGCCATCCCCACTGTCATCATGATGGCAACGACGATTGATGTAATCCTTGAACGCATAATAATGCCCTCCTTTTAGGTTTTTTGCCCAAATTCTGAGTCTGAGGTTTGGGCTTCAATGTTTCCCATTACGTGGTACTATGACCGTTGGCGCAATATGTGTCAAGAGATAAAGAAGGTTTTTGAATGGATAATACTGACATAATCATAAATGACAATAATTGCCTGAGAAAGCTCGATTCCCTAAAGACGGAGATCGCAAGCCAGCAGACCAGGCTCTCTTTTTTTCTGGAGCTCGCCCAAAAGCTCAATATAGAGTTCCTGGAGAAGAACGATGCCTTAGAGATACTGAAGGCAGTCCTAATTGGCACTACAGCTGGTGAGGGGCTTGGATTTAACAGGGCATTTTGGTTCACCATGAATAGGAGAAAGAACGCCCTTTGTGGTGACCTTTCTGTGGGGCCATGGGATGCCCAAGAGGCGACGGTCATATGGGAAGAACTCAGGAACAGGCCTCTCACCCTCTTTGAGATGTTGGAAGAGATGAAAGGGCACTTCTATGATGAGGCCCACCCACTAAATCGGTTGGTGCGATCGATTGAGGTCCCGCTCGATGATCCCGCACACTTTCTTGTGAGGGCACTCAGAGAACGGAGACCAATAGTGGTAGAAAAGGTCCCAGTAGATCAAGATTGGCCACTTTCTGATGGGCCTCTTGCAGCAGCCCCAGTGGCCACAGGACCACACAACTATGGTGTCATTGTATGTGACAACCATATCTTGAAGCACCCCATTGAGGAGACGAACCTCGAATTCCTTGTGTTGCTCACTACCATTTCCTCCATGGCCTTCACCAAGGCCAGGATGTGTGCACTGCTAAGATCCAAGATCACAGAACTGGAGGGCCTGACACGGGAAATGGCTGCCAGCAGAAGGCGGCTGGCACATGTGGAGAAGACCGCAGAACTGGGTCTGATCGCCGACAGAGTGCTTCACGAGATAAAAAATCCACTGAGTGCCGTTGGGGGGCTGGCAAGACTCCTTGAAAGGCGGTCCAGTGACCAGGATATGCGCAAGATCGCCTCCAGGATCGTGGAAGGCGCTAGAAAGATAGAGTGCACTATAGATGGCCTGTTCTCGTTTGCGGACGGCCCAGATATTGAACCAGAACGGGTAAAGATTAGGACGGTCCTAGAGACCCTCTTCAAGGTCATATCCATCGATCTAGAAGAGCGGGAGATCGAGGGACACTTTTCCATTAATATTCCAGACGATACCTATCTCATGCTCGATGTAGGGCATTTTCAACAGGCCCTCTATCACCTCATACACAATTCACTGAAGTGCATGGGCCGAGGTGGTATACTCATAGTCACTGCAAAGCCATGTCCGAGTGGCGTTGAGGTGGAGATCTCAGACTCTGGTGATCCACTATCGCACGAGCTCCACACTTCTAAAAGTGATGCAGGTCACTGCCCAAGGGAGATCCTTGGACTTGGGCTTGGTTTGAGTCTTGCCAAGCAGATCGTGGAGCTCCACGGCGGGACATTTTCCCTATTCAGGAACAAAATGGGGGGAAATACCATGAGGATTGTACTCCCACAGGGTGGAATGGTTGGGTAGATGGTACAACTCATAGACTCACACTGTCACCTCGACTTCCCACAGTATGCAAAAGATCTAGAGGCAGTCATCGAGCGGGCCCTAAAGGGTGGGGTATACAAAATGGTCTCTGTAGGTATTGACGAAGAGTCATCGCGTAGGGCAGGAGAGCTTTCGGCCAGGTTTCCATCTATAGTTTATCCCACCCTCGGGCTTCACCCTCATGATGCAAAACGGTTCAGCCCCTCGCTCAAAGCACATCTTTATAAGCTTTTGGACCAGTTACAATTTGTAGCCATTGGTGAGACAGGACTTGACTACGCCAAAGAGTATTCGCCAAAAGACCTACAGAAGAAGGTCTTTTTGTTCCAGATCGAGCTTTCTCTAACAACTGGCCTGCCCCTTATAGTGCATACAAGAGATGCAGATGACGACACTGTAGATATATTAAAGGACCTGGCCGGCACAGGAATAAAAGGGGTGATACACTGCTTTTCTGGTGGGAGGCGACTCTTTGAAACCGCCTTAGATATAGGATTTTACATATCTTGCTCTGGTATAGTGACCTTTAAGGGAGCTAGCAAGGTGCAAGGACTCATCAAGGAGTGTCCCATAGATCGGCTACTGGTGGAGACGGACAGTCCATTCCTCGCACCAGTACCTTTTAGGAGAAAGACCAATGAGCCGCTCTATGTGAGGTATGTGGCCGAGGAGGTGGCCCGATTGAAGTCTATGGATCTTAAGGAGGTAGCGAGTTGTACCACAAGAAATGCCCTGGCCCTTTTCGACAGGCTCAACCCATAATCCTCGCTTCAAAGTCACCTAGGCGACGGGATCTTTTGGAATCCCTAGGTCTCGATATTGTCGTTGCCCCCAGCTCCTTAAAGGAACCAGGGCGTATGGGGGGTGAGGTACCTAAAGAGTATGCCCTGAGGCTTGCCCGCCTCAAGGCTACGAATGTAAGGGAGCGTGAAGGAGAAGTTGGATGGATTCTTGCAGCGGACACCATAGTGGTCCTTGACGATGAGATCATCGGAAAGCCCAAGGGGCCAGAAGATGCCGTTGAGATGCTAAAGTCTCTAGCGGGGAGGATGCATGTTGTACATACTGGATGTTGCCTATTGGGGCCAGGTCCCCCTCAAGGGCCGTTTATAGAAGAGGAGTTCGTGGTGACCTCTAAGGTATGGCTTTCTAGGCCTTCCGATAGACTCATAGAGGCCTATGTAGCCACAGGAGAACCACTGGACAAGGCTGGAAGCTATGCCATCCAGGGTCTAGGTGCATTTATGGTGGATCGGATAGAGGGCTCCTATACAAATGTGGTGGGCCTGCCCCTGCGTGAGGTAGTGGACCTTTTTCTAAAGCACCGTATAGTAACCCCAAGGTGATGGGAAATGAGTGAGTCAACCCTTAAAGACCGCATAGAACGGGTGAGGCAAGAGATCAAAGAGGCATGCGAAAGGGCGGGGAGGTCCCCCAAAGAGGTGAAGCTCGTTGCTGTCTCAAAGAGGTTCCCAGCGGAAAGGGTGGAAGAGGCAGCCCACTTGGGGTTAAATGTATTTGGTGAAAATTATGTCCAAGAGGCAGTGAAAAAGATTGATTTACTGAGATCAAAGGGGATTTCCCTAGAGTGGCATCTCATCGGTCACCTTCAGAAGAATAAGGTAAAGCAGGCAGTTAGATATTTTGATTGGATCGAGACCATAGATTCGATACCTCTCTTGGAGAAGGTGGTATATCAGGCATCCAAGATCAATAAGACTGTAAATTGCCTTGTCCAGGTCAACATCTCTAAAGACCCCGGAAAGGCTGGGCTCCACCCTGAAGAACTGAGGGATTTCTTCATCGAGGCACTCAAAAGGGTCGGCCCTAGTAGGGTAAGGCTTATGGGCCTTATGACCATCACCAAGTACTCGCCTCAACCAGAGGGTGCAAGGCCATGGTTTAAGGCACTCAGACTCTTGAGGGATGAGCTTGTAGGCAAGTTTGGTGGGGGGCTCGATCTTCCTCATCTCAGTATGGGTATGAGTAATGACTACAGTGTGGCTATAGAAGAAGGGGCAACAATTGTGCGAGTTGGTCAAGCAATCTTTGGTCCAAGGCCCGTACAAAAGACAAAATAGACAAAAAGGAGACGGATAGCATGTATGAGGTCTTTGTGGAGAGAGATTTTGCAGCAGCCCATTATCTCAGGGACTATCCAGGTAACTGCGAACACCTCCATGGGCACAACTGGATTGTGCGGGTATATGTGAGGACCGCAGGACTGAATGATATTGATGTAGGGATAGATTTTAGAGACCTCAAAAGAATAGTAGATCGGGTATTGGATGAGCTCGATCATACGAATATCAACGAACATCCCGCCTTTAAAGAGCGAAATCCATCCAGTGAAAACATCGCCCGTTTTATCTACGAGCAGGTGAAAACAGGACTTGCCCCCTTTGATGGCGTGAGGATAGATCGGGTCACAGTGTGTGAGACCCCAAAGACTGGCGTAACTTATTGGGAAGAATGATGGCCCTAGAGGTCTCTGAGACCTTTTTGAGTCTTCAAGGTGAGGGCATTTTCGTAGGCCAGCCCTGTTTCTTCATAAGGCTCAGTGGGTGCAATTTGCGCTGTTCCTACTGTGATACGGCCTATGCATGGGAGAAGGGCGAAGAACTCTCTCGCCAGGAATTAGTGGCGAGATGGAAGGCCTCAAGGGTGCGCTTGGTCCAATTGACTGGTGGAGAGCCATTGCTTCAAAGGCCGGTGTACGATCTCATGGCAGAATTGGCTAACCTTGGGGCAAAGGTGCTCCTTGAGACAAACGGGAGTCTGTCGCTATCAGATGTCCCAAAGTATGTGTCAAAGTCAGTGGACTGGAAGACCCCTGGAAGCGGGAGTAATGCCTCCTGGGTGCCTGAAAACCTGCGCTATCTCAGCAGAAACGATGCCATCAAGTTTGTGATTACTAACAGAGAGGACTTTGAGTTTGCCCGATCAAAGACCCTAAGACACGGGCTTCAAAATTTCACTAATGTATACTTTTCCCCTGCCTGGGGTATGATGGATATTGGAGAGCTTGCTCAATGGATTATTGAGGACAGGCTCCCTGTAAGGCTGGGTTTTCAATTGCATAAAATCATCTGGGGGAATGTGCGCGGTAAATAATTTTTTCTTAAAAGGCATTGACATAGGGGAAATAATGGAGTAAAAGCATTTTTTGAAAAAATGAATGATTGTTCATTTTTTTTAATTGTCTGATATACAAAGGGATTTAAGAAAAATTAGGTTGGGAGGCAGGCAATGATAACAATAGACGCCTCTATCTGGTTCCAGATAATAGGCATGCTCATCCTGATTGTGGTCCTTAATTCTCTCCTCTACAAGCCCATTCGACAGATGCTGCAAGAGCGTGAGTCCAAAATGGCCGCTATCAAGGAGGAGGCCGAACGGTTTGAGCGCAATGCAGATCAACTCCTTGAGAACTTTAATGCCAAATTGGCTAGTGCCCGTTCTCAGGGGATGAAGAAGAGGGAGGAGCTCAAGGCCCAGGCCAGGGAGGAGGAAAAGGCCTTGATCGAGGAGAGTACAAAGGAGGCATCGCAGAAGAAGCAAGAGTTGCTCGGCCAGCTCACTGCCCAAGTGGAGGCAGCGAGGGCAGAGCTGAAGGCGCAGGCAGAGGCCTTTGCGATGGAGATTGCTCAGAAGCTCCTGGGGAGGGCAATATAAATGAACCTAAAGAGTCTTTTGGGAATTGTATTAACTGCCATAATCGTAAGCGGATGGCCCATGTCGGTTGCCTCTACATTTGCTGTGGAGGAGGGTGCTGGGGTGCACCATGAAAGTGCCATGGCACACCATGGTGAGGCTGGGGGTGAGGCAGCTGCCCATGCCACCCATGGAGAAGCCGGTGCTGCGGCACACGGGGAGCACCACGGACTCACCCACGGACAGGTGATGAACTTCGTCTGGCACTGTCTCAATTTTGCCATCCTGGTGGTTGTGTTAGTAAAGTTGTTGAAGGCCCCTGTCGCCAACGCCCTTAAATCTCGAACCGAAGAGATAGAGAACTCCTTCAAGGAACTAGATGAAAAGAAGAAGGAGGCAGAACGGAAGTATGCTGAATATGAAAAGAAGCTTGCCAAGATGGACAAAGAGGCAGAGCGCATCCTAAATACCTTTATCCAGCAAGGTGAGGCAGAAAAAGAGAAGATCATTCAACAGGCAAAAGAGGCGGCGGAGCGTATTAAGGCGCAGGCCGAACTCTTTGTGCAGCAAGAGCTTGAGAAGGCGCGCCACGAGCTCCAGCAAGAAGTGGCCGACCTAGCAGTAAAGATGGCTGAAGATATAATAAGGAAAAACCTGACTGAGCAAGATCATCATAAGCTCATCAGTGAATACTTAGAAAAGGTGGTGACCAAGAATTGATTAGCTCAATCGTTGCCAGAAGATATGCGAGGGCGCTCTTTGCCATTGGCAAAGAGGCAGGGAAGCTAGAGGAGTTTGCCGACCAACTCTCTGCGATAGTCTCTTATCTGGCGTCAGAGCCAGAGGTGGAAGAGGCGCTGGAAAGTCCGGTGTTTCCTCCAGACTTGAAGTCGCAGATCGTCGAAGAAATCCTCAAAGCTGTCAATGCAAGTGAAGAACTAACCAAATTCATGCAACTCCTCGTAGAGAGGAGGCGCATCCAGGCTATAAAGGCCATCCAGAAGCACTATCAGGAGTTCATGGACGAAGAGATGGGAGTTGTCCGCGCGGTTGTGAAGACGGCCGTGCCAATGCCCGACGACCTCAAGGGAAAGCTAAAGGAAATGCTTGCAAAGGTCACGGGCAAGGACGTTGTCCTGGAATTGGAAGAAGACCCAGCCATTATCGGCGGCGTGGTAGCCCACATCGGCGACATGGTATGGGATGGCAGTATAAGGAGCCAACTACAAGGCTTCAAAGAATCCATAGGGAGGGGTGAACTCGGATAATGGCACAGATAAAAGCAGCAGAAATAAGTGACATAATCAAGAAACAGATTCAGGACTATGAGAAAAAGATAGACCTCGCCGAAACGGGTACAGTGCTGTCCGTAGGTGACAACATTGCCCGTGTTTATGGGGTGAGGAACTGCATGGCCATGGAGCTCCTGGAGTTCCCTGGTGGCATTATGGGGGTTGCCCTTAACCTTGAGCAGGACAACGTCGGTGTGGCAGTCATGGGTGACTGTACACAGATCAAGGAAGGCGACCTGGTCAAGCGTACTGGCAAGATCGCCCAGGTGCCCGTGGGTGAGGCCCTTCTGGGGCGCGTCGTAGACGCCCTTGGAAACCCCATTGATGGAAAGGGCCCCATAAATGCCTCAGAGTACCGCAGGATCGAGATGAAGGCACCTGGTGTTATCGAGAGAAAGCCAGTGCACGAACCCTGCTACACAGGGCTGAAGGCCATCGACTCCATGACACCCATTGGCCGCGGCCAGCGCGAGTTGATCATCGGTGACCGTCAGATTGGTAAGACAGCCATTGGCGTCGATGCCATACTGGCTCAGAAGGACACTGATGTCTATTGTATCTATGTAGCCATTGGCCAAAAGCAGGCAACAGTGGCCTTGGTTGTCGAGGCCCTCAGGCGGCATGGCGCCATGGACTACACTACAGTTGTTGCAGCCAGTGCAAGTGAACCTGCGTCACTCCAGTACCTGAGCGCATTTTCAGGATGTGCCATGGGAGAGTACTTCCGCGACAATGGTAAACACGCCCTCATCATCTATGATGACCTGTCAAAGCAGGCTGTGGCCTACAGGGAAATGTCACTACTCCTCAGGCGTCCGCCAGGACGTGAGGCATATCCTGGTGACATCTTCTACAACCACTCTAGGCTCCTAGAGAGGGCAGCAAAATTAAATGATGACCTGGGTGCTGGCAGTCTCACAGCACTTCCAATTATTGAGACCCAGCAGGGTGACGTGTCAGCATATATTCCAACTAACGTGATTTCCATTACAGATGGCCAGGTTTACCTGGAGCCAGGACTATTCTTCGCTGGTGTGCGCCCTGCCATTAACGTCGGTCTTTCCGTCTCCAGGGTTGGAGGTGCTGCCCAGGTAAAGGCCATGAAGCAGGTCGCCGGTACACTCCGCCTCGATTTGGCGCAGTACAGGGAGCTTGCAGCATTTGCTCAGTTCGGTAGCGACCTCGACAAAGCAACACAGCAGCAGCTCCGTAGGGGTGAGAGACTAGTGGAGATCCTAAAGCAACCACAGTATCAGCCTCTGCCCATGGAAAAACAGGTCACGATAATCTACGCTGGTACCCGTGGCCTGCTGGACGAGCTACCAGTGGACGTACTACAAGACTTTGAAAAGGAACTGTACGATTATATCGAAAAGGAAAAGCCCGATGTGTTCCAGGAGCTCAGAGACAAACAGGCCATTGATGACGCCCTGGATAAGAAGATGAATAAGACGATCTCAGACTTCGTGCAGCAGTTCAAGGCCAATCGTAATATCAAGTAGTTAGCGGGGAAAGAACATGCCTGCGTTAAAAGATATAAAACTAAAGATCACTGGTATAAAGAAGACCCAGCAGATAACCAAGGCCATGAATATGGTGGCCGCGGCAAAACTGCGTGGGGCCCAAGAAAAGATGGAGGACTTTCGCCCCTATGCAGATAAGTTTGCCTCGGTGATAGGCGACCTGGGGGGCTCTGTTAATCCAGATGCCTTCCCCTTGATGGCAGTAAGGCCAGTAAAGAAGACCTTGGTAATTGTAGTCACTGCAGACAGGGGACTTTGCGGGGCATTTAATGCAAACATCGTAAACGCCGCCTTAAAATATGCAAAGTCCAAGACAGAAGAGGGCAAGGAGGTCTCCTTCGCGTGCATAGGTAAAAAGGGCTATCACGATATTAGACGGACTGAGTATGAAATTGTAGATCACGTGATAGACTGTATGGCCCTCATCCAAATGCAGGATGCGAGGAGGATTGGGCAGGTGGCAATAAATCAATTCATAGAGGAGAAGGTGGATCAGGTGCAACTCCTCTATGGTCGATTTATAAATGTCGTCACCCAAAAGCCCACGTTTAAAAAGATCCTTCCAATTTCAAAAGAAGGCCTTGGGGGGGAGGAGGCCGAAGAAAAGGGTCCAAAGGCAACATATATATATGAACCTGAACCCGAGCAGATCCTTAACCAACTCATGCCCATGTACGTAAACGTACAGATCATGGCGGCCATGTTAGAGACGGCTGCGAGCGAACAGGCAGCGAGGATGACCGCAATGGACAATGCCACGAGGGCATGTGACGATATGATTCACACCCTGACACTTAGTTATAATAAGGCACGTCAGGCAGCCATTACCAAGGAATTGATGGATATTGTGGGCGGTGCAGAGGCCCTCAAAGGCTGATAGCCTATACACAGGGAGGTTTAAAGAATATGTCTGAACAAAACATTGGAAAGATAGCACAGGTCGTAGGACCAGTAGTTGACGTCGAATTTGAGCCAGGGAAGTTACCAAACATATTAAATGGCCTTTTGGTGACCAACCCAGCTATCGATGATACTGAAGACAATTTGGTTATAGAGGTGGCACAGCACCTTGGTGACAACATGGTGCGCTGTATTGCCATGGACACCACAGATGGTCTTGTCCGTGGAATGACAGTTAAGGATACGGGTGCTCCCATCAAGATACCCGTTGGGCCGGCGACACTTGGTAGGATCCTAAATGTGGTAGGTAAGCCAGTGGATGGAAAGGGTGAGGTAAAGAGCGACACCTATTATCCAATCCACAGGAAGGCCCCTGCATTTGTGGAGCAGGACACCACAGTCCAGGTCCTTGAGACCGGTATCAAGGTTATCGACCTCCTGGTTCCGTTCCCCAGGGGCGGTAAGATGGGGCTCTTCGGCGGTGCCGGCTGCGGAAAGACGGTTATTATGATGGAGATGGTCCATAACATCGCCATGGAGCACGGTGGTATTTCAGTGTTCTGCGGTGCAGGGGAGAGGACAAGGGAAGGAAACGATCTTTACCTCGAAATGAAGGAATCAGGGGTTCTTCCCAAGGCCGCACTCATTTACGGACAGATGACAGAACCTCCGGGAGCACGTGCCAGGATTGGACTTACAGGACTTACAGCAGCAGAATATTTTAGGGATGAAGAAGGGCAGGATGTGCTCTTCTTTATAGACAATATCTTTAGGTTCACCCAGGCAGGTTCTGAGGTCTCGGCTCTCCTTGGGCGTATCCCATCAGCAGTGGGTTATCAGCCGACCCTGGCTACTGACTTGGGTGCCCTTCAGGAGCGTATTACCTCTACAACTAAGGGTTCTATTACAGCAGTCGAATGTGTGTATGTGCCTGCTGACGACCTTACAGACCCAGCACCGGCAACGACATTTGCACACCTCGACGGTACCGTGGTGCTCTCACGTCAAATCGCAGAGCTGGGTATCTATCCTGCTGTGGACCCACTAGATTCCACATCAAGGATCCTTGACCCCAACGTACTCGGCGAAGAACACTATAATGTAGCAAGACAGGTGCAGCAGACACTCCAGAAGTACAAGGACCTTCAGGATATTATAGCCATACTTGGTATGGACGAACTTTCAGACGAAGACAAGCTGACTGTGCAGCGTGCTAGAAAGATCCAGCGCTTCCTCTCGCAGCCATTTCACGTTGCAGAGACCTTCACAGGAATCCCTGGTAAGTATGTGAAGGTGGAGGATACAGTGAGGGGCTTCAAGGAGATCCTGGAAGGAAAGCATGATGATCTCCCGGAGCAGGCATTTTATATGGTTGGTACCATTGAAGAGGCCGTCGAAAAGGCCAAACAAGGCTAACAATAGGTAAGAGCTATGGCAAACAAACTGGTATTAGAAGTCGTGACACCGAGCAGACTGGTAGTGAGTGAGGAGGTCGACCTCGCCACAGCCCCTGGAGAGGATGGCGAGTTCGGCGTCATGGCCAATCACGCACCCTTACTGGCCTCTCTAAAAATAGGTGAAATGAGGGTGTCAAATGATGGAAATGTCGCCAGATATGCTGTGAGTGGAGGCTTCTGTGAGGTCTCCAATAATAAGATGACGGTCCTGGCAGAGGCTGCTGAAAGGGCCGAGGAGATAGATGTGGAACGCGCCCTTCGCGCCAAGGAACGGGCTGAAAAGAGGCTCCAGGAGGCGGCTGCAGGACGGGCGGAAATAGACGAGGCACGCGCTAAGGCAGCACTTCAGAGGGCACTCACACGCCTAAAGGTGGCAAAAGAGTCTGGCCACTAAGCGTAAAAAAAGGATATAGGAAAACAGAGGGCAAGCAGATAGGCTTGCCCTTTTTTTTGACTATTGAGGGCAAAATGTCTCTAAGAGATTGTACAGCAATAGTACTTGCTGCAGGCAAGGGAACGCGTATGCGCTCCAGCCTCCCAAAGGTGCTCCATACCTTGGTTGATAAACCCCTTATTTACTATCCATTACGACTCCTAAGGGGACTGTCATGCCAGCGCATTGTCGTCGTAGTAGGTCATGGTAGTGAGGCTGTAGAGGCCTATCTGAGCGCCTTTGGTGTTAGCTCTGTTAGGCAGGAGGAGCAACTTGGCACTGGCCATGCCGTCTCCTGCGCCCTTTCTCTCTTAGACCAAAATGTAGGACACTCTCTCATCATGTGTGGAGACATGCCCCTTTTTAGAAGAGATACCATATCGGCATTTTACAAGTCTCATAGGGATAATAGAAATCACCTTACAATACTCTCTACCTCCCTTGACGAACCTACTGGTTATGGGCGGATTGTCCGTTCAACTGATGGCACAGTCCTTCGTATAGTCGAAGAAAAGGACGCAACCCCAGAGGAGAGGCAGATCAAAGAGGTTAACACAGGGACCTATTTGGTTGAAAATAGACTGTTATTTGACTTCCTAGACAAGATAGACAATAAAAACAGACAGGGTGAATATTATCTCACGGATCTTGTTGGAATATTGAAGGATGCTGGTCTTAGGGTTGGTGCCTATGAAGTAGAGGATTCCACAGAGGCACTCGGTGTAAACTCAAGGCTCGATCTTTCAAAGGCAGAGGCGGTCTTGTTAGAAAGGATTCGAAGGCGCCACATGGAAAATGGTGTTACGCTCCAAATGGCCACGTCAACATTCATTGGTAGTGAGGTAGAGATTGAAAATGACGTAGTGATCGGTCCATTTGCGGTCATAAAGGGGAAGACGCGCATAGGAAAAGGTGCTATTATAGGTGCGTTTTCTTACATTGAGAATGTGACCATTCAAAAAGGTGCGCACCTTCCACCATATACAATGATGAGCGAGGAGTGATATCTATGGAACAGGATCTCATAATACTATTAGAAAAAAAGGTCGATGGGCTACTAGTTAGGATCAATACCCTGGAGGAGGAGAAAAGGGCCCTTGAGAGGGAACTAAGCGAGGTAAGGGGCCGTGTCCAGGAGCTTGAGTCCCAGAAGGAGGCGGCACTTGGGAAGATAAAGTCCATATTGGACAAGATAGAGGGCCTTTCCTCTGAGGCCCCTTCTCCAACTACAGAGGCCGACCCTGAGGGCCGGGATGACTCAGGGCCTGACATAGTGGTGGAAGAGGGGGCATCGGGCGAAAAGCCACTCTTCTAAGGTAACCTAGTGCAGCAGGGCCAAAAGGTAAGACTTGAATTCTTTGGTCATACCTATTATCTGTCCCAACGGCAGACAGATGAGGTAGATCTCAAGCACATTGTGTCCTACGTGGAGCAGGTAGCTGAACAGATAGTCAAAGAACACCCCGGACTTCCTGCCCATAAACAGATTGTGCTTACTGTACTTTCAGTGGCCAAGGACTATTTTCTGGCCAAAAAGGAACTCACCGCCTTTGAGCACAGGGTAGAGAATCTCTTAAAAAAACTTCCAACCAGTTGAATTCACACCTAAAAAATGCTTTTTGCGTTTTTGCACAAATGTAGTATATTAAAATAAACTTGTGAAGCGGTTCCCCTGCTGTGACCGTGATCAAACAGGAAGTTCGTTGAGCCAACACCCCATACAAGGGGGTCTCCGCTTCGCTGGCTGATGACGGGGATAACAGCCCTGTCTGATGCCTTGCGGATGAGACACCCACCTGACTCTGTCAGGTTCAATGAACCCTGTAGACACGGCACAAGCGGGGGTATTTTGAGGCTATAACCCCAATCTGGGTTCTTATATATTTTTTGTTCGGTGCTAGGCTGGAAATAAAAGGAGAAGATCTTATTTAGGCTACTGAGACTAATTTTTCTGGTTACGCTTGGGGACCAGATAGGATATATAAAAGTTTGAAGAATTGTTTAATCAATAAAAAAATAAGAATTAGTTCTTAGATATCGTCTAGACTTTTAGTCTCATCACAAAAAACTCTTTTTATTTCCACCTGGACCGGTATGGAGCTCAGGAAGGACCCATAATATGGGCATTGGGGTGTGGCCATCCTCAATAGCAATGGGAGGTGACACCCGAAATGGAGATTGTTTACCTGATAACGGGTCTTGTATGTCTTGGTATTGGCGTTGCGATTGGAATTACAATTGGTAAGAGGAGCGCCAGGTTTGATATTGCCCAACACCAAAAGGAGGCGGAGCTCCTCATCTCAAGGGCCAGGGAAGAGGCAGAGCGCATCAAAAAAGACGCCCTGGTCCAGGGCAAAGAAGATGCCTATAAACTGCGTAAAGAGACAGAAGAGGAGATAAAGGAGAAAAAACGGGAGTTAAATACCCTAGAAAAGAGACTTCAGCAAAAAGAGGTCCAGCTTGACAAGAAACAGGAGTTAATCGATAGAAAAGAGATTGAAATCCTCGAGAAAGAGACGGCATTAAAGGGAGTAGAGACGAGACTTCACGAACAGGAAAAGGAACTCGAGTCCATAAGGGCAGAGGCAAAGGCACAACTAGAAAAGATCTCCAACATGACCCAGCAGGAGGCAAAGGAGCACCTACTTAAACTGGTAGAACAAGACATACGCCAAGATGCTGCACGTTTACTGAAAAAGGTTGAGACAGAGACTAGAGAACAGGCAGAGAAGAAGGCAAGGGAGATCATTTCACTGGCTATATCTAGGTATGCTGGTGACTTTGTGGCAGAGAGGACGGTCTCTGTTGTTGCACTTCCAAGCGATGAGATGAAAGGGCGCATAATCGGTCGAGAAGGGAGAAACATTCGTGCCCTAGAGGCCGCCACGGGTGTTGACCTAATAATCGATGATACGCCAGAGGCAGTGCTCTTGTCAGGCTTTAATCCCATCCGGAGAGAAGTGGCCAGGATCGCCCTGGAGCGTCTGGTGGCAGATGGGAGGATACATCCAGCCAGGATTGAAGAAGTAGTTCAGAAAGTGGAAAAGGAACTGGATGTCACCATTAGAGAGGCTGGTGAACAGGCCACCTTCGACGTAGGTGTCTATGGAATCCATCCAGAGCTCGTAAGGCTCTTGGGGAAGTTGAAATACCGTACGAGTTTTGCCCAAAATGTGCTCCAGCACTCTGTTGAGGTGGCTTTTTTGGCCGGTATCATGGCAGCTGAACTGGGGCTGGATGAGAAGAAGGCAAAGCGGGCAGGCCTGTTACACGATCTTGGAAAGGCCGTGGATCACGAGGTTGAGGGGCCACACGCCCTTATCGGTGCAGACATAGCAAGGAAATATGGTGAGAGTGAGGATGTGGTCCATGCCATCGCAGCCCACCACGAAGATGTAAAGCCAGAGACCGAGATTGCAGTGCTTGTACAGGCAGCAGACGCCCTCTCTGGGGCTAGACCCGGTGCCAGAAAAGAGATGCTCGAGACCTATGTAAAGAGGCTCCAGGACCTGGAGAATATTGCACGCTCCTTCCCTGGGGTGCAAAAATCCTATGCCATCCAGGCAGGACGTGAGATCAGGATTATGGTTGAGAGCTCGAAGGTCTCAGACGAGGAGGCACTTCTCCTTAGCAGGGATGTGGCCAAAAAGATTGAGAGTGAACTGAGTTATCCTGGTCAGATCAAGGTCACTGTGATTCGCGAGACCAGGGCAGTGGAATATGCCAAATAGAGGTGGTGGAAGGGAGTTCATACAATGGATGAAATCAACCGACAGATGGAACTAATCAGGCGTGGCGCCGTAGAGATTATCGACGAAAAGGAGCTTGAGGAAAAGATTCGAAGAAGCCTCAACGAGGGGCGCCCCCTCAGGGTAAAGGCGGGCTTTGATCCCACGGCCCCAGACCTCCATCTAGGACACACCGTACTCATACAGAAGTTGAAGCACTTTCAAGACCTAGGCCATGAGGTCATCTTTTTGATCGGCGACTTCACAGGCCTTATAGGGGACCCCACTGGTAAAAACGAGACGCGGCCTGCCCTCACACCTGAAGAGGTGGAGGAAAACGCCAGGACATATAAGGAGCAAATTTTCAAGATCCTGGACCCAGAAAAGACCAAGGTGTGTTTTAACAGTAGCTGGATGAACGAGATGAGGGCCATTGATCTCATTCGTCTGTGTGCAAAGCATACTGTGGCCAGGATGTTGGAACGTGACGACTTCAAAAAGAGGTTCCAGGAAGGTAGACCCATTGCCATACATGAATTCATCTATCCACTCATTCAGGGCTATGATTCAGTGGCCCTTCGGGCAGACGTTGAGCTGGGGGGTACTGATCAGAAGTTTAATCTACTAGTAGGCAGAGACCTTCAACGTGAATATGGTCAGGAGCCTCAAGTAGTAATCACAATGCCTCTTTTGGAGGGGCTCGACGGTGTACACAAGATGAGTAAGTCCCTTGGAAACTATGTGGGCATAACAGAACCCCCAAAGGAGATGTTTGGAAAACTCATGTCCATATCTGACGAACTGATGTTCAGATACTTTGAGCTCTTGAGTGAAAAGAGTATGGAGGAAATCGAGGGCATTAGGGGGCTGATCCAGAGGGGAGAGGTCAATCCAAGGGATGTGAAAATGGATCTCGCCATGGAGCTTGTAGGCCGTTACCATGGTGAAGAAGAGGCCAAGAGGGCCAAAGAGGCATTCATCGAGCAATTCTCCAAGAAGAAGATCCCCGACGACATCCCTGAGGCACGGGTCAATCAGGGGGAAAAGGTGTATCTGCCTTCTTTTTTAAAGGCGCATGGCCTCTGTTCTAGTGCCTCAGAAGGAAGGCGCCTCATACGCCAAGGGGCGTTGAAGATAGATGGCCAAAAGGTCTCTCAAGAAGAGGTCTCGTTCACGCCACCAGAGGCCGTGATAAAGCTCGGCAAAAGGCGCTACCTCAGGGTGCTAGTGGATGCTCAGACTTAAATTCTGGTATCACCACCTCGGTCCTAGGTAACACACCATTTAGCGACCTTTTTAGATGGCGCTGGGTCTCTGGCTCGCCATGGACTAGAAAGATCTTCTTTGGCGATACTGCCTTTGCATAGCGGAGCAGGTGCCCTTTGTCTGCATGGGCAGAAAATCCGTTTATGGTGACTATCCGCGCCCGTACCTTGATCTCTTCACCAAAGATCTTTACGGTCTTGGCCCCATTCACCAACTGCCTCCCAAGGGTATTTGATGCCTGGTATCCGACTATGATTACAGTGGTATTGTCCTTCCACAGGTTGTGCTTTAGATGATGTTTGATCCTGCCACCTGTGATCATGCCAGAGCCCGCCAGGACGATCTTGGGAGAGGGCACACTGTGTATCATCCTTGATTCTTCGGCGGTCTCTGTGAGTTGTAGGCCTGGAAATATGAATGGGGACCTTTTTCGCCTGATCTCATCGATCACCTCCTTGTCACAATAATTACAGTGTTTTTGAAAGACCCTGGTGATATTTATGGCCAGGGGGCTATTGAGGAATACTGGTATATGTCTCGAGAGAAGGCCTTCCCTCTTCATCTGCCCCAGGTGATAGAGGATCTCTTGGGCACGTTCTAAGGCAAAAGTGGGTATGAGGACAGTGCCCTTTTTCTTGATCGTCCTCATCACCTCCTCTCTAAATTCTGCCACTGAGTCTTCATAGGACCTGTGCATCCTATCTCCGTAGGTAGATTCCATTATCAGGACATCTACCCCCTTTTCAGGTGGTGTGGGGTCGTTTACCACAGGTCTGCCACCATCCCCCAGGTCTCCACTGAAGAGGATCTTAAGCGGCCTGCCCCTCTTGGGGCGATATTCCAGATAGACCTGGGATGAACCCAGCACATGCCCAGCATCTGTTGGGTGAAAGGTGAGGTCCAATCTCTCGGAGATTCTTACGCGTTCTCCATAGTCAACAGGTCTTGAAAAATTGTCGTGGCAGTACCACACATCCTCAGCGCTATAGAGGGGCTCTTTGGCTTCTATGCCGACTCGCTCGAGGCGTCTTTTTTTCCATAGGAATTCTTCTTTTAAGAGATGGGCAGAATCCATGAGGATGAGCATAGAGATGTCTTTTGTAGGGGGAGTACAGTAAACTGGTCCATCAAAGCCAAGCCTGGCCAAGAGAGGGATGCGCCCACAATGGTCCAGGTGGCCATGGCTCAGTATCACCCCTGACAGGGTGGCTGGATAGACCCCAATGGGCTCGTAGTTCCTCTTTTCAATGTGCCAAGGGCCCTGGAACTGGCCACAATCTAGCAGGAACCGATCCCTCCCAAAGCAAAGGAGATGGCAAGAGCCAGTGACTGTCTGTGCTGCACCCAGGAATTTTATAGTGGGCATCTTATAATGCTCCTTAAATTATTTTAGTTAGGTTATATAGGAAAACTGATTTCTTGATCTTAGTCAATGAATCGCTTTACGAGTGTGGTATTAACTGCTGGCAAGGACTGAGTAAGCACTGGAGACCAGAGGCAATTTAGCGTGTGTGACCAATGGTATCGGTAAGAGAGGGCCTATGAAGTATGGATATTTGAGATTTATAAGGCCGCTTGTCCAGGGCCTATTTTTCGTTTTTTCTCTCTATATAGGCTATGAATTCTATCTCTTTTATTCCTGGGCCATTGGTGGGAGTGGAGATTTCCACCCAAGACCGCCTGGGGTAGAGTCATTCCTCCCAATAAGTGCCCTCCTTGGGCTGAAGAGGTTCATCCTCACTGGAAATTACGACATGGTACACCCTGCAGGGTTGACAATCCTGTTGGCAATCCTCACCATCTCTTTTCTGTTTAGAAAGGCATTTTGCGGCTGGATATGTCCTGTGGGCTTTATATCAAACCTCGTAGAAAGGATGGGGCACACTCTTCGCCTCTCTATCTCAGTAAGGCCCTGGGTAGGTTGGGTGTTGTCGATTCCAAAATATCTCCTCATGGCCTTTTTTATATATGTGATCTTCATTAAGATGGATCTTCATGCCATCGAGGCATTTATTAATAGTCCATACAATGTGGCAGTGGATGCAAAGATGCTCCAATTTTTCCTGGCGCCATCTAATACCACTCTTTTGGTAATTGGTGGGATTGTAGTGGCCTCAGTCTTCATAGGCAATTTCTGGTGTAGATACCTTTGTCCATACGGGGCACTACTTGGTCTTTTGGCCATGATTGGACCCCTTCGAATAGTACGTGACGAGGAAAAGTGCATCTCTTGTAAACGCTGTCGTAGGGTGTGCCCCGCTGGGATTCCAGTAGATAAAAGGCAAAGTGTGTGGGACCCAGACTGTATTGGATGTGAAGAGTGTGTCTCTGTCTGTCCAAAGGAGGGGTGCCTCCTCCCACGCCTCGGGCACTATAGGCTCAATCCCCTCTGGGTGCCCCTTTTGGCAGTGGCCCTTTTCGAAGTGGCATGGTTGGTGGCAATGGCTACAGGGCACTGGGAGACAATGGTTCCCATAGACATTTTCAAGAGATTTTATGCGGTGATGGAGGGCTTTGCCCACCCCAGCTATTGATCCAGAGTGCCCTCCTCCAAACCTCTCTCTTGCCAGTCCTATGGCTTTATTGTTATCATGGCCTAAACTTGAACTTCGAGGAGGCCAGACATGGGGCGCACTTTATCCAACTCCTTTTTTGAACAGGCCAAAGAATACATCCCAGGGGGTGTAAATAGCCCAGTTCGTGCTTGTAAATCTGTGGGGTGTGATCCACCGTTCGTCCGAGAGGCCCAAGGCTGTTACATATATGATGAGGATGGGAATTTCTATATAGACTATGTCTGTTCTTGGGGCCCGATGATCCTAGGACACTCCCATCCGCATGTGGTAGCCATGGTGGAAGAGGCCCTTAGGTTGGGTACGAGCTTTGGGGCACCTACTTGGCGAGAGGTAGAACTCGCAAAGCGCATCACTCAACTGGTCCCATCCATTGAAAAGGTAAGGCTGGTAAACTCTGGGACCGAGGCCACCATGAGCGCCATTCGTCTGGCCAGGGGGTTTACTGGCAGAAAGAAGATATTGAAGTTTGATGGCTGTTACCATGGTCATGCAGATTCTTTTTTAGTAAAGGCCGGTTCTGGAGTGGCCACCCTGGGGATTCCAGGGAGCCCAGGGGTCCCAGAAGAGATCGTTGCCAACACCATAGCCATCCCCTTTAACGACCTAGATGCCCTGAGGCAGGTCTTGGACAAGGAGGCCAAGGACCTGGCTGCAGTCATAGTAGAGCCAGTTCCAGCCAATATGGGAGTAATCTTGCCCAAAGAAGGGTACCTGGAGACCGTGAGAAAGTGGACTGAAGAACTCGACATACTTCTCATATTTGATGAGGTGATTACAGGATTCAGGCTTGGTCTTGGCGGTGCCCAGGAATATTTTGGAGTGATCCCAGACCTCACATGTCTTGGGAAGATCATCGGTGGTGGACTCCCTGTGGGGGCATATGGTGGAAAGAGGGAGATAATGGACATGATCGCCCCTGAGGGTCCAGTGTACCAGGCAGGGACACTCTCTGGAAACCCCCTGGCCACTGCCGCTGGGCTTGCTACCCTGGATATATTGATGAGGCCTGGCACCTATGAGGCGCTAGAAGAAAAGGCCTCAAGGCTCGAGGAGGGGCTGAATGAGGTGGCCGCAGACAGGGGCATAAGCTGCACGGTCCAGAGAATTGGCTCCATGATGACTACATTCTTTGGAAAGACAGGGCCTGTCACCAATTTTGAAGAGGCCCTATCATCTGATACCGATCAATACGGTGCCTTCTTTCGGGCAATGCTAGATCTAAACGTATGGCTTGCCCCATCCCAATTCGAGGCAGCCTTTGTCTCCCTTGCCCACGATCTTGAGGACATTGAGAACACCATTTCTGCCGCCTACGAGGCACTAGGTGAACTATCGTAGTTTTTAGATTGACAGATGGATAGGGCTGTGCTAAGTGTTATCATTCAGAATGAATGGTCATTCAGTGGGCACATGCCAGATCGGATGACCATGGTTTAATTGATGGGGAACATAAAGAAAGAGCTAGGAGATTTATTTAGAAGCCTTAGCGTGGCTTCGACCATAGCTCTTTCCATAGTGTTTTCCATCTTTGCCGGGGTGCTTGCTGGATATTGGCTAGATGTCAAGGTCTTTGACGGCAAGACATACCCATGGCTTACTCTCCTCTTTCTGCTATTTGGCATTGGAGGGGGGATAAAGAATTTTTTTATTATGACCAAGCGCTTCAGTAAAGAGGCGAATAGGGATGAGGGGCCTTCGGGAGAGGGGGCTCAAAAGGGCGAATGAAGGGATTAGTTCAAATCTTAAGGGGTGAGCTAGAAGAGGACTTTATAAGGTTCTTTATAGGGGCAGGGTGGCTTTCCATGGCACTCCTTGCACTAGTCACCTCCTTTCTCTATTCCAATGAGGCGGCCACGGGTATCCTTCTTGGTGGTACCATCAGCGGCCTCAATTCAATAGGGTTGGAAAAGGATTGTAGACGTGCTGTGCGTTGGGGCTCAATGGCCGCTTACTTTGGAGGGATGTCTGTGAGGATGGCCCTAATAGCCCTCTGCGTTACAGTGTCCTTTTTGTTCTTTAGGGAATACTTTTCCCCCATAGGGCTTTTTGTGGGCCTTTCTGTGGGGGTAGTCAACTTTTATATCCTCGTATTAGGCATGGTTGCCTACAAGTTCAGGGTGAAGGAGGCATAGGACTGATGGAACATCCACTGCTTTTTTTGAGTATCATACTTGATGCACTGGGGCTGCCTGCACATGGCGGTCAGAGCGTTTTGGCGCAGGCACTTGCGCCACACATGCAATACAGCTATCTGGCCATGGGGATCTGTGTGGTATTGGCACTTCTGGCCACCCGCCAGTTGGAAATGATCCCTAAGGGTGTCCAGAACCTCATGGAGATGTTTGTAAAGTGGGTGGAGGACTTTATAGACGAGCAGACCCACGACAAGAGAAAGACCCTCATAATCCTCCCAACTATGGCCACATTCATGTTGTATATTCTTGTGGGCAATTACATGGGGCTCATCCCTGGATTCATGTCGCCCACGGCCAACCTCAATGTTACATTGGGCTGTACGGCAATTTCCATAGCCCTCTACCACATCCTTGGTATAAGATTCCATGGCTTTGGCTATATAAAACACTTCATGGGGCCGATCCCCTGGATGGCACCTATGATGTTCCCCATTGAGATATTCAGCCACATCGGAAGGATCCTCTCACTCTCCATCCGACTTTTTGGTAATATGGTCTCAAAAGAGATACTACTTGGACTGTTGTTCATGTTGGCAGGGCCATACCTTGCTCCCTTGCCAATCATGTTCCTAGGTGTCCTCGTCTGCCTGCTTCAGGCATTCATCTTCTTCGTCCTCTCTATAGTGTACTCAGTAGAGGCCATGGCAGAGGGACACTAATATAACTGTGGGAAGAAGGCCAAAAATATATAAAAACGTAAAGGAGGTTTTAAAGTGAAGAAGTTTTCTTGGGTTTCATTACTTACACTGGTGATGGTCTTGGGCGGTGCTGCCATTGCAGCAGCAGCAGATGGTGATGTGGCCAAGGGTGGTCACGTGGGCTTTGTCATGGCTGCCTCACTCCTGGCAGCAGGCCTTGGTGTCGGTGTTGCAGCATCTGGTTGCGGTGTTGGAATGGGTCACTGTGCCAGGGGGTGTCTCGAGGGTACAGCAAGGAATCCAGAGCTTGCCGGTAAGCTGACAGTGACCATGTTCATCGGTCTCGCCCTCATCGAGTCCTTGACCATTTACGCCCTCGTTGTGGCACTTATCGCACTCTACGCAAACCCACTCCTGCCAAAGCTCATGGCAATCTTCGGGCTTTCCTAATGAGGCCGTGAGATAACGATGGTTACAGTAGGCCTGGGCATGAATGAGCCCAGGCCTTTTTTTCTTTTAAAAGCGTCTCTCTAAACTCACAATATTTTCCCCCAAGGGTCTATCTCCAGGCCCAAATTCTACCACCAGGTCTGCAACAGCCTTTATTGCCTCTTCATGGTCTATCACCACCTCGGTAAGCCCCATCTTTCTAAGACTCATCAACTGGTCCACCAATACGAGCACATCCTCGCTTGAAAGGCCGGCGCTGGGTTCGTCGAGTAAGAGTGCATGGTCCTTTAACCCACTGGTCCTTTGGAGTTCTTTTGAAAAGAGTGTACCCAGCCTTAGCCTCATGGCCTCTCCACCTGAAAGGCTACTAAGTGGTTGTCCAAGAGTGAGGTACCCCATGCCTGAGTCCTGAAGCACCTCTAAGGGCCGCCGAATACGGGGGAATCTAGAAAAGAAGCCCACTGCCTCCTTTACTGTAAGGTTTAATACGTCCACGATGCTTTTTCCCTTGAATTGACACGTTAGTACGTCCTCTTTGTATCTAAGTCCGCCACAGGAAGGGCAAGGGACCTCCAACTGAGGGATTTCGTCAAGATCGAGTAAGCCTTGGCCCGTCCCCTTACACGTCGGACATCTTCCTCCGTCCTTTGCCAGGCTAAATATGGTGGGTGTGAATCCCCTCAATCTTGCCCCCTTAGTCTTGGAAAAGATCTCACGTATTGGTGTAAAGATCCCGAGGAAAGTGGCCAAAATGGCCCATTTGTTCCCCCTTATGGGCGACTGGCTAAGATGATCGACAGTTATGCCAGCCTCCTTTAACCTTGGGGCAAGGACCTCTTCGAGGAATCTCGTCTTCCCAGATCCAGATACACCTGTGATGAAGGTCAGGCCTCCAAGTGGAATATCTATGTGTTGAGTGGCCTGAAGCAGTTGGAATGAGGTGGGGCCAGATTTCGTTCTTATAAAAGGAGTTGGCAGCCCCTCATCACCTGCCATGTCATAGTCATCGAGGGGGCCGTTAAAAATGATCCTACCACCATGCCTACCACTCCCTGGTCCCAATTGGAGTACCCAGTCACAATGATTCGAGATGGCCTCATCATGCTCTACCACTATTACAGTGTTCCCACGCGCTCTTAGGCCCTTTATAAGGTTTATAATGTAGTGGAAGTCTTTGGGGTGGAGCCCAGTTGTGGGTTCATCGAGGATGACGAGAGTCCCAGAGATACCTAGATTTACTTGTGTGGAGAGCCTTAGCCGCTGGAATTCGCCTCTGGATATGGCCGTTAGGGGCCGTGAGACCTCAAGATGACCCAATCCAGCCCCTTTTAGAGTCTGTAGCCTCTTGCGTAAGCCGACTAATAAATTCGTTGCCACCTCATCACTATGTTGACTTGCCTTTAACGTAGTGGCCAAAAAGCTGTCTAGCTCCTTGATGGTCATTTGATATAGGTCCTCAAAGCGTGCTCCCCCTAATTTGACTGCCCTTGAATAGGTTCCAAGACCAGTATTAGCGCATGACTTACAGCCATGTCCCTGGCATACCTTACACTGGAATGTAGGATTTCTAGGGGAAAAGGTACGAGATGAGAGCTTTGGATATGTCTCAAGACACTTTGGGCAGGTATGGTCCAGTGAAAATGTGAATACCCTGTCGGGCCCACGCCCTATAAAGGCCTTCAAGACCTTGGATTCTAATGACTCCACCAACCTCACTGCCTCGTACACTCTGGCAGAAGCAGAATCCTTTAATACGATCCGGTCTATGACTATTGTCATCCCCTCGAGGTCTCCTTCATCGATGTTGTCAAGGTCCTCCAGGAGGACAAAATCTTGACCTATCTGGACCCTGACAAAGCCCTGGGAGATGATCCATTTAATCCTTTCGTTGGGTTGTAGCATCTGGATCGATTTGGGCAGGGGGGTTGTAAGGGTGAGCCTAGTACCCTTTTCGAGAGACATGATTTCCTTTTTTATATCATTCAATGTATGGATGGGGATCGGGACATGGCACTTTGGGCAAAATGGCGTGCCACTAAGGGCCATGATGAGCTTTAGAGAGGGAAGGAGCCCTGTGAAGTGGCCGACCTCCCTACTACTCGATACCCTTTCAGGTATCTGGTCAAGGAGCACTGTTGGGGGCAGTGACTTTATTTGTTCAACCCCTGAATCCTCAAACTGTACCAAAGGCCCCCCTTCTTCAAGCCCCAACGATTCCAGATAGAGCCTTCTCCCTGTTCTATAAAGGACGTCTCGTGCAAGGGTGGATTTTCCTGAACCAGACGGACCAGTCAAAAAGATGATTTTGTTTAAAGGTAGCTCCAATACGTCTATCTTTAGGTTGTTTTTATATATGCCCTTTAGTTCTAATTTCATGTCTCAAACGCTTTTAACTTGACAAAGGCGTAAGGAATCTTTAAAAATTTTTTTGGAAGCGGAAAGGGCGCTGGTGGCCCTCCCGGACTTCAAATCCGGTGCACGGGGTGAGGAGCCCCGTGGGTGGGTTCGATTCCCATGCGCTTCCGCCATTTTTTTTGTCCTTCTCCCATTTCACAAAAAGTTCTCCCTTGTCGATAAAAGAGATATAAGCACAAAACTCCCAAACGGGTATACCCATGTGGAATCTTTTCTGCCTGACATCAGAGTGCAATCTCTCATATATTTATGCCCTAAAAGGGGTAAAGTTGACCCCTGCCCTCGGCCTTGCCATATCTGTGTGCATACTATTCCATGCCCTCTGTAGGTCTCGATACGAGTGGCTCTACCTACAGGGATACTGGGGCGAGGCCAGATTGTTCCGTCGATTTTACACATTTTTTGAGGTTGTGATGTTCCTTTTTATTATATTTAACCTGAAGGAGGTACTGCTTTTTCTTGATGCCCTTTAATGGGTGGTGTTTTACTAAAAAATAGGAGGCGATCTCTTGAAGGGTCCACAATTGATTATTTTTCTCAATATCTTTTTTCTCACAATGGCCATATGGGGCAGTAGCTTTGCGCAGCCACTGGAATACTCGCTCAAGAATGAGATCTCCATACGGGGAGCAACGGATCTTAGAGATGACGGCGGAGAGGAGGATACCTCATTTGGTCGTCTCATCATAAGACCCCAACTGGAACTGGAAAGAGAAGGTGTGTTTAATGCCAAGCTCTCTATGAAGGGTGACTATATTTATGCAAAGAATTCAGATAATGACATGGACCAGAAGGAGGTCAAGCTCTGGGACTCCTATATTAAGTTTAAAAGGGATGCCTTTGAATTTAGTCTAGGAAATATGATAGTCTCCTGGGGTAAGGCCGATGAATTTAGTCCAGTAGATGAGCTAAACCCCCAGGACTTGAGGGAACTGGTCTTCATGGACCTGGACCAGAGGAAAAGACCAATACCCATGGCACAACTAAAGGTGTATAGGGGCGGGCAGACTCTGGAGTTTATTGTATCGCCCAAGGGAAATCACCACAAGCGAGATTATTTTGACACAGACTGGGCGGTATTCAGACATTATCTTGACACATTCGCTCATGGTCCAGTCAAGATAAAAGTAGATGAAGATCACCTGACCTATAGCCTACGAGACATTGAATTGGGCATGAGATGGAGCTTTCAGATCCACGACATCGACCTTGCTCTTAGCTACCTCTATCTCCATGATCGCTCACCATATCCTGCACTGAAGGCGCCAAAAATCCCAGGCATCACCGTAGATGTAATCACTGATGGGGAGCGCTTAAAGGGCCTTTACCAACTACTCCCTTATCTAAGTGATCTTTCTGTAGGGGTTGAGTATCCTAGAGATAGCATGTTTGGGCTAGAGTTTGATACAACGCTTGGCTCGTGGGGCCTTAGGGGGGAGGCAGTATACCACACTGGGAGGGTATTTCTTGAAAATAATTTTTCTTACTGTCAAAAAGGCTATTTTCAATATATAATTGGACTAGACAGGTTTTTTGAAGACAATTTGTATCTAAATATGCAGTTTTTTCAGCAGCTAATAGATGCATATGATGAGAACATTATGTTCGATCCAAGAGTGGATACGGGGTTTACATTAAAATTTGATTGGACCTTCTGGGAGGAGAGGTTTGACCTTTCCTTGACTGGTTTTTACAGCTTGGCCAATGAGATGTGGTATGTTAATCCTGAATTGACTTGGAAGCCAAGGGATAATCTTTATATCCTTTTTGGCATACATTCAATTTATGGGGATGAGGGGTCCTATTTTGACCTCTACGACACAAATAGCGAGGTCTATATAGGACTTAGAATAATCATATAATAAGGGTCGTCTTTTTGGGGAGAGGAACATGCCAATAGGTGTGATGACGCAACTTCACGACGATAAGGTAGTAAAGGCCCTCCAGACCGATGCAAAGCGCATCCGTGAGAATACTGCAGCCTTACTAGACTGTATGAGTGAGTTTGTCGTCCTCATAAGGGAAGACTTTACCGTGGAGTACATGAATAAGAGTGCCGCATCCATCTGGAAAGGCATATTGGGTCAGTCATGCTATCAGGTCTTCATGGGAAGGAGACATGCATGTACAGATGACTGTCCCTTGAGGGCCGTCATGGAGGGTTCATGGGAAGGTCGGCTTTTTCAGAAACAGATAAGGGATAGACATGTAGAGATATCCGCAGTCCCCTTCAAAGGATATAAGAACGAGCACCTCGCCCTCTTGGTGATGAGGGACGATACCCAGCGAAAGGAACTTGAGGAGCGCTTAAAGCGCCTGAACGAGTTCATGTCCCAGGAGATCAGGAGCAAGATCGAGGAGTTGAAGGATATTGACGGGCTTAAAGAGAGGCTGCTCCTCGAGGTGGACAAACTAGAGGATCAGGTAAAAAAGAGAGAGATCCTCGATAGATTCATAGGTTGTAGTGAACAGATTCAAAATATACGTCACCAGATCCAGATGATAGCCCCTACTAACCTTACAGTGCTCGTCACCGGCGAAAGTGGTACTGGCAAGGAGTTGGTGGCAAGCCTCATACACCACTTGAGCCCCAGGAGTGCTGGGCCTTTTATAAAGGTCAACTGTTCGGCCATATCAGAGAGCCTCTTGGAGAGTGAATTGTTCGGACATGAACGGGGGGCCTTTACAGGAGCTGTTGGACGTCACAAGGGCAAATTCGAGTTGGCAGATAAGGGCACCCTCTTCCTCGACGAGATTGGTGATATCTCTCCAAAGATGCAGGTTGCACTCCTACGCGCACTCGAGACTGGAGAGATTCACAGGGTGGGTGCAGAACAGGCCTTAAAGGTGGATGTGCGTGTCATAGCTGCCACCAATGTCGATCTTGAAAAGGCAGTTAAAAAGGGACGCTTTAGGGAGGACCTGTTTTATAGGCTAAATGTGGTTAATCTACACATTCCACCCCTTCGAGAGAGGACAGAGGACATCATCCTGTTGGCCACCAATTTCATCAAGACCTATAGGACCAGGCTCAACAAGCCGATAGACTTCATCTCAGCAGATGTGAGGGATAAATTGCTACAGTACAATTGGCCTGGAAACGTAAGGCAGTTAAAGAATGTCCTCCTTAGGGCCATGATCTTTGCCAAGGATAACGAGCTTAGACCTGAGGACATAGTCTTTGAGGCCAAGTCTTCCCAGGTACAGGAAATGATGCAGGAGCACAATCCATCCCATCGGGTGCGGCCTGGCCTAGAGGAGAAGCTCCGCAAGATGCCGCTAAAGGATTCTTTAGCATTTATAGAAGAGCAACTGATCCGTTTTGCCTTGGAGAGTTCCAATGGGAATACACTTAAGGCGGCATCCCGCCTTGGCATAAGCAAATCGCTTATATACGTTAAACTGCGTCAGTACAACATAGATCCAAAGAAATTTAAAAGATAGCTCCTGTCTCGCCATTTGGCACATTTTTGGCATGTCAAATTTCGATCCTACTTTACTATAGTAATAACGTTAATCTAACTAATTTTTAAAGGGAAAAGTATCGTGTCGTGCCCATTTTTTTCTGACGATATATGTTTGATCCCAGACAATGGGATGTATATCCCCCTTAGCATCCATAAAGAACACTATTGTATGGCCCGCTATACCGAGTGTGTACGCTACAAACAATACCAATTGTCGGGCCGAAGTGAACAAGAAGATCGGAGAAAGTACACGAGAACCAGGAAGATAGTACCTTGTGCCACACAGACGTCCCCCGAACATCCCAACTGTTTTACAGTAGATGTTAGTCTGGGTGGGATGAGGGTGATGGTGGCAGATTCATTCATCGAGGGAGAATGCTATGACTTCTGGCTCTTTGGAGAAGACAAAAAGTCGCCCATGAATGTCACCGCATGTGTGCGGTGGACCAGGCCGAGTTTCTTAGAGGGCTGGTATGAGGTGGGGCTTGCCTTTACACCCTCTGTATATGAGGAACACAAGGATAAACTGCTCCACATGGTGACAAGTAAATGAAAATTATTATTGATTGATTTTTCCAGTTTTCCAGACTTTTGGAAAAATTTTTCCAGTTTTTTGGAAAAATGTGATGTCTCACACTGTTTCAGATAGCCTGGTGCGTAGTTCGAGGTATTGATCCCTCAAGATTGCCGCCCTCTCAAAGTCCAGTTGCGATGCCGCTTCATGCATGTCCTTCTCGATTCTTTCAAGTAGCTCTCTAAGCGCCTTCTCAGACATCTCTCCATGTCTGTAGCCCACTTCTGGTTCCTTCAGTTTAGTATCTGCTGTCCCCTCCTCAGATTCAAAGAGTGCAAAGAGCGCCTCTTCTTTCGCTTTTTTTATGCCTTTCGGGCTTATACCATGTCTTTCGTTGTATGCGGACTGGATCTCCCGTCTTCTATTCGTCTCTTCAATCGCCCTTTTCATAGATTCTGTGACCGTATCCGCATAGAGTATCACCATTCCTCGGACGTTTCGGGCAGCACGCCCAGCAGTCTGGATGAGTGATCGCTCCGACCTCAAAAAGCCCTCTTTATCTGCATCCAGGACTGCCACTAAAGAGACCTCTGGCATGTCTAACCCTTCCCTTAGGAGGTTTATGCCCACCAATACATAAAAGACGCCCTGGCGTAATTCCTGTATGATCTTGCTCCTCTCAACAGTTGTGATGTCTGAGTGAAGGTATTGCGCACGTATGCCAAGGTCGTTTAGATAGTCTGTGAGCTCCTCTGCCATCCTCTTGGTGAGAGTGGTCACCAAGACGCGCTCATTTAGTTTGATGCGTTCCTGGATCTCACCTACTAGGTCTTCTACCTGATTCCTCGCAGGGCGTACCACCATTTCAGGGTCTAGGAGCCCGGTTGGACGGATGATCTGCTCTACGATATGTCCTCTGGCCACCTCAAGCTCATAAGGCCCTGGTGTGGCAGATACGTAGATCACCTGATGCACTGCCCTTTGAAACTCTTCGAATGTAAGGGGGCGGTTGTCTAGGGCAGAGGGTAGCCTAAAGCCATATTCCACAAGTGTCTGTTTCCTGGACCTGTCTCCCCTGTACATGCCCCTCAACTGGGGGATTGTGATGTGGCTTTCGTCTATGAAGACAATGAAGTCCTCTGGAAAATAGTCCAAAAGGGTCGGGGGCGGTTCGCCAGGTCTTCTTCCAGACAGGTGTCTTGAGTAATTTTCTATGCCAGGACAGTAACCCAGTTCTTCAAGCATCTCGAGGTCAAGCCTGGTCCTCTCCTCGAGCCTCTGGGCCTCAACTAGCCTCTTTTCATTCCGTAGGACCCTGAGCCGCTCCTCTAGCTCGGCCTTGATCGTCTCTATGGCACGCTTTAGCCTGTCTCTTGTAGTGACATAGTGGCTAGTGGGGTAGATGAGTGTGCTCATGACCTCGCCAATCCGCTTTCCAGTCAAAGGGTCCACATAGGAGAGTTCTTCTATCTCATCTCCAAAGAGTTCCACTCTAACAAGCCTGTCCTCTTCATGGGATGGAAATATATCAATGACATCTCCCCTTACCCGGAACTGCCCCCTTTTGAGGTTGACGTCGTTTCTCTGGTATAGCATGGAGATCAGGTGGTCTATGATCTCTTCCCTGGTCCTCGTGTCTCCCCTCTTCAAAAAGAGGTGCATCTCTTCATATTCTTCTGGTGAGCCAAGACCATAGATACAAGAGACACTGGCCACAACTATGACGTCTCGCCGGGTCAACACGGCCCTTGTGGCGCTGTGTCTCAGTCTGTCTATGAACTCATTTATTGAGGCGTCTTTCTCTATGTAGGTATCTGACTGTGGGATATAGGCCTCTGGCTGATAATAGTCGTAATAACTGACAAAATATTCCACAGCGTTTTCAGGAAAGAGGGACTTCAATTCTCCAAAGAGCTGTGCGGCAAGGGTCTTGTTTGGCGCTATTATTAGGGTGGGACGGCCACATCTTTCGATAATGTTAGCCATGGTAAAGGTCTTTCCAGAGCCCGTTACTCCTAGGAGTATTTGGTGGGGAGCCCCTTCTTTTAATCCCTTCGATAGGGCCTCTATGGCCTTGGGTTGATCTCCGCTAGGCCTAAACGGTGCGTGTAACTTAAAAATTCTACTTTCCATTTTTTCTAACACCTATTTGACTGTTTTCTCACATATGAAAATGAAAAATTCAGCTTATCTTTACAATTTATTATGATACTAAAAAATAGCTATTTTTTTATTGCATTTCTATCAATATCTTGTTATTGTAATCATAAACTTCAAGTTGATTTTAAGGAGGTTCGCTATGTCCAAAACCAACTCGTTCACAGCAGAGACCAGGGTCAGTAGTGTAGAGGCACCAACCTTTGCAATATACCTCATGCTGGCCTTTGGCGCCCTAACTGCAGTGGGTATTTCTTTTGCGCTCCACGCCATGTATGTGGGCCATGACCATGTCTTTGGCACCACGAGAGAAGTGCCTTGGGGTATTCTCATCTCTGGATACGCATTCTTTGCATGTCTTTCCACAGGGCTCACCATCGTTGCGTCCTTGGGACAGGTATTTGGTATTGAGGTCTTTAAACCTATAGTAAAGCGCACAGTGCTCCTTGCAATCGTTACCATTGCCTGTGCCCTCATGAGCATATCACTAGAACTGGAGAACCCCTGGCGCGTGCCCATCTATGCCGTGCTGAGTCCCCATCCAGAATCCAATATCTGGTGGAAGAGCACCATCTACAGCAGCTACCTCTTGGTGCTTGCCATCAATTTCCTCATGCTCCACAGGGGAAATTACAAAATGGCCCGCATCTTTGGCACCATTGCACTAATCGCAGTGAGTGCTGCAAACCTCAACATGAAGGCCGATATGTCGCTGGTGGCCTCTAGGCAGTTCTGGGTTGAGCAATATATGCCCCTCTACTTCTTCACATATGCCACACTCCTTGGTTGTAGTGCTGTCCTCTTTTTCAATTGGTTTGCCTACAAGGTAAGGGGCGAGGAGCCAGATGCCACCATCACAAGGGCCTTGAGCGCAGTTGGCAAGCTCATGATGGTACTGCTCGCCATTTCAGCGGTCTTCACTGGCTGGAAGGCGTATCTTGGCTACAATCCCAGCCTGAGCCAGAATCCAGAGGCCTTGGTCTATCTGGTACAGGGTGACTATTCCACTAATTTTTGGTTTGGCGAGGTGGCCCTGGCAGTAGTCATCCCCTTCATCATCCTGGCCGTGTCAAGGGCCAAGGGGCTCACGGCCTTATCAACGGCAGGGCTCGTATGTCTTGTGGGGATATTCTTCAAATACTACGACCTGGTCATAGTGGGCCAACTCGTCCCCCACTTCCACAAATACAACATCGTAAACCTACCACAATACTTTAGCTATACCCCATCCCTCCATGAAAATATGATGCTTCTAGGCGGGATCGCCCTTGCGTTCACCCTCTTTCTATTTGGTGAGATAGTATTCAATACCCCTTCGAAAGACGCATAGAGCGACTTCCCAATACTATTGGAAAATGGGGGCACATGCCCCCATTTTTTGTTAAATTTTCACGTATAAAATTTAACAAAACCTGAAATTTGTTCCCTTGTAATGGATGATTTCTTGTGCTATTCTGCTTTTCCTGAATGAATATTCATTATTAAAAAACCAAGGAGGTGTCCGAATGTCACGTTTTTTAATTAAAAGGCCATTGCCTCATGGAGGCAGACTTGTCGAGCGCGTCGTGAGAGACCCCGAGCGTGCCAAGAAGATGATCAAGGGTTGCCCCACATACGACATCAAGCCCACGCTACACTATGAGTCTGAGGTCCCTGTGAGGAATGTCTATCGCGAGATCATGAGTATCTGCTATGGGTTCTTCAGCCCTGTTGAAGGTTCCATGTCTCAGGCAGAAGTTGAAAGGATCCTAAAGGAAAGGAGACTCCTCAACGAGTGGATCTTCCCGTACCCACTGGTATTCGATATCAGCAAAGAGGATTTCAAGAAGCTAGGAGTAGGTTCTGGTGACAGGCTGGTCTTAAACCTCAAGGGCAAACCCTTCGCCATCTTGGACATCGAGGAGGTTTGGGAGATTTCAGATACAGAAGAGCTGGCAGACAAGACCTTTGGTACCCCAGAGGACAATCCAGAGGTCGTCAGGGAAAAATTCAATAAAAAGCACCCTGGTTGGGTCATCTATAAGAGCCTCAACCCCATCGTACTCGCTGGTAAGTACACCATCATCAACGAGCCCATCTTCCGCCCACCATTCGACCGCTTCTGGTATCCACCAAGAAAGGCAAGAGAGGAGTTCGACAAGAGGGGCTGGAGGACAGTCATCAATCACCAGACCCGTAACGTGCCCCACGTCGGTCACGAGTTCCTCATGAAGAACGCCGCATTCACAGGCGATCTTGAACCATGCCACGGCATCTTGGTGAACGCCATCATCGGTGTGAAGCGCCGCGGTGACTATCCAGACGAGGCTATAGTCGAAGGCCATGAGGCAGTGAACACAGGTGGATACATCAAGAATTCACGTCATCTGCCCACCATCTGTCTGTGGGATATGCGCTATGGTAACCCATTGGAGAGCCTCCTCCATGGTATCATCCGTCAGAACATGGGTTGTACTCACCACATGTTTGGCCGTGACCATGCTGCTGTGGGTGAATACTATGATAAGTGGTCCACCCAGATACTCTGGAACGAGGGAATACCAAGCTTTGGCTTCCCAGCACCACCCACTGATGTACCCTATGGACTTGAGATCAGGCCTCAGAACATGAGGGAATTCTCCTTCTGCCCCACCTGTAAAGAGATGGCATACAGTGAGACCTGCGGTCATGAAAGGGAAAAGCTCAGTGGTAGCTTCCTCCGCGGTATGGTCGCTCAGGGTGTGCAGCCACCAAGCATCATCATGCGTCCAGAGGTATTCAAGGTGGTGGTCAAGTGGTGGAAGCACTTCAACTACCCATTCTGCAACGAGAAGTATGTGATCAACAAAGAGAAAGAACTCGAAGTAGATCTCAAGGATCTTTAAAATAAATTTGTTCGGAGGAGGTAAAAAAAATGGCAGATTATTTCATAGATGTTTTGCTTGACGAGGGCCGTTTGAAGGCCATCCAGGAGGCTGGCTTGGGCGATCAGATCAAGTACAGGTTCGCCGGCGAGCTTAAGCTTGTAGAGGTACACGTTTCTGAGGATACTAAGAACAAGGTGCTCCAGGAGTTTGACACTGCTAGGACAGACTCAAGGAACGCCATCACCGACGTACCAGTCGCCTTCTTGAGGGAGCTTTACCATCAGGTAGTGGCAAAGAAGTCCCTTGGTGACGATGCGGTCTTGGCAGTGCTGGAGAAGTCTGCTGAGATCAAGGACCTGGCAGCCAAGGAGTCTGAATTCCTGCCCGCCCCAGAGATTGACTAATAGTCTGTAACTAAGACCATATTTCACTTGTCATAAAAGCCGCCTTGCTGTAATAGTGGGGCGGCTTTTTAAAATGGAGGAATTTAAAGATGACAGCCCAGAAAGGTGCCAAGTCCCAGGAAAAAGTCCCACCAAACTTCATTAAGGATATCATAGAAGAGGACCTTAGGAGCGGAAAACACACCACAGTCATCACCAGGTTTCCTCCAGAACCCAATGGCTATCTACACATAGGTCATGCCAAGAGCATTGTCTTGAATTTCGGCCTGGCCGAGGAGTTTGGAGGGCGTTGCCACCTGCGCTTCGACGATACCAACCCACTCAAGGAAGAAGAGGAGTTTGTGGAGTCCATCAAAGAGGATGTGAGGTGGCTTGGATACGATTGGGGCGAGCACCTCTATTTTGCCTCAGACTATTTTGACCGACTCTATGAATATGCAGTAGAACTCATAAAGAAGGGGAAGGCATTTGTCTGCGACCTTAGCCCTGAAGAGATACGGGAGTACAGGGGCACACTCACAGAACCTGGCAAGGAGAGCCCATACAGGAACAGGAGTGTGGAGGAGAATCTAGATCTATTCGAGCGCATGAGGCGCGGCGAGTTTAAGGAGGGCGAACGGGTGTTGAGGGCCAAGATAGACATGGCCTCTGGGAACATAAATATGCGTGACCCTGTCATATACAGGATCCTCCATGCCTCACATCACAGGACAGGCGACAAGTGGTGCATATACCCAACCTACGACTTTGCCCACTGCCTTTCAGATGCAATAGAGGGCATTACCCACTCCATCTGTACCCTGGAATTTGAGGACCATCGTCCACTATACGACTGGATCTTGGATCAACTGGATGTCCCGTGCCACCCGCAGCAGATTGAGTTTGCACGCCTTAACCTGAGTTATACTGTGATGAGCAAGAGAAAGCTCAAGGAACTGGTAGACAGAGGCATAGTCGATGGATGGGATGATCCGCGGATGCCCACCATCTCTGGCCTTAGACGCCGGGGGATACCGCCATCTGCCATAAGAGAGTTCTGTAAGAGGATAGGAGTGGCCAAGAGGGACAGCATCGTGGACATTGCACTCCTCGAGCACTGCATAAGGGATGAACTCAACAAGACTGCCCCAAGGAGAATGGGGGTACTAAGGCCCCTTAAGGTAGTGATTGAAAACTACCCAGAGGACAAGACAGAGGAGCTCGAATGTATCAACAATCCAGAAGACATGGGGCAGGGCACACGCCTTGTGCCCTTTTCACGGGTCCTCTATATAGAAGAGACAGACTTTATGGAAGATCCGCCTAAGAAGTTTTACAGGCTCGCACCTGGGCGCGAGGTGCGGCTTCGCTACGCATATTTCATCCGGTGTACAGACGTGGTGAAGGACGCCTCTGGCAAGATAATAGAGGTGAGATGTACCTATGACCCCCAGACAAAGGGTGGAAATGCCCCAGACGGAAGGAGGGTAAAGGCCACCCTCCACTGGGTCTCTCAAAGACATGCAGTGGACGCAGAGGTGCGCCTGTATGACAGGTTGTTTAACGTCCCCAATCCAGATGGCGCGAAGGATGGGAGACACTTCACTGAATTCCTCAATCCAGATTCTTTGGTCACCCTCAAGGGTTGTAAGCTAGAACCTGGTCTAGTGGAGGCAAAGGTTGGGGAGAGGTACCAATTCGAGAGAAATGGGTATTTTTGTCTGGACAGCAAGGATTCAAGGCCAGATGCCTTGGTATTTAATAGGATTGTCACCTTGAAGGATACGTGGGAGAAGGTAAGACGTCGTCTTTCAAACTAGATTCGAGAGTACAACTGAAAAAGGAGTGAGATACTGAACATGGCTGGTGAAGTAATCGTTAGATTCCCCCCTAGCCCCACAGGCTATCTACACATAGGTGGTGCCAGGACTGCCATCTTCAACTGGCTCTTTGCGAGAAAACACAAGGGCAAGTTCATACTGCGTATAGAAGACACAGACGTGGAGCGTTCCACAAAGGAGTCTGTAGAGGGCATATTAGACGGCCTAAGGTGGCTTGGGCTCGACTGGGACGAAGGCCCCTATTTTCAGAGCGAGTTTCACCAGGAACACGTTGACGTGGCCCAGAGGCTCCTCGAGGAGGGGAAGGCTTATAAGTGCTTTTGCACCAAGGAAGAGCTTGAAAAGAAGCGGCAGATGGCCTTAAAGGAGAAGAGGAGCACGGTGGGCTATGATGGGACCTGCCGCAATCTAACCCCTGAAGAAGTGCGTGAAAGGGAGGCCAAGGGGCTTCCTTACGTCATCCGCTTTAAGGTGCCCAAAAGGAGTGGAAAGATAGGTTATGACGACAAGGTGCTCGGGAGGATCGAGAAGGACTATTCAGAGATAGAGGACTTCGTCATCGTACGCTCTAATGGTAGGCCTCTCTATCTCCTATGTAATGTAGTGGACGATATAAGGGACAGGATCACCCACATCATTAGGGGCCAGGACCACATGGCAAACACCATAAGGCAGATCCTACTCTATGAGGCCTTGGGTGCCACCCCACCTGTCTTTGCCCATATGCCCCTTACCCTCGACCCCAAAAAGCGCAAGATCTCAAAGCGTACCCATGGGGAGGTAGTGAGTGTACAATTTTACAGGGAACATGGCTTCCTACCATGGGCCTTGGTGAATTTTTTGGTGCTACTCGGATGGCATACGTCTGACAATCGTGAGATCTTCTCCAAGGAAGAGCTCATCGAGGCCTTTTCCCTTGAGGGGATAAGCAAGGCGAATGCAGTCTTCAATTTCAATCCTGATGACAAGGAAAAGGTCAAGAAGTTCTTCACAGATCCAAAGGCCCTGTCGATAAACGCCCATTATCTTCGCACCATACCAGTAGAAGAGCTCGCAGGATATGTGGAAAAGGAGTTAAGAGATGCAGGCCTGTGGGATGAGGCATATAAAGGAGAAAGACGCGACTGGTTCCTTAAGACCATAGACCTCATCCGGACCAGGTTTCACACCCTAAAGGACTTTATTGGGCCAGGGAGGGCCTATTTCTCAGACGAATTCGAGTATGATCAAAAGGCGCTAAAGAAAAATATTCACAAGCACCCAGAGCTCAAGGAGTTGTTGCCAGAGCTAGGAGAGCGGCTAGACTCCGTCGATTCATGGACCCTCGAGACCACAGAGGAGGTAGTGAGGGCATATTGTGATGAAAAGGGCGTAAAACCAGGGATCATAATAAATGGGATCAGGACCGTGATAACTGGACAATTGAAGGGCCCTGGTATCTTTGATTGCATGGTACTTATTGGTAAAGACAGGGTGGTAAGAAGGCTGAAGGAGTGTGGGGCCCTCTATGAATAATTGGATTTTTCTGGAAAGAATTTGAGGCTGGGCGTCTTCAAAATGACGCCCAGCTCATTTAGATACGTATAGTATTGGATGAGCCCCTGCTCTTTTCTCTTACTCAGGTCATAGTCGATCCCCTCGAGATAGCAAAGACACTCGCTGGGCGTCATGGGGATGCGTTTTGACACCTCACTGCCAATCTCTCCAAGCCTCTTTAGGCCAATCTCTCTACAGTGCCTTATGTGCTGGTAGAGTGCTTTAAGCCTTTCTGGAAATCTTTTGGCCACCTCCTTCCTTACGGCCATTACTGCAAAGACGAATGGGAGTCCGGTCTTCTCTATCCAGTGTTCCGCAAGGTCATAGACATGGCCAAAATGGTGAACTTTCGCGAGGGTAAGGGCCTCGTCGCCTATGGAAAGATATGGTAGGTCATGATGCTCTGCCTGGGAGAATCCACCCTGTCTAAAGACAAAGTCCCTTCCATACTCTTTGAAGTAAAAGACCTCGAGGATAATTCTAAGTAACATGACAGATGTGGCTGACTTAGGGGTGACGATTATGGTGGTGGGGCCCTTTGCTTGGCCAAGCCCTCGTATGTCAAATGGGCTAAGGAGCAAGACGCTCTTTACAGGCCCTTTGGCACTTATGGAGATGTCCCTCAAGATGACAAGATCGTCGGGGTGCTCCCCATAGGTGAGGGATGAGACTAGGCCTGCGTCGATCTTTCCTTCCTTTAACAGGGTGTTTAGCCTAGATGGAGCCCCTTCTACTGTGCTCCAGCCCTCTGGTGTCCCAATATCCTTCCATGGTTCATAGAATGGGGCCGTATTGATGAAGTTGACGATACCAACCTTGAGTGTCATTACCTTATGATCTCGATTTGAAAGGCGTGTCGAGTCCCGCTTGTCACAATGGCCTCCTCTACATCCTTTGTAGTATGGGGGATGTGGGGAAGCTGTAGGGCCACTACAGGGGAACACCTTCCTAACTCGAGGGAACCAAAACGACTCTCTAGCCCCAGGGCCTTTGCGCCCCCGAGGGTTGCCATTTTGAGGATGGTGCCAGATGGTACCTCTGGCGCAATCCTCTTTAGGGCGGTCATCTCAGAAAAGATATCGAGCTTGTCGTTGCTAGCGAGGCTATCTGTGCCTATGGCACAATTGATCCCGCGTCTCACCATCTCTTGAAGGGGGGGCTCTCCCACCCCCAAGAAGGTATTGCTCCTAGGGCAAAGACATATATTTGCCCCTTTTTTCTTAATGATATCGAGCTCGTCATCGCTCAATTGCACACAGTGTACGAGGAGGCTCGTTTGGTCTAAAAGATCGAGCTCCTCCAAGAAGTGGACAGGACCCTTGTTGGGGATAGAGAGCCTCGAGGTGTCGCGGCCGTGGTGTTGGAGGAGTTCGAGCATAGGGCCTTCGCCCCTTATGAGAAATTCCATTTCTTCCGGCGATTCTGCTACGTGTAACGTAAATGGGAGCCCCCGTTCCTGTGCCCTCTTCTTTATGGCACTAAGGATTGAGGCATGGACAGTGTGTACACCATGGGGAGACAGGGTGATTTCCATAGGAAAGGCCCTTTCAATGAGTGGTGCCTCCTCATTCATGATTGTCAACTCTGGATCGCCATCTGAGGGCATCTCTGGCTGGATGATCTCAAGGAAGTGGATGCCTGAGAGGGGCCAATCATCTGCCTCTTCCATCATGATAGACGGTACAAGCCCTGTGTTACCCACGTCTCCTACTACCAGTGTGCCGCCCTCGACCAGTTCGTTGATGGCCTCTTTTATGGCAGGCACCCATTCCTCTGCCCCAATGGTGCTTCTTGCCTTGACCAGTTCTTTCACCCACGAGGTGAGAGAGGCAGTGGGGGTAAGGCGCCACTTCAATGGGGATAGCTCCAGGTGACAGTGGGCATTTACAAAGGATGGCACTAAAATGGAGTCTGGGTGAAAGCGGAATTCGTGACCTGGGAATTTTAGCCTGAGATCTTGGCCATGACCCACGCCCACAATACGTCCCTCAAAGAGGGCAATGGCACCCTCTCTTATAGGCGGCCTTGAGATGGGGAGGACCCACGGCGCACTATGGATTACTACCTTTACCTGGGACATGTTAACCCTTGGACTCCACCAGCGTATAATCCATGAGACGTTGACACGGCCTAAAACCTGCCTCCTCGATGAGACGCCTCATCTCTTGCTCAGAGAGTCTGTGGGCAACGCCTGTTGCTGCCACCACGTTTTCTTCTATCATGGTGCTCCCAAAGTCGTTGGCACCGAAGTAGAGGGCTATTTGGGCCACCTTTGGCCCTTGGGTGACCCAAGATGCCTGGACATTTGCGAAATTGTCGAGAAATATGCGCGACACTGCCAGTGTGCGTAAGTACTCCTCGCCAGTAGACTCCTGCATGGGGAGTGCGGTGTTTTTGGGCTGAAACGGCCAAGGTATGAACGCCGTAAATCCTCCTGTCTTGTCCTGGAGGTCCCTTAGGCGTGAGAGGTGTTCTATGCGCTCTTCTCTCGTCTCCACATGACCAAACATCATAGTGGCCGTGGTGCGCATCCCAAGCCCGTGGGCCTCTTCCATTACCTGGAGCCACTGGGAGGCCGACGCCTTCCTGGGGGAGATGATCTTTCTCACCCTGTCCACGAGGATCTCTGCCCCGCCACCGGGGATGGAATCAAGCCCTGCAGCCTGAAGCCTTTTAAGTACCTCATGAATGCCAAGTCCAGTAAGAGTGGATATGTGTATTACCTCTGGTGGGCTCAGGGCATGGATGTGGATATTGAAATTGTCCTTTATAAAGCCAAAGAGCCTCTCATAATACTCTATTGAGAGGTCGGGGTGTAGGCCACCTTGGAGTAGGATCTGGGTACCACCAAGTGAGATGGTCTCTTCTATCTTTCTTCTAAGTGTATCCTCGTCGAGTACATACCCTTCAGGCTCCCCAGGTGCCCTATAATAGGCGCAGAACTTGCAGCCTGATACACAGATATTGGTGTAGTTGATATTTCTGTCTATTACATAAGTGACTATGGGCTCAGGATGGAGGCGCTTTCTCACCTCATTGGCGAGGTGCCCAAGCTGGGCAAGCCCTGTATCTTCGAATAGGGTGAGGGCCTCGCCTTCATCAATCCTCTCACCAGAGAGGACCTTCTCTGTTATCTCTTCCACACAAGTCGCCGTATCAGCCATGGTGAATCTCGTTATACAGGGTGTCCCTTTCCACTGGTATGCGCCCTGCAGTACGGATGATATGTTCTATCTCATTTCGAGAAAGCGCCTTTTCACTCTCTGCCCCAGCCATATGGGTGATCTTCTCTTCAAGTACTGTGCCGTCAAGGTCGTCTGCACCAAAGGATAGTGCTATCTGGGCCACCTTCTTTCCCAGCATCACCCAATACGCCTTTATGTGGGGAAAATTGTCTAGGATGAGCCTGCTCACAGCAATGGTCTTAAGGTCATCCACACCACCTGTGGGGGAGATGCTCTCGAGCCCAGTATTTTTCGGGTGAAAAGAGAGTGGAATGAAACACATGAAACCACCTGTCTCGTCCTGTGCGTCTCTAAGTGCGATCAGGTGGTCTAACCTCTCTTCCACTGTCTCAATATGGCCATAGAGCATGGTGGCATTGGACTTTATGCCCATCCGATGTGCGGTCTTTGCCACCTCTAGCCATTTTTCACCACTCAACTTCTCAGGACAGAGCCTCTCCCGTATCCTGGGGCTAAAGACCTCTGCCCCGCCACCTGGGATGGAGCCTAGCCCAGCATCCACAAGGTCCCTTAGGGTCTCTTCGACAGAGCGTTTTCCAACTTCTGCGATGTGGGCGATCTCTACACACGTAAATGCCTGTATGTGACACTCTGGACGAATGGCCTTTATGCGCCTTAGCATCTCCATATAAAAGTCGTAAGGGAGGTCTGGGTGGCACCCACCAACTATGTGGATCTCGTTTATGGGCTCATCGAGCCTTTCACGCACCTCATTCTCAATGTCACTAAGGGTCATCTCAAAGGCCTTTTCTGCACCCTTTTCCCTGCCAAATGCACAAAACTTACATAGATTTTTGCATACATTGGAGTAATTGATGTGTTGATTATAGATGTAATAGGTCTTGTCGCCATTTTCCCTCTCACGGACAATATTGGCTAGGTAGCCAACAAGTGGGAGCTCTGGCGTATTGAACAGGGTGAGACCGTCTTCTTTTGAAAGCCTTTGGCCTGAAATGACCTTTTCGTAGATGTGACCGAGGCCAGCCCTCTTAAAGATATTCTCCATCATGCGAACTCACTATGCTTTAAAATGACGTCTCTACCATCTGACCCGTTTGAATCTTGGGCATCTATGTGCTTAGTCTCTGGGCGGGTGGGTCTGACCTCTTTTATGAAGACCTCGAAGTGCAGGGTCTGGCCTGCCAGTGGGTGATTGAAATCGAGCATTATAGCCCCCTCCCATACTGCCCGCACCACAGCGGGCCTTTTTATGCCAAACTCGTCAGGGGCCTTTACTACCTTTCCCATCTCCACGGTGTCCCTAATGCGCTCAGATGCCACAAGGCACACCTTTTTCGGGTCGTAGGGGCCATATGTGAACTGTGGTGGCACAAGGATTAGCCTCCTTTCTCCTGGCCCAAGGCCTATGATCCCCTCTTCAACAGGCTGTGGAAAGTCGCCATTTCCACATACAAAGGCCACTGGTCCCCCAGACTTCTGCGATGAATCTACCACCTTGCCGCTCTTAAGGCGTACTTCATACTCCATCACCACCCAGTGGCCTTTTTCTATACGTATCTCCAGCTTTTCGCCCATGGGTTATGAATCCCCTTCTCCACGCTGTTTTGACAAGACAGGGAGTTTGAAGAAGTCAATTCCCTCGTCCTGTAACATCTTCTCCTGCTCCTCTGTGGCAACGCCCCTTATGTTTTTGGGCTCGAGCACACCGTAGTGCATCTTAAGGGCTGTCTCTGCAAACTTGGTCCCCACATCCTCTGTATTTTTCATAACGTATGAATGGATGCGCTTGAGGACCTCTATGGCAGCATCCCGTTCGCTAAGGCCCTCTCCCTGTGCCTCCCTTTTACCGCCCTTCATGATGGCAAACTGGGACGGCCTCTTCTTTATATTGTTGTTCCCGCAGATGGGGCACTCGATGAGGCCACGCCTGGACTGCTCCTCATAGGTGTCTCTGTCCTTAAACCATGCCTCAAAGACATGATCGTTTTCACAGAAGAGGTCAAAGGCAATCATGGTGATTGAAATAACACTTTAAGGCAAAATTGGCAATTCAAAAGTCAGGGGCTCTATTGTGTGAAGTTTTTAGATCACACCTCTGGAAGTGATGGGGCAAAGAGGTCGTGCACCATGTGAAAAGCCTCACCAGTTAGGGAAAGGAGCCTTTCTGCATCTATCCTAGAAGGTCCTATCCTCTCGGCCTCCTTTAATATACCCGAGATGGTGTTTATGAGCTTGTCTGCTGCGGCCTCAGAGTCCATTAGGTCCAGTGCCAGTCTCTTCAATTTTTTCATGTCCACTGGATCGAGACACAGATTCTCCCTTGGAACAGCCTCTTTGATGGCCTTCACAAGGGATATGGCACTGTCCCTGCACTTTGAAAGTGCCCTCTCAAACTCACTCTCCTGTATGGCGGTCTCTGCCTCTTGTAGGTTCAACCTTGCATATTTTATGTGCATCTTTGTCCTGATCATAGTGTACTCATCTTGGGTGGTTCTTCTTCTCCACCCTCACCACTCATATTCTTGTAGAGTTTTTTTGTAAGGATATCGTCTGCGATCTCACAGAGTTCAAAGAGTTCTTCTATGAGGTCTAACATCTCCCCCTGGCCATCTGGTGTCCTATAGTCAAAGTGTTCTTCCCACTCACCACTCTTCAGATAATCCTTGAATGCCCTTATGTCCTTCAATTTCAACATATTGGCCTAGCCTTCTATTTATCCCTAAAAATATAGAGCAGTTCATTGTCCCTCACCCAACCAAGCTCACTTTTTACTAGCTTTTCCTGGAGCTCTCTATTGGTAGTGAGGCTTTCGATCTCATCTTTGAGGGAGCTTATCCTCTTATTGATCTCTTCTTTTCTTAGTTTGAGTTCGCTTCGCTCCTCCTTCAAACGATAGAGTCTAAAGAGACCAAAAGGCCCGGCAGTCACCCATATGAGGAGGATTAAAACTATGACAGCCAGCAGGCGTTCCTTCAGATTTGTACTCCCCTTGGAGTATCGCCTGGTACCTACACTAGGTGTCCTTATCCTGGCCCTGTTCATGGCTACTTGATCAGGTGGCCGATCCTACCAAGTCTTGGTCTGAAGTGTTCTGAATCCCACGACCAGTAGATGATAAAGGCCTTTCCCTTTACATCCCTCACTGGTACAAAACCCCAGAAACGACTGTCATAGCTCTGGTCACGATTGTCTCCCATGACAAAGAGATATCCCTTGGGCACGATGACTGGCCCAAAATTGTCTCTGGGCTGTATGCTTGCAGGCAATATCCTTGGATCTGTATGTTGGACCCCTGGTGGATCAGGAAAGAGGTGTCCATTTACGAAGACCTTTTTGTCCTTGATCTCCACAATATCGCCCCCGATACCGATTACACGTTTTATGAAGTCCTTGGACCTGTCCACTGGGTAGATGAACACTATGACATCACCCCTCTTGGGCGTGGAAAACTCTACCCAAGAATTTCTAGTTATGGGGTTTCTGATACCGTAGGCCATCTTATTCACCAAGATGTGGTCGCCTATAAGCAAGGTCTTGATCATGGAGCCAGATGGTATCTTAAACGCCTGGACAAAGAACGTGCGGATAAAGAGGGCGAGTATGAGGGCTATGACAATGGCCTGGGTGTATTCCCAAACTATGGCCTGCCACGACCGCTGAACGGTTTCTTTTTGGGTGTGTTCTGTAAACATTTTCTAGGAGTCTAGCGCCCTTTTTAGAGGAAATCAAGGAGTTTCAATCGGTTTTGAGCACACTTAAAAAGGCCTCTTGTGGAATTTCCACTCTGCCTACTTGTTTCATCCGTTTTTTTCCTTCCTTCTGTTTCTCAAGAAGTTTCCTCTTCCTCGTGATATCGCCACCGTAACACTTTGCTGTCACGTCTTTCCTCAATGGGGCAATCCTCTCTCTGGCGATGACTCTGGATCCAATGGCGGCCTGAATGACCACCTCGAAGAGCTGCCTTGGAATGACAGAGCGCAGTCTCCCCACGAGCTCTCTTCCCCTGTAGTATGCCTTGTCCTTGTGGACTATGACAGACAGCGCGTCTACCGGGACCTTGTTTATGAGGATGTCCATCTTCACCATGTCGGCGGGCCTGTAGCCTGCGAATTCATAGTCAATTGAGGCATAGCCCCTTGTGGCAGATTTTAGCTTGTCGTAAAAGTCTAGGACTATTTCATTAAAGGGTAGTTCGTAGGTCAAGAGCACCCTGTCTTGGCTGAGGTACTTCATGTCCTGTTGCCTACCCCTCTTCTCGTCACACAGCTTCATAACAGCGCCGATATAGTCCTTGGGCACATAGATCTCCATCCTCACTATTGGTTCCATGATGGCATCTATCTTGTCTGGAGGGGGCATCTGGGCAGGATTTTGGATCTCTGTCTCAGTGCCGTCTTTTAAGACCACCTTGTACGAGACACTTGGAGCAGTGCTTAAGAGTGTGAGTTCAAACTCCCTTTCGAGCCTTTCCTTTACTATCTCCATGTGGAGGAGTCCCAGGAATCCACACCTAAAACCAAAGCCCAAGGCGGCAGACTGCTCGGGCTCAAAGGTGAATGCCGGATCGTTTAGCCAGAGCTTTTCCACTGCCTCCTTCAACTGTTCATATTGGCCAGAATCCACAGGATAGAGCCCGCAAAAGACCATGGATTTAACCGGCTTAAATCCAGGTAGGGGAGAGGCCGCAGGCCTCTTGTCCTCTGTGATGGTATCCCCAATCTGGACGTCTCGGACCTGTTTGATGGCAGCGGTGATAAAGCCTACCTCTCCAGAGCGGAGTGCATCTTTTTTGGTGAGGGCAGGGGTGAAGACACCCACAATATCCACTTCATATGTGTGATTGCTTGCCATCATCCTGATCTTCATGCCAGGCCGAATAGTTCCATTTACGATACGTACCAGGACTACTACACCCCTGTAGGGGTCGAACCATGAGTCAAATATCAGCGCCTGTAATGGGGCATCAATACTTCCCTTAGGGGGTGGAATCTTTTTTACAATGGCCTCAAGGATCTCCTCTGTGCCAATACCCTCCTTGGCACTCGCCAGTATGGCATCCTGTGCATCAAGCCCGATTACATCCTCGATCTCCTGTTTTACCCGCTCTGGGTCTGCGCTTGGAAGATCGATCTTGTTGAGTACTGGAATGATCTCGAGATCGTTTTCTATGGCAAGATAGCAATTGGCAAGGGTCTGGGCCTCGACCCCTTGGGTCGCATCCACCACTAACAGTGCACCCTCACAGGCCGCGAGACTCCTTGAGACTTCATAAGAGAAATCCACGTGTCCAGGAGTGTCTATGAGATTCAAAATATAGTCCCCACCGTCCTTGGAATGGTAATTCAAACGAACTGTCTGGGCCTTTATGGTGATACCCCGCTCCCTCTCTATGTCCATTTGGTCCAAAAATTGCTGTTTCATTAATCGATCGGTTACTGCACCAGTGAATTCGAGTATCCGATCTGCGAGGGTGCTTTTACCATGATCGATATGGGCGATTATAGAAAAATTTCTGATTTTATTGATATTATACATGGCTATACCTTTTACGATTCACATAGCTGTTCAGGTTCTAAAAGTATGTACAAGGCATGGAATATGCAAAAAGTTTTTTTTTGTGTAAAGAAAAAAGTGTTATGTGCCGATAGTCAACCCAGATACCGATAAACTAGGTCTAGGAATCGATGGAGGTTTATATATATTTTTTTGTTAATGGTCAAATGAAATCTTATTCAGAGCTTGGAGTGTTATGAAATTTGGCAGAAACAAGTTCTTCAAGAGAAAGGCACGGCCACTTATAGGCGTAGACATAGGCTCCCACACCTTGAAGGTGGTGGAATTTGGCACAAATGGCGACTCAAGGGTACTCCGTAGGATCGGGCGGGCCCTGGTCCCTCGAAATGCCATTCAAGAAGGTGCTATCAAGGATCCAGAGGCGCTGGAAGAGGCATTAAAGACGTTGATCCAAAACCTCCAGCCCAAGATTAGGCGTGCTGCCACATCTGTCTCTGGCTACTCAGTGATTGTGAAAAAGATAAATGTCCCATACAGTGACGAGAGGGAGATCGAAGACAATCTAATCTTTGAGGCGGAAAACTATGTCCCCTTTGAGATCGAAGAGGTATATCTGGACTTCAATGTGATCGGGGAGGCACGCACTGCCAAAGGCACCATGGAGAGCGAGATATTTCTTGTGGCAGCAAAAAGAGAGGTGGTGGACTCCTATGCAGAACTCCTCCAGAATGCAGGGCTTAGGCCTGCGGTAATCGATGTAGACGGCTTTGCCATAGGAAATGCCTTTGAAGGGGCAATGGGTACGTCTTCAGAAAGTGTTGTGCTCTTGGATCTAGGTGCAAGCATGGGTACCTTCAGTATAGTGAAGGATGGGATGCCACTTTTCACTAGGGACATGTCTGTAGGGGGGCAACAGATCACCAGGACCATTGCCGAGACCTTGGGGATCGACTACTCAGACGCAGAGACCATAAAGATCAAGGGTAGTGACGATCCGGCCATCTTATCTGATGTGTCCTCTATTGTGCGTGAAATAGTGGATAGCTGGGCACATGAGGTGAGAAAGGCAGTCGAATTCTTTAAGTCCAATGCAAGTCCAGAGGAGTTTCCAAAGTGTATATGGATGTCTGGCGGAAGTTCCCTCCTAGAAGGTATTTGCGACATCTTTGAGGATGTGACAGGCCTAGAGACAAAGCGTTTCGATCCATTTAAGAGGGTTGAGAAGGAAGACAAGATAGACCGAGACTATCTCTATGCAGTGGCCCCGCAGTTTGCCATAGCCACAGGTTTAGCACTTAGGACTGAGGAACTATGATTAAGGTCAATCTCTTACCAGTAAGACAATGGCGCAGGAAAGAGGCGGTAAGAAGGCAGATATCTGTATTCTTTTTGACTTTGCTCTTGTTGCTTTCAGTGCTCCTGGCGGTGGGCATTACAGTCCAAGGAAAGTTGGTGTCAAAACGAGACGAGATTGCTGCCCTGGAAAAGCAAAAGAGGCAACTGGCCTTTGTGAACAAAAAGATTGCCCAAGTAAATAAGAAGAGAAAGGAAATAGAGAACAAGTTTACCTCCATTGAGAAACTCCAGCGGGGAAGGAGTTTTACAGTAAGGGCCTTTGACGAGGTGGTCACTGCAATGCCTATTGACAGGGTGTGGCTGACTAAGATGAACCTTTCAGGAACAAAGATGTCACTCTCTGGTGTGGCATTGGACAACCACACAGTGGCCCTCTTCATGAGGCGGCTAGAGCACTCTCCTATGGTGGCATCGGTCTCGTTATCCATGACTAGGAAGAAGAAGATCATGGGAAAAGAACTCATGGAGTTTGGCCTCTCTCTAGGCCTGCGGGAAAAAAAGACACAGGATGTTAAGGACAAGGGATAGATGAAGCTAAATTTTTTGAAGTCCAATACGAAGTTCTTGGCCGATCTAGAGCAGAGCGTATATTTGATGCCACTTTGGCAAAAGCTTGTGATCTGCCTCATAGCCTTTGCTGCCCCATGTGTGGCGTTCTGGTTCCTCTTCCTCGCACCCAGGCTACAAGAGCTCGACACTATTTCAGGCAAGATCCCAAAACTGAAGCAAGAGGTGAGGATCCTCCAGGAAAAGGCCAAGACTATCCCGCAGCTTGAGGCAGAACTCAAGGAAATGGACAAGGTGCTAAAAAAGGCCCTTAAGCTACTCCCAGAGTCAAAAGACATACCTGCAATCCTCACTGAGATTTCCTCCCTGGGCAATGAAGAACACCTGGATTTCCTATCTTTTAGCCCAGGTGGCGAGGTAAAGAAGGATTTTTATGCAGAAATACCCGTGCGTTTGAGCATCAGGGGGCCATTTCACAACACCATGAGATTCTTCGACAAGGTGAGTCGAATGGCAAGGATCGTACACATCAGAAATGTCTCCATGGGAGGGGCAAAGAAGCAGCGAGAGATCTGGAGCCAAACAGCATCATCATCCACTCCATCTGGCAGCAAGGCTGTGAGTGCTGTACCTGCTTCTACTTCAAATAATAGTGGAGGCGAGGTCGCTGCCGAGGACAGGGGGCCTGTATGGATAATAAATACGAGCTGTACTGCAGTGACTTATAGATTCCTTACAGAGGCAGAACAGAAGGCCAGGGCCAAAAAGGGTAAGGCCCGTAAGAGGCGACGTAGGCGTTAATGATTGGTCCTAGGAGCAGCACATGTTAAGGCAAGGTATCTTAAAAGTGTTGGTAATTGGCCTCGGTTTCATGATCTTAATTGGCTATCCGTGTGCCTATGGTAAGACGGGTAAAGCGCCTGCCCAGAAGGTGACGGGTGTTCACTTAAAGGAGCTTGAGGCGAGGTTGGAGAGATTGCTCAAGAGATCTACATATAGGTACGAGGCCAGTGGCAAGCCCGATCCATTTAGGCCTTTCATCCAGGCGGCTGTGAGAAGACATCCTTCGAAGAAGGCCTCGGGAAAGGCATCGCTTAAAAAGGCCCTCTCAAAGGTATGTCATACACCACTGGAGTGCCTGGATGTTGGACAGCTCACCCTTGTGGGCGTAGTAGAACTTGAGGGAGACGGTGCTATTGCAATGGCACAGGATTCATCAGGTATCGGCTATACCATAAGGCTAGGGGATAGGATTGGACTTAACAATGGAAAGGTCACGGCGATTTTCCCAGACAGGGTAGTAGTTACAGAAGTAGTCGAAGATATTGAGGGAAATATGGTTCCAAGAAAGAGAGTGCTTTTACTCCACCCGGAGGAAGAATAATGAAGAAGGTAATTCTATTGGTATTATTTTTGGGCCTTACTGTGACAGGACTGATCCCCAATGCCACTTTGGCAAAGATGAAGTCGTTTGATGTAGATCATTGGTTGGCAGAGTTGGAGAGCCGCACAAAAGGTGAGGCCTCGAAGAACGTGACAACAACGAAGGCCAAGGAAAAGGCCATTTCGCCCTTTGATAAGCTGAGCGGAACTAGCGGAAAAGAGGCCCCTGAGAAAGAGGCAAAACATATTAGTGTGGATTTCTACAAGATGGACCTCCACAATGTCTTCAGGCTACTGGGTGAGATAAGTGGAAAAAACATAGTAGTGGACGAATCCGTGTCGGGCACTGTAACGCTGGCCTTAAAGGACGTGCCCTGGACGTTTGTACTGGACGTCATAAAGAGTCTAAAGGGCCTTTCTAGCATTGAAAAGTTTAACACCATCATGATCTTTCCTACCGGGAAAAAGGTGGCCTGGGGTGCTGGTGAGGAGGCGGCAAACAAGGGCGCCCTTGAAGTGAAGAAAAGCCCAGAACTCATCATCCCAGAGATTAAGAAGGGGTCTGATCTTGTAGTGAAGAAGGGGTATTCCCTAAAGACCTCTCTCGAGGCAGTGGAAAAGGCCCGTTCGCTCCTAAGCAAGGCAAAAGAAAAGGAGGCCTCTGGCAATATAAAGGCCGCACTCGCCCTCTACAAGGAGGCTGCCAAGCTATGGCCAGACAACGAAGATCTTTTAAAGCGTATTGCAACATTATCGCTGGGGAAGGCAAGGGAAGAATTGCAGGCATTCAATTATGCCAAGATGGCCCTTCAGATCGATCCAAAAGACAGTGAGGCATCATCTATTGCAGCAGTGGCCTTGGCAAGGATGGGCAGAAACGATGAGGCAATCAACTATTTTGAGAGGGCAGTTTCTTCTCCAGACGCCAGCTATGAGACGCTATACAACTACGCTGTCTTTCTGTATGCAAATGCCAGATATAGGGACGCCATAAGGATTCTCAATCGGATTGAGGCCCGATATCCCATTACTCCAGAGTCAATACTGTTAAAGGCTAGGAGCTTCGAGGCCTTGGGCGAGGAAGACAAGGCCGCTGCCCAGTACGTCACTGTGGTGAACGGAGGGGAGGAGATCCCACCTAATATGAAGGCCTTTGCACGGTCAAAACTAAAGGAGCTCACAGAAAGGACCGATAAGAAGGGGGAATAAGCATTAAAATGGGGGTGACCATGGATATTTCCAAATATGTGAGATTGGGTCTTTTGGGAATTATGATGCTCTTCTATGGGTGTGCTGCTCCGGTGCAACAGGGCAGTAGCGATGACATATCTAAGGAAGTGGCGCAGGAAATCGCCAAGACACCCCCAACAAATCAAGTGGGTGAGAGAAAGGTAACACGGGCAAGGCCCCTCTCTTCCAAAGGTGATCATTTCATCATACCACAGGTGGAATGGACCCCCTCTTTTAAGGTAAAAGAGGTGGATATAAAGGAGACCTCCACAGGGCTACCAGAGCTAAAGGTTGGGGCAGATATGTCTTCAGAGGGTGGACCAGTGCCCCTCAAGGAAGTCCTTAAGAAACTTGTAGAGATCAAGGGCTTTTCCCTGAGTTTCGCTAGCGACGTGGATCAAGAGGCCCCTGTAGAGGTACACATTAAGGCAGACGAGGACTTTTGGGAGGCCTTGGACAATCTCTTAAGACAACAAGATTACTTTTATAGAGTCAAAGAGAATACCATCGTAGTAGGCTACAAGGACACGGAGAGGTTTTACATCCCTGCCCCATTCTTAAACGGCAATTATCAGTCGAGTGTGGGTGGAGACCTCTTGGGCAGTGAAGAGACTGCCCAGGGCATGGTGCGGGGTACAGTGTCCTTAGAACATGACGGCACTCAATTGGATATATGGCACACCATAAGTATGAATCTCGACAAGATCCTCAATCTCGCCACGACCCAGGCACCACTGGTTACATCGCGAGATGTGTCAAGGCAACGAGAGATGCAGATCAGGGAGGCCTGTAGGCGCCAATACCCATCGAGACCCGCCCAACAGGCACTCTGTGTGGATAGGGCCCTAGCTGCAGAAGGGATCTCGCGTTCAAGCACTGCACAACAACGGGGAGCGGCCACAGTGAGGTCCACAAGGAGCCATGAAGGATTCTTCTATACCATCGACAAGCCACTGGGAATAATCACTGTCACTGCCCCACACTCCATGCTGAGACAGGTAGAATCCTATATTAATACACTGAAACATGAGTTGGCCAAACAGGTGATCATCGAGGCAAAGATAATAGAGGTACGGCTTGAAAGGACCCATTCCCTTGGAGTGGACTGGACCAATCTCCTCAAAGACTCTAGATTTAACTTCAATGTGGTCTTTGGTGATAATGGGGCCATATATCCCACCGATGGCATCAAGTTCATCAGTAGGGTCACCATGGCAGACAAGACCTTTGACCTCTTCCTAAATGCACTAAACGAATATGGAAAGGTGAAGGTGTTGTCCAATCCAAAACTTTCTCTTTTAAATGGACAGCCCGCCATGCTTACTGTGGGTGAGAGTGTACGATATATAGACAGTGTTGAGTCCACCGTGGACTCTGAGACAGGTATAATTACCTATACAGTGGACACCAAGAGCATACTGTCAGGACTTGGGTTTTCAGTGGTAGCACAGATAGCAGACGACGATGAGGTAGTTCTTCAGCTCACACCAGTGACCTCACAGCTCCAGGAACCTATAGAGTACAGGAGTTTTGGCTCCAGGGGTGCAGAGAGCGAGGTGGGGCTCCCCAGGGTAAATCTTAGGGAGATGAGCACCATGGCCAAGGTAAAGGATGGTGAATTTCTGATAATCGGCGGACTGATCGATGAGATCAAGGGAAATAAGGAGTCCAAGGTGCCAATAATAGGAGACATACCACTTATAGGTAATGCATTTAAGAATATGCGGGAATATACCAACAAGAGGGAACTCATCATCTTATTGCGCCCCCGTATAGTCAAACATCTTGCGTCAAATATGTAGTGATTTGTTGCAGTTTGTAGCCATTTGTGGTAAAAAAACCCACAAATGGCTACAAAGACGTCTATAACAAGGTTTGGTATCTCTATTCCCTCAGACCTCATCGAGTCCTTTGATAATTACATAAGGGAAAAGCAATACAAGAATAGATCCGAGGCCATCCGAGACCTCATCCGCGAAAAGCTGGTCAGTAGGGAATGGGAAGAGGAATTTGGCGACCGGGTCGTCGTAGGTACCATCACCTATGTCTATGACCACCACAAGCGTGAATTGGTAGATTCCATACTGGATATTCAACACGCATTTCCCGACATGGTCATAGTGTCCCAGCACGTACACCTCAACCATCACAATTGCCTTGAAGTAGCAATAGTTAAAGGGATGCCTGGTGAGCTTCGCTCTCTGGCAGACAAATTAAAGGCACTCAAGGGCGTAAAACACTGTACTCTCACCATGACCACCACAGGCGAAACACTTAGTTAGATTGGAGGCACACGTTCCATGCCAGAACAAGGCGAGCTTTTTAAGGAGAAGACCGACGTTTGTGACATTGCCGCTGAGCTCAAGAAGTCCTATCTAGACTATGCGATGAGCGTCATCATAGGTAGGGCCCTTCCCGATGTAAGGGATGGCCTAAAGCCTGTCCACAGGCGCATACTCTATGCCATGCACGAGCTCAGAAACGACTACAATAAACCATATAAAAAATCCGCCAGGATCGTGGGCGATGTTATAGGTAAGTACCACCCCCACGGAGATGCCGCTGTCTATGACACCATTGTGAGGATGGCCCAGGATTTTGCCATGCGATACCCACTCATCGATGGACAGGGGAACTTTGGGTCCATTGATGGCGATGCGCCAGCAGCCATGAGGTACACTGAGGTACGTCTTAAAAAATTGGCCCACGAACTGATGGCAGACATCGATAAAGACACAGTTGACTTTGTCCCCAACTACGACAACTCTCTCATGGAGCCAGTAGTCCTCCCATCTAAGGTGCCCAATCTGCTCATAAATGGCGCAGCGGGTATTGCAGTGGGAATGGCTACTAACATCCCGCCACACAACCTAGGAGAGATCGTCGATGCCCTAGTGGCTATGATCCACAACCCCAATATCAGTGTGGCAGAGCTCATGGAGTTTGTGCCAGGCCCAGACTTCCCTACTGCTGCCTTCATCTGTGGCCGCTCTGGCATTAAGGCGGCATATGAGACCGGAAAGGGGATAATCAAGATAAGGGCAAGGGCCACAGTAGAAAGGCCACGGAAGGGGCGCGAGTTCATTGTGATTTCAGAGATCCCGTATCAGGTAAATAAGGCCAAACTCATTGAAAAGATTGTACTTCTCAGCCAGCAAAAGAAGATAGAAGGCATCCATGAGGTGAGGGATGAATCGGACCGCGATGGAATACGGATCGTGGTAGAGCTGAAGAAGGATGGGGTGGCAGAGGTGGTCTTGAATCACCTTTATAAGCACACATTAATGGAGAGTTCCTTTGGTATCATCTTGCTCGCCATTGTAAATGGCGCACCTCAACTCATGAATCTAAAGGAACTCTTGGATCACTTTCTGCAACACAGAAAGACCATTGTAGTAAGACGTACCAGATATGAACTCAAAAAGGCCGAGGAAAGGGCCCATATCCTGGAGGGGCTGAAAAAGGCCATAGAAAATCTAGACGAGGTCGTTGCCCTTATTAGGGGGTCTAAGACCCCACAGGAGGCCAAGGCAGGTCTCATGGAGAGGTTTGGTCTTACACCTGTCCAGTCACAGGCCATACTGGACATGCGATTGCAGAGGCTTACAGGCCTTGAGCGGGAGAAGATCGTAAAGGAATACGAAGAGGTCTTAAAGGCCATTTCAGAATACAAAGAGATCCTTGCAAGCGAAGCCAAGGTAATGGAGATAATCGAGCATGAGCTCATCTCATTAAAAGAGGAGTATGGCGACCCAAGGCGTACTCAAATCATAGATGAGGTCAAAGAGTTCAGGATTGAGGACCTCATTGTGGAAGAGGACATGGTGGTGACCCTGTCTCATAAGGGCTACATCAAGAGGAATCCTCTCAGCCTCTATAGGAGCCAGAAGAGGGGCGGAAAGGGTGTCACTGGGCTATCGAGTAAACACGAGGACTTTATCGAGAGGCTATTTGTGGCATCGACCCACGACTATTTCCTCTGTTTCAGTAATAAGGGCCGGCTCTATTGGCTCAGGGTACATGAGATACCAGAGGCCTCAAGGGCCTCCAGAGGCAAGGCGCTGGTGAATCTACTTCCCCTCGAACACAAGGAAAACGAGCGGATAACTGCCGTTATTCCAGTCCGAGAATTTCATAGCGATCGTTATGTGGTCATGGCAACCAAAAAGGGCATTGTGAAAAAGACGAGCCTCGAGGCCTTTTCAAGACCCAGGCCCCAAGGGATCATTGCTGCCACAGTGAATGGGGATGACGAATTGATAGCCGCTGAACTCACTACTGGTTCCTCCCATATATTATTGGGCACCAAGGGGGGATTGTGCATCAGGTTCTCTGAAACAGATGTGCGTCCTATGGGGCGTATAGCCGCCGGAGTTAGGGGCATAAGGCTCGAAGAGGGAGATGAGGTCATAGGTATGGAGGTAATAGACCAAGACGAGGGGACCCTGCTAACTGTTTCAGAGCGTGGGTTTGGAAAGCGCACCGAGTTGAGTGAGTACCGTACCCAGGCAAGGGGTGGTAAGGGTATTATAAATCTCAAGATAACAGAAAAGACTGGTAAGGTAGTGGCCATAATGCATGTGAGGGACGAAGATGAGGTGATGTTGGTGGCACGGTCTGGCCACATCATTAGGTTGCCTGTACGGGATGTGAGGCCTACAGGTCGGGCCACTCAAGGTGTAAGACTCATAAGACTTAGCGAAGATGATAGTATTGCAGCAGTGGCACGGCTAGCCGAAGATTGATTATGAGGAGAGGCAAACGCATAACCATCCTTGGAGCCGGTAGCTGGGGCACGGCCCTGGCGGTGCACCTCGGTGTCTCAGGGGTGGAGTGTGTGCTCTGGGGTAGGGACCAGGGACTCATTGATCAAATGGTCGATCTACGTGAGAATCCCAAGTATCTACCTGGAGTTACCATCCCAGAAGGTGTAAAATTTACAAGTTCCCTTGAGGAGGCCATCTCATTTGGTGAGATCCTGTTCCTTGTAGTCCCATCTCATGGGATGCGGTCCATAGTTACCCAGGTAAAGGGCCTCTTAGACAGGCAAGGGGTAGCTGAAAAGGTCTATGTATCCTGTGCAAAGGGTGTGGAGAACGAAAGCCTAGCCTTTATGTCAGAAGTGATTGAGGATGTACTGGGAAAAGAGATTTCAGAGAGTATAGCAGTATTGTCTGGACCTAGCTTTGCAAAAGAGGTTGCGCAAGGACTCCCTACAGCAGTTACAGTGGCATCTAAAAATCTCGACTTGGCCAAGGCCTTACAAGATATCCTTTCCTATGGGACGTTCAGGGCCTACACCAGTGAGGACTTGCGCGGTGTAGAGGTGGGCGGCGCAGTGAAAAATGTCTTGGCCATTGCAGTGGGGATCTCAGATGGCATGGGCTTTGGGTTGAACGCCAGGGCAGCACTTATCACCAGGGGACTCAGAGAGATCGTGAGGCTTGGGGTGAAGCTCGGTGCAAGTCCCCTTACGTTTGCAGGCCTGTCAGGCCTGGGAGACCTTGTGCTCACATGTACTGGAGATTTGAGTAGAAATAGGCAGGTTGGACTAAGGCTTGGACACGGTGAAGACATTACCAATATCTTATCTTCCATGACTATGGTGGCAGAAGGTGTGAAGACCTCTAAGGCCATATATAAACTGGGCGTAAAGCTCCAATGTGAAATGCCTATATCCAGTACAGTCTATCAGGTCATCTATGAAGGTAAGCGACCCGAAGAGGCTGTTACCTCACTCTTAGACAGGCCACTTCGACCGGAATGGGAATAGCCAGAGATTACAGGGCATTTTCACACCACCAACGCCTTGTCCGTTTTCGGGTAAAGTATAAGGAGACAGACCTTCTAATCCAGAGCACCTCCTTGCTGGAGAAGGAGGCAGAGAGATTAGTAATAGAATCAAGGCTCGCTATCGAGGGATACATTAGAGAACACCCCGAGTTTTTGCACGCCAAGGTACCACTTCCAATAGATGACCTTGCCCCAAGGATCGTGAGAGAAATGCTCAGTGCTGCCAAGGTGGCTGGAGTGGGACCAATGGCCTCTGTAGCAGGGGCAATTGCAGAGTACGTGGGCAAGGGGCTCTTAAACGCAGGTTCAGAGGAGGTGATCGTAGAAAATGGGGGGGACTGCTTTATATCACTGAATGGGCCATGTACAGTGGGGATATGGGCAGGTCTATCTCCGTTTAGCGGGCGAATAGGGGTAAGGATCGATCCGGTCGATGGCATCCATGGGGTTTGTACCTCATCTGGCACTATTGGCCATTCTCTGAGCCTCGGTAAGGCAGATGCCGTAACAATCTTGGCTAAATCCCCTTCGGTTGCCGATGCCGTTGCAACTAGTATAGGGAATCTGGTGCAGGGGGAAAAATCCATCAAAAAGGCCCTTTCCGTCATAGATGAGATACAAGAGGTGGCAGGAGGGCTCATTATTGTGGGAGAAAAGATGGGAGCTATAGGGCAGATAGAGGTTGTGGCTATTCCACATTAGATTTGAATCGCTTGACACAGTAGTTCAAGCTGATTATATAAGAGACACAAAATCAGCTGCGGGGTGGAGCAGTCTGGTAGCTCGTCGGGCTCATAACCCGAAGGTCGCAGGTTCAAATCCTGCCCCCGCTACCAAGAAAATCAAGGGGTTACAGCTTAAAGGTTGTAACCCCTTTTAAGTTTTCCTACCCTATTCCTACCCTTACGGATTTTTCCGCCTTTAGGGGGGACCTTGAATCAATGCCAAAAAACAAAGGCCATGCCCTGTGACATGGCCTTTTCAACACCGCCTGGGATTTCTCCCTTTTATGGCCCCACTGGTGTCTTGCGTAATCCTTTTACCGTTTCAATCACTGGGGATTCTGCCTCGTCTAGTAAATGCCTTAGATAACCTCCTATGGCCTCAATGGCCCTTCCCTGGCTTCTTGACTTTCCCCGTTCTAGAATCTACTCTCATTGTAGGAGGAAGACATGGCAGTATCTCTCCCTTACGATGTCATAAAGGCCATCGAGGAGGCCATACCCCAAAAAGAACAGGCCGAGAAAGTCGTGAGGGCCATTGAGCAATCCCTTTGCGCCATAAGGAAAGAGGCCCAGGAAAGGGAGACGGTCGTCAAGGTCCAGGTGGAGGAGGCAGTCAGGGAAGGGCTCAAGGATGAGCTTGTTACCAAGGGGGACCTCAAAGAGGAGATCGGAAGCCTTAAAGAAGAGACAGCCCAAATCAAAGAGGCCCTCAAGTATACAGCCACCAGGGAAGACCTCTTACGCCTTGAGCACAACATGGAAAGGCGCTATTTAGTGCTTTTGGTCGTCATGCTTGCAGGCTTTACCATCTTCAATCCTGGGTTCCAATCGTTCATAAAGGCCCTAGTTACCCTCTTTAAATAGTCGTCTGGTCCCCCTTCCTTGGATCAAGCGTGGTCAATGCGCTTCCAATGTGTCGCAAGTTCCCGTTACATCGTCAATTTTTTGACACCCACAGTCTTTGTTTCCTTGGCACTCACACCCTTTGCTGACATCTGCATACCGTACCACCTGGATGGTCAAATCCCCCTGATGTACCATTTCTTGACGCTCAACCCAGCCTCGATGCTTGCCCCGACACTTGAGGTAAAAAATAATCGCCCCCAGGTTGCCTGCTTCCACTAACTCCATCAATTTCGATTCTGCCAGGTCGAGCTTCGATTCCACGACATCTTCGAAAAACCGTTGAAGTTGGGGGGACTTCTTGATCCGTTTCCACACCCCGTCACGGCTCATTTGAAGCTTTTGGGCCGTATGGACTAAGACACCACCAGTGGCTTCGAGAGCCTTCATGATTTGTTCATTGGTCCTTTTGGGTCGCCTGGTCCTAGCCATTCTTGGTTCCTCCTTTAGAATATAGATTTTAGCGATTGAATCCATTTGGTTTTACGATAGATTATTATCATTATCTTGGCAAACAATCAGGGCCAACCTTTTAAGCCGCCAACCGCTCATACACTCTAGACCTCGCCTTAGCCTGGTAATCCAACACGCCTACCTCTGTATCCCGATAGTCGTAAATCAAGGGCTCCTTTCTTTCCTTGGGCCTTAATATCCGTCCCACTGTCTGGATGAGACGCCCACTGAACCTGATAGGGCTTACAATGAAAAGGGTGTCCAGCCCCGCACAGTCAAAACCTTCCCCAATAAGGCTCAAGG